>CAXUJE010000015.1:0-34324 GCA_964251035.1 uncultured Acetobacteraceae bacterium
AACAACCCACGTCCCACCCCGCCGCCCCCGCCCCCCCCCGCCACTTACCCCCCAACGCCCGACGGCACCGACGCCGCCGCCGTCCAGCACCGTCAGCTTCCAGCCGATCACCTTCGCCGCTTCCACCACGCCTTCGCTGACGCCCAGCGCCCCGCCGTTCCGCTGATCCTCGGAGATGAGGACGACGCTCTTGCCGGGCTGTGCCTTGGAACCTGTGGTCGGCCCGTCCCAGGGCACCTCGCTGGCTGCCGCCTTGGCGACGATCTCCTTGGCGGCCGCGACCTGGGCCGCAAGGTCGCCTTGGGCCGCAAGGGCTGGATGGCCGATATGGAACAGTGGCAGCGTCGCCGCGCCTGCACCCGCCCATTCCAACAGGCGTCGCCGGGTCAAATCACCTCGTTCGGTCATCGTCCACTCCTGGTTGATTCCATGTCCAACGGCCTGCGTGCGCCCGGCTGCGTTTCCTTCAGCGCTGCTTGGGCCAGCGCGACTTGGGCCAGCGCTACCTGGCATCCGACCTCGTCAGGCGCCGAAGCTCGGCGCCGATTGCTTCATCGGCCATGGCGGCGCGCCAAGCCTGTGCGCGGGCCTGGTCGTTGTCCGCCTGCTTGATCACCGCCACCGCCCGGGACATGCGGTCAACGTAGTCGTGCGCGCGCTGCAGCAGGTCCGGCACCGGCACGCCGGCGGCTTGCGGCCCGGGTGTCGCGACGACCCCGGTGCTTGGTGCGGCCGAAGCGCCGGTTTCGCCGGGACCGGCGGGGGCACTCAGCTTGCGCGCGATGCTGCCGATCCGCTTGCGCTGCGCAAAGCCTGCGATGCCGATGGAGCCGATGAGGGTGACCCCGTTGAACAGCGGCTCGACGTAGAAGTCTGCTCCGAGCTGCTGGATTCCGGAAATCCCGATCGCCAGCACCATGACGCCGACGAGCGTTCCCCACACATTCACCCGGCCAGGCTTGATGGTTGTCGAGCCAAGGAACACGCCCACAAGGGCAGGCAACAGGAAATCCAGCCCGACGCTGGCTTGGCCGATCTGCAGTTGCGCTGCAAGAACGACTCCGGCGAAGGCAGTCACCACCCCGGAGCCGATGAAGCTCAGTGTGACGTAGCGGCGGACCGAAATGCCGTTCAGGGCCGCCGCACGGGGATTGGCCCCGATTGCGTAGATGAACCGGCCAAGCGGCAGGTAGTCGAAGATGAGCCAAAGGGCCAAGGACAGGGCGAGGACGTAGATCGCGCTGATCGGCAAGCCGCCGACATGGGTGCCGTCGATTGCGCAGAAGCCGTCGGGAAGCTGTCCGACAACCTGCCGCCCTCCGGTATACCAAAGCGCAACCGCATAGGTGATGGTGCCCGTCCCGAGTGTCGCGACGAAGGCGTCGATCTGGGCGAACTCGACCAGCAGCGCGTTGACCAGCCCGAGGCCTGCCCCGAGCAGGAGCACGATCAGCACCGCGAGCTGCCACGGCATGTGGTAATCGAGCTGCAAACTGATGGCGAGGATGTGCCAGAGCACGATGCCGAAGCCGATCGTCAAGTCGATCTTGCCCGCCGCCATCGGCGCGAGGACTGCCAGGGACAGCAGCGCAATGATGGCCTTGTTGTCGATCAGGGCATTGGCGTTGGCCATCGTGGGGAAGGTCTCGGGAAACAGCGCCGAGAACAGGGCGACCAGCAGCACCGCGATGATCGGCAGGCCATAAACGGGAAGGTAGCGCCGGAAGCGCTCGCCAGGCGACAGGCCTGCCAGCTCGGCGCGCGTCGGCTCAAGCGCGTCAGACTGAAGCGAGAGGGCCATCGGCAGCCTCCTGTGACATGAACGCCTGATCTTGAACGGGCGTTGCGGCCGTGACGGCCGCAGCACCGAGCAGGGCCTCGGCGGTCAAGTTGTTCTCCGCAATCTCGGATACGATGGCTCCGTGGCTGAAGACGAGCGCGCGGTGACAGATCGCCGCCACCTCGACGAAGTCGGTCGAGATGACGATGATCGACAGCCCGGTCTTCAGTGCCTCGAACAGCAGGCGGTAGATTTCGCCCTTCGCGCCGACATCGACGCCCGCGGTCGGGTCTTCGAGGATCAGGAGCCTTCCCTTGAGGGCGAGCCAGCGGCCGATGACCACCTTCTGCTGATTGCCGCCCGACAGGTCTTCGACCAATCCCGTGGGGTTATTCGGGCTGAGCTGGAGGAAGCCGCCCAGCTGGCGTGCCGCCCTGCGTTCCAAGCCCGGGTTGATCGGCGACAAGACCGGCTTGTTCTTGATACACGGATTAAGGAACATGTTCTCGGCCATCGAGAACCCCGGCACCACCGACTCACCCCGCCGGTCGCCGCTCGCGAAACGCAGGCCCTGGGCAATCGCATCCGCAGGGGAGCGGATCACCGTCTCCTTGCCGTCGAGCAGGCAGCTCCCGGCCGTGAAGGGAAGCAGCCCGAACATCGCGCGCCCGATTGCTTCCTGCCCGGCCCCTCGCAACCCCGTCAGCCCCAGCATCTCGCCGGGCTTGACGGAGAAGGACACTGGGCCGACGCCGCCCGCGGCTGCACCCACCAGCTCCCAAACGCGTCGCCGCGTGTTCTCGACCGGCGTGCGGATGACCGGCTTCACCGCGGCCCCCACGATGAGGCGGACGAGGTCGTCGGGATTGGTCGCCTGGATCGCACGATCTCCCACAAGCCGGCCATCCCGAAGCACCACCACACGGTCGGCGATGGCGAAAACCTCCTCAAGGCGATGCGACACGTAGACCACCGCGACCCCCTGGGCGCGCATGGACCGGACAGCCTCGAAAAGGCGGGCGACCTCGTCGGCCGGCAGGCTCGCGGTCGGCTCGTCCATGACCACGACCTTGGCCGACGTGGTGATCGCGCGGGCGATGGCGACAAGCGACTGTTCGGTCCTGCCGAGTGACCGGACCCGCGTGTCAGGGTCGATCTCCACGCCGATGCTGCGGAGCGCCTGCTGCGCGGTCCATCGGCACCGCGCCCACGAGATCAGGCCGAAGCGGCGGTCGAAGCCACGGGTCAGCGAAACGTTCTCGGCGACCGTCATCCAGTCCACAAGGCCGAGATCCTGATGGATGAAGGCGATCGGGAGATCGGCAAGCCGCTTGGCCGGCTGGCCCTCGAAGAGGATGTCGCCTCGGTCAAGGGCGTGGACGCCGGCCAGGATCTTGATCAGGGTGGACTTGCCGGCGCCGTTCTCGCCAAGCAATGCGAGCACCTCCCCCCGGCCGAGATCGAAGCCGACATCCTGCAGGGCGTAGGTGCCGCCGAACTTCTTGTGGATGGCCCGCAGGCTCAGGAGGGGGGTGTTCCCGGGCTGTGCCGGCCAGTCCCGCGCGGCTTGCTCAAGGAGCATCGCGACCCCCGTGAGCACCCGATGAGCGGGTCGAGGCTGGAAGCCTTTGAACCGGGGCAGCCCGGCATGAGGACGCGGTCAGCATGGCGTTGGCCTGGATGAGAGAGATCGGTCCCATGCGCGCCGTTCAGGCTGCGGCCGTACCGCAGTTCCAGCCCCGGCCCTTGTCGCCGAAGGCGTCCCAGCCCGTTTCGGTGACGGCCACGGTGTCTTCGAGCTTGATGAAGCCTCGGCAGGGGTGCATCAGCGTTGTCTCGATCGACAGCACCATGCCGGCCTGCAACGGGAGATCGGCGTCATAGGCTGGGTAGGTGACCGGGCCGCGGTCACTGAGGCGCGGCGCCTCGTGTCCGATGATCCCCATTCCGTGCGCCACGAAATGGGTGTCGGCGGAGTACGGAGACGACAACAGGACGCCTTCAACCGCGGCGAAGATCTCCTGTCCCTGCATCCCGAGCCGGATCGGCGCTCTGGCCGCCTGCTGGATGGCTTCCACCCAGCCTAGCAAGTCTTCCAGCTCGGCATCTGGTCTGCCGGCGATCCCCATGCGGCAGAGGTCGCCGATGTAGCCGCCGTACCTGCCGCCAGAGTCGAGGGAGATGATGTCGCCGGAGTTGATGACCTGATCGCTTGGCGCGCGGTTGAAACCTGAGCCGGCCGTGATTAGGCAGTAATCGAAGCTCAATGTCCGATCGAGTTCTTCTTGGCGCAGCCGGGCCGTCAAATCGCGCTTCGTCATGCCGGGACGGCAATCGGCGAAGGTCGCGAGCATCGCATCGACGACGCGGTCGGACGCTTCGCGGATCAGGGCCAATTCGTCCGGGGTTTTGACGGCCCGAAGCCGCTCCAACGGGAGGTGGGCGTCGACGATCCGGCAATCGGACAACGCCGACCGCAAAGCGTCCATCGCATCGGCTGGGAAGAACGAGAACTCAACTCCGATCCTGGCGTTCGGCGGCCCCATGCGCTGGATGTGGTTGACCGCGAGAGCCGTGGCGTCCAGCGTGCCCCAAGACCTGGTTTCAACCGTTGGGCACCAGAAGCGGCCGTTTTCTGCCTCCGAGTCCTCCATCGCGTTGCCGACGTAGGCCGCGTGATCCGGCCGTCCCCTTGGATAGACAAGGATCGGAAGGTAACGCGTGATGCCGATGGCGTCGAACTGATCGAAGAAGAAGAAACGGTAGCCGCTCATCATGTATTGGATGTTGTGTTTCGACGTGACCAGCAGGATATCGACATCGGCGGCCTCGAGAAGCCTGTCGAGGTGCTTGTTGTCGAAGGGAAGGCCGGCAGCGCCCTGGATGCCGACTTCGCCTGGCCTTGGTTGTGTGACGTGCGGCATGTGTGACCTCGTCAAGCGACCGAACTGCGGCAGTGTGCGCCGGGGAGAGGACGCTTGAGGAGATGATAATCGGCAGATTGAAAGCATTACAACGGGGCGAACCAACCAATCCTGTGATTGGGTTGGCCAACGCGTGCCGCTGTCCGATACTGGGGCACAAGCCACAGCAAGCCCAAAAGAGGCCAATGCAGAACCGTGACGACTGCGCCGACTCTCATCAAGAGAAATTTCACGTTCGGCCTGATCGTGGGACCGTGCTTGACCTGGATGCGAAGTCGGCAAGACGGCGATGCGGGCGGCGCGGCTCAGGATCGCGCCGCAGGGCTTGCCGCCCCAAATTTCATCTCTTCCGGACGATCTCTGTATAGCTGAAATAGACAAACTGGAATGATTTGCATGCAGCAGATGACATGGCGCGCCGATCCGCTCGTCTGGGGCTACGGCTCCCGAGTGTTCGAAATGTTCCTTGAACCGACCTGCCCGTTTTCTGTGAAGGCATTCGGCAAGCTCGATGACCTGCTTGCACAGGCTGGCGAAGATCGCATCGCCGTCAAAATCCGACTTCAGTCACAGCCTTGGCACATGTATTCAGGTGTCGTCGTGCGCTGCATCCTGGCTGCCTCAACCCTCGAAGGCGGAAAGGAGGCCGCAAAGGCAGTCATGGCGGCAGTCGCCGCACATCGACAGGAGTTCGAGTTCGACCACCACTGCGCCGGCCCAAATCTTGAAGCCGCTCCGAAGGACATCATCACGCGAATCGAAAGGTATAGCGGCGCCAAACTCATCGAGGCCTTCGCAATTCCCGATCTTGACCGGGAGATCAAATGGCACTGCAAATACGCTCGCCAGAACGGTATCCATGCGTCGCCAACTTTCATGATCGACGGTCTGGTGCAGGCCGACATGAGCAGCAGGGATGTGGTCTCCGACTGGGTGATGCGTCTGATGGAAAGTTGAACGCGGCGAGAGCGGCGCTTGCAGCCTTTCCAGGCCAACTCCGCCTCACCGCGCCTGCCCTTGCCCTCAGCCCGCGTGCGAGAACATCGCCTTGTCGGGGACGTCCAGCTCCACGCGGAGGATGCTGCCCGTCCCTGATTCCGTGATAAAGAGCGACCGTCCATCCGGGCCGCCGAAGGCCGCGTTCGTCGTGTGCATTCCAGCGCAGCTCCGCACGCGATAGACCGGCTCGCCGAACTGGTCGACGATCCACACGCGCCCCATGCCGACATGAGCGATCGCCAACCGCCCCCGGCTGTCCAAGGCCAGCCCGTCCGGGCCGTCCCAGCCGCCGGACAGCTGCACGAACACGCCCACCTTGGCCACCTCGCCGTCCTGCCGCAGCGGCACGCGCCAAATGCACCGGCGGTAGCCGAAGCGCCGGGGTTGCCGGGCCAGCGCGCGCAGTTGCCCACGCAGCGCGGCATCGTCGCCGCGCCGCGGCCGATACCAGATGCTTGTCCGGTCCGCCTCGATGATGCCGCACGCCCGCCGCTCGCTCACCCCAAGGCTCACCCTGAGATGCGCGACCTCAGCCGCAAACGCTTCGCGTTTCGGCGACTTTGCGCCTGGCGGCGGGCGTCACCATTTTTTTCCAAGCAGGTCCTTCAGGCCTGCGTTGTCGAGCATGGCCTCGGCCAGCAGCCGATTCAGCTTGGCATTTTCTTCCTCAAGCCCGCGCAGCCGCTTGGCCTCGGACAGCTCTAGCCCGCCATACCTCAACTTCCAGGCCTAGAACGTCGCGCTCGACATCCCGTGCTTGCGGCACAGGTCCGCCACCACCACCCCTGCGTTGGCCTCCTTCAGAACGCTGATGATCTGCTCTTCCGTGAACCGCTTCTGCTTCATCCAGCCACCCCGTCAAGGGCCGGACTCTAAGCTCCAAGTGGAAGAAAATACGGGGGTCTGGTCACCGCAGCAAACTGCTTGACCTGCGCTGCCGCTGCAGACCATATTTCTGCCATATCAGATTAAAGCTTGCTGGTGCCTGTTGGCGATCAGCCGCTAACATTGGATGGGCGATATGAGTGCCATCGACCGACAGCGCCTGAACACCCTGCTGGGCGCGTCCGCGCTGGCCGGGGTGCTGCCGCGGGCCTCTGTGGCACAGCAGAAGCCGATCCGCATCAGGCTGCCGTTGTCGTCAACGGGCGGCTTCGCCGCGGCAGATAAATCGGCACTCATGGCCGGGGGGATCTGGCGTCGCAAGGCAAACGAGGCGGGTGGCCTGCTCGGTCGACCGGTCGAGTTCATCACCTACGGTGACCAATCCAGCCCCTCGACCGGGGCGCTGCGCGCCGGGCCATGAAACGCAACCTGGCTTTCTGTTACGAGATGTTCCCCGCCCTCCAGCCGCGCCGCTGGCAGCGGGCCGGCAGCATGAGCGGCGGCGAACAGCAGAGGGTGGCCCTCGGCCGCGCGCTGATGGCCAAGCCGCGCCTTCTTGTCGTGGACGAGCCATCCGTCGGGCTGACCCCGCGGTTGGTGAGCAAGACGATGGGGGCGATCGGACATTTCAAGAGCCACCGCGAGCTGTCGGTGCTGATGGCCGAACAGAATTTTCGCCAAGCCGTCCGCTTTGCTGACTGCGGCTACGTCATGACTCACGGCGATATCGTCGTTTCGGCCCAGAGCATCGGGGGGTTGCGAGAGAATGACATCGTCCGAAACGCGTACCTGGGACTCTGAAATGCGGCTCAGCAAGACGGAGAATGGGTAGCGATCGCACCCGATATCACTGACCATGATGATTTGTGTGATCGTCAGAAAGAAGCGGTCGGAATACATGCCAGGACATGACTAGGAAGTTCTTTTGGGAGATAAGCATGATGGTCAGCAGAATAGCTTTGATTGCTGCGGCGCTCATCGCGTATTCAGGCCTTGGCGGAGCGCAGGCACAGGAACGCTGGTGGCCGGTCAAGGTCATCGACGCCAGCTCCGGCCAGGATGTCCCGACCGATTACACGCCGTTGGGGCATGCCTCCAAGGCTTGGAACCTTTGCGTCCTGTTCCCGCACATGAAAGACAGCTTTTGGGTTGCAGTGGACTACGGGTTCGCCGAGGAGGCCCGGCGCATGGGCGTCGGCATGACGGTGTACGAGGCTGGCGGCTACGACAACCTGCCGCGGCAAATCTCCCAATTCGACGACTGCTTAGCGAGCAAATTCGACGCGATCATCATCGGCGCGATCTCCGAGGCCGGCCTCACGCAGAAGGTGCAAGAAGCCCGGGCACGTGGCATTCCGGTGATCGGCGCCGTCAACCCCATGCCGCAATCGGCCACCGCGGCCAAGATCTACGTCGCCCAGGCCGAGATGGGGGAGCAGACCGGCCGATACCTTGTGGCCGCCCTGAAGGGCAAGGCCGCGCGCGCCGTGACATTCCCAGGCCCCGCAGGCTCGGGCTGGGCGGAGCAGTTCAACGACGGCTTCAAGCGCGCCGTGGCGGGCAGTCCCGTGAAAGTGCTCGCGGAGAAGTTCGGCGACAGCGGCGTGGCCGTCCAGCTCGCGCTGATTCAGGACGCGTTGCAAGCCTACCCCGACATGGACGTAATCTGGGGCACCGCCCCCACGGCCGAGGCGGCGATCGGCGCCGTCGCCGAGGTGGGACGCGAGGGCGACGTGAAGATCGTGTCGGCCTACGAGAACCAGGCGATGCTCGACGCCCTCAAGGCCGGCAGCATATTGGGGTTTGCGACGCAATACCCCGTCCTGGAGGGCCGCATCGCCATCGACATGGCAGTCCGTGCGCTCGAGAAGCAGCCGGTCATGGGATTCGTGCGGCCGGTTCCGGAGATGGTCGGTAAAAGCAACTTCAACCAGATTGACATGCGCCTGGTGCTGGCACCGGCCGACTTCCGCCCGGTCTACCAAGTCAAGCCGAACTGATGGCCGCCCCGTGCGCCGGGCAGGTCCTGTTGCAGCTCAGCGCCGTGACGAAGCGTTTTCCCGGCGTACTCGCGCTGGACCGGGTCAGCCTTGAGATCAAGGCGGGCGAGGTTCACGCGCTTTTCGGGGAAAACGGCGCCGGCAAGTCGACCCTGATCGGCGTCATGGCCGGCGTCCTGCGTCCGGATGCCGGGCAGTTCCGGCTCGCCGGGTCGGAGCTGCAGGCCCTGACCCCCCACCGGGCACGCAGCCTGGGCATTGGCGCCGTGTTCCAGGAGTTCAGCCTCGCTCCGGACCTCACGGTCGAGGAAAACCTGTTCCTGGGCCGCGAGTCCGCCTGGTGCGGGGTGCTGCGGCGTTCCGCGATGGGCGAGCAGGCACGACAGGCGGCGGCCTCGCTCGGCTTCGACCTTGACATGCGCGCGCGGACCGGCAGCCTGTCCAGGGCGCAGCAGCAGATGGTGGAGATCGCCAAAGCCTTGCTCGCCCAGCCGAGGCTGCTGATCCTCGACGAGCCGACAGCCTCGCTTTCCGAAAGGGAGACCGAGACGTTGTTCACCCTCGTACGGCGACTGCGGGAGCAGGGCGTCGGTATCGTCTACGTTTCCCACCGCATGGCTGAGATCAGCGCCCTCGCCGACCGGGTCACGGTTCTGCGGGACGGGCGGAATGTCGCGACCGTTGCCGCCAGCGACGTGAGCGAGACCGGGCTGATCGAACTGATGGTCGGGCGCAAGCTGGACGCCCTCTACCCAAGCGTCCCGCACCGGCCCGGCGCAATGGCGCTGTCCGTGGTGGGCTTGCGGTCCCTGGAAGGCCCGGTCGAGCAGGCAACGTTTCACGCGCGCGCCGGCGAAATCGTCGGCATTGCCGGTCTCGTTGGCTGCGGCAAGAGCGAGGCGCTGCGGGCCGTGTTCGGCCTGCAAGCGCGGGCGGGCGGCGACATCGAGCTGTTCGGCCAGCCTGTGTCGGCCGTCTCGCCGCGCATGATGCTGCGGGCCGGCGTGACCTACTTCCCATCGGACCGCGTGGCGGAGGGATTGGCCCTCAACCGGCCGGTGCGCGAGAACGCCTCCATGGCCGCCCTGGATCGGCCGGATTTCGCCAGGGCCTTCGTGCTGCGGCTGCGGGCGGAGAGCCGCCGTGTCCACGGCATCGCCGACCGCCTGCGCCTGTGGCCGCCAGGCATAGAGCGGCCCGCGGTGAACCTGTCCGGAGGCAACCGGCAGAAGGTCGTGCTGGCCCGGGGCCTCGCGCGCCCCACGCGGATCTTCCTGTTCGACGAGCCCACGGTCGGCGTCGATGTCGGCGCAAAGCGTGAGGTGTACGATCAGATCGCGAAGCTGGTGGCGGAGGGCGCCTCCGTCGTCATCGCCTCGTCGGACCTTACGGAGCTCCTCCACCTCTGCCACCGGCTATACGTCATGCGCGACGGCCGCACCGTCGCGGAGTTGCCGGCCGACCAGATGGAGGAAACCGACGTCCTGCCGCATTTCTTCGGCCGGAAGCGTGCGCTGGCCCGGACCGAGGCGGCATGAGCGGGCGATGGGCAATGCCGGTCCTGCGTTGGGCGCCGGCCGGCCTGCTGCCAGTCCTGGTGGTGGTGCTGGCCGGCGCGCTGGCGTTGCTGGAGCCGCGCTTCACCTCCGTGAACAACCTCCTCAACGTGCTGCGCAGCGGCTCCTCCCTGATCACGGTGGCCGCAGGTCAGATGTTGGTCCTGGTCGTCGGCGGCTTCGATCTCTCGGTCGGCGCCGTCATAGCGCTGACCAGCGCCGTGTCGGCCACGGCCATGTCGGCGGTTTCTGCCTTCGGCCAGCCGGCTGGCGTCGCGATCGCCTGCGGCGTCACGGCTGGGCTTGGGTGTGGGCTTCTCGTCGGGGCGGCCAATGCGGCCTGCGTGGCGTTGATGCGGCTGCCGTCCTTCATGGTCACGCTAGGCACGGCATCCATCGCGTCCGGTCTCGCACTGCAGACGACGAACGGAGTGCCGGTCTATGGCATGCCGGCGTCCTTCGTGCGCGATTTCGGGCGGGCTTTGGTGGCCGGGCTTCCCATCTCGGTCTACCAAGGCATGCTCCTGGTCGGCATCGTCTGGGTGGTCCAGAACAGGACCGTGATGGGCCGGCATATGCGGGCGGGCGGCGGCAACCTGCCGGCGGCGACGGCCTCCGGCGTACCGGCAAGGCGCGTGCTGTTTTTCGCCTACACCGCGAGCGGCCTGCTCGCCTCGGTGGCGGGCCTGCTGATCACGGCCCGCATCGGGTCGGGACAGGCCACGACGGGAGGCGAGCTGACGTTGCAGAGCATCGCTGCAGCCGTCATCGGAGGCGCCAGCTTGCGGGGCGGCGTGGGCCGGATCGAACTGGTGTGCTTGGGCGCGTTGTTCTTGGTCACGTTGACAAACGCGCTGAACCTGCTCGGCATCGGCAGCAAGCTGCAGCTCGTCTGCCTCGGCCTCGTCGTGGTGCTTGCAGTGGCACTCGATCAATTGCCCCGGCGCGCCCATGCCGTCTGACCTGGCAGCGCCGCGGCGCGTCGCGCGCCGCACGGCGTCATTGCAGCAACTCGCCCGCCTGCTGCCTGCCGCCCTGCCTTTGATGCTGCTGGCGGCCCTGGCAGCGTTCGAGCCTCGCGTGCTGTCGGCCGGGAACCTGCTGAACATCGCACAACAGGCCAGCTATCTCTCCATCTTCGCCTTGGCGCAAACCCTGGTGCTGCTGGTGCGGGGCTGCGACCTGTCGCTCGGGGCCTGCGTGTCCGCGGTCAGCGTGCTGTCCGCACTCGTGCTGACGGGCGTCGGTTCTTGGAGCGGCATCGCCGCCGGGCTGGCGCTCGGAGCCTGCGTGGGCCTGTTCAATGCGGTCAGCGTCACGATGCTGCGCGTCGGCCCGTTCGTGGCCACGATCGGCAGCCTGAACGTATGCCTCGGCATTGCCACGACCATCTCCGACGGCCGGCCTGTCGTCGGCTTTTCGCCGGCGTTTCTGCGCCTGCTCTACAGTGGATCCGTGGGCGGCGTGCCCGCACCCGTCGCGATCGCAGTGGCCTTGGTGGTCACGGGGCACTTGGTGCTGCGCGGCACGGTGTTCGGCCGCTCGCTCGTGTTGGCGGGTTCCAACCCGCGCGCGGCCGCGGCAGCCGGACTTTCCGTCGGGAGGACGACGGCGTGCGCCTATATCCTTTGTTCCCTGCTCGCGGCGCTCGGGGCACTGATGCTGACAGCCCGGACCGGCTCCGGCGAGCCGAACCTTGGGGGCAACCTCGCCCTTGAGAGCATTGCCGCCGCCGTCGTAGGCGGCGTCAGCCTGCGGGGCGGCACGGGTGGCGTGCCGGAAGCAGTGCTGGGCGCCCTGTTCATCACCGTGCTGTCCAACGGCATGAACCTCGTGCGTGTCGGCGGCTACATGCAGATGATCGTGCTCGGCTGCGTCATCATCGCCGCCCTGATCCTGGAGCGGTTGCGCAAGCGGTGAGGCTGCGGAGGCGCTTTCCCCAGCCTATTCGCCGCTTCGCGTGACGGCGTGACCTGCGAACGGCGGGCTGGGCCTCACAATCCAAACAGCGCCTTCGCGGTGCCGCCCGCGACTGCGGCGCGGCTGGCCTCGTCCAGCCCGGCCGAGGCGAGATGGCCCAATGGATCGCTTTCCGCCATGTCGTAGGGGTAGTCCGTCCCCATCGCCACCTGCCCGGCGCCGAACAGCTCGACAAGGTTGCGAAGCTGGTGCGGCGTGAACACGACGGAATCGAAATACACCCGCTTAAGGCAGGTCGGCGGCGGCGACGGAAGCGCGCCGCGCGCGTCGGGGCGTGCGCCCCAGGCATGGTCCATGCGGCCGGAGTAGGCCGGCAGGTAGCCCCCGCCATGGGCGGCGACGACCTTCAATCCCGGATGCCTCTCCATCATCCCATCGAAGATCAGGTGATGCAGGGCCAGGGACGTTTCCAGCGGGTTGCCGATGACGTTGTTGAAGTAGTTGCGGCTCATGCGGCGAGCCTCGGTGAAGCCGTTCGGGTGCAGCATCACGACAGCCCCGAGCGCCTCCGCTTTCGCCCAGAACGGGTCGTGGGCCGGGTCGGCCACCTCCCTGCCGTTGATGGACGTCAGGATTTGGACCCCCTTCAGCCCGCCTTCGCGCATCCCGCGCTCCAGTTCCGCCGCCGCGGCCTCGCCATCCTGCATCGGCACCGTGCCCAGGGCAGCGAAGCGGTCCGGTCTGCGGGCGACAAAGGTGGCTAGGCTGTCGTTGATGATCCGGGCTGCCTGGAGGCCGACGTTCAGCGGGACGCCGTAGGTGCATTGGGGCGGCGGCGGCATGACGATTTGAAAATCGATGCCGGCTTCATCCATATCGGCCAGGCGCACGTCCATGTCGAGGAGGTTGGGCCGCCGGTCCGCGTCCTGCTTGCGGTTGAGCACCCGTGTCTCGTCGGTGGCGAACTCGGCCAGCGGCGCGCGCGACGGATCGGTGAACGGCCGGGTCAAGGCCGCCGCTTCCGGCACCATGACGTGCGAGTGGATGTCGACGGTGATACCGCTCGGGCGCGTGTCCCGCCCCGGGCGGCTGTGGCCGCGTGCGGCAGTGCGGCCGTAGTCGCTGCCGTGTTCAGGCACGGGTGACCTCCGTCAAGACGTGCCGAGGGTACGGACGGCTGCGAACAACGCTGCGACGCCGTCCCGTGCAAGATCCCGCGTGATGAATATGATGCGGGAAAGGGGGGCGCCGTCCGGCCAGGCCTGCAGAACGATCGGCTGATGCACGATGTGGTGCACGGCGTTGAGCACCACTGGGCCTGTAGCCCCTTCGACGGCCACGATGCCCTTCACGCGCAGGATGTCCGGGCCGCGCAGGCTGCCGAGGAACCCAAGCAGGGCCGAAAGCGTGGACCAACGGAACGGCATGTCGAAAGTCAAGGTAAAGGAGACGAGGTCCGATGCGTGGCCGGGCGGCGTGTCCGCGATGAACCGGGAACGGCGCGGCAGCCCGCTGTCGCCCAGCAGGAACGAGGGCGCGACCCGGCCGTCCACGGCGACGGCCAGCTTGGCGCTCGGGGCCAAGCTGCGGACGAGGGCGCACGTGGCGTCCCGGCCGGCGCTGCCGGCGATGTCGGCCTTGGTGATCACGATCCGGTCCGCCACCGCGACTTGACGGCGGGCCTCGTCGGACCGGTCCAGTGATGGCCGGCCGACCGCAGCATCGACGACGGTGACGACGGATTGCAGGTAGTAATGGCCGCCGAGCGCCCGTTCGCTGAGCAGGGTATGGAGCAAGGAGCCGGGGTCGGCCACCCCACTGGCCTCGATGATGACGCGGGCAAAGTGCGGGATGGCGCCAGCGGCCCGGCTGGCAGCCAGGTCACGGAGGGTCGTGTCGATCTCGCTGCGCACGGTGCAGCAGATGCAGCCGTTCCGCAGCAGCGCCGTCGTCGCGCCCTGGCTGGCGATCAGCTTGTCGTCAACGCCGAACTCCGCAAACTCATTCACCACCACGGCGCTGTCCCGCCCTTCCTCCGTGGCGAGGAGATGCTTGATGGCCGTCGTCTTGCCGACGCCGAGGTGGCCGGTGACGAGGATGACGGGAATGCGCGACGCGCGCGGCGTACGCTGCGGGCGCCCGAACGGGCCGGCCGCGCCGAAGGTTGCTGGGGCGCCCACGCGGCTCAGAAGTCCATTTCCAAGACGTAAAGTCCGCCTGCATGGCGGTCCACCGTGTAGACCACGCCGCGCTCGTCGGCGAACACGTCGTTGATCTGCACGCTGCCGACCGGCGAGCCGTTCGGGGCGGCCGGCACGAAGTAGCCGATCTCGGTCGGGCGGTAGGGATCGGCGATGTCGAAGGCCCGTAGGCCACCATTGAAGAAGGTGCCGAGGATGATCTGGTCGGACTGCCACGACGTCGGCAACGGGACGTTCTCGTGAAGGTTGTGCGCCCCAAATCGCCCGCCGCGGTGCGCGAAACCCTGGAGCGGCGGCATCGGGCAGGTCGCGATGGGGACCGGGTTCGCCTCGAACCTGGTATCCAAAATCCAGATCAGCTTCGGCCAGTCGCCGCCATCCTCTACGACCGTCTCGTCGCTGACGACCAGCAGCTCCCGATCGAACAGCGGCAGCACGGTATGGGTGAAGCCGGCGTAAGGCGGGGAGTTGTCCCAACGTGCGACCACCGTCGGCCTGGCCTTGTCGGCGATGTCGAGCACGACCATGCCGCCGTCGAGGTAGCCGAGGTAGGCCCGGTCGGGGCGGCGGGGATAGACGTTGGTGTTGTGGGCGCGGAATCCGAAGTCAAACCGAGGCTCATGCCGTTCAGGCGGGGGCGCCGCGTCCCCGGCCCGGGTGCCGGGCAGCCACCAACGGCCGACCTCGACGGGCTTTGACCGGTCGCGGACATCCACGATCCGGTAGATTTGGTCGTCCAGAGGGTTGAGCGGATGGAAGTCCGGCGCGCCGGCGCTGAGGTGGACGTACTCGCCATCCACGAACCAAAGCTGGTGGACGCCGCGGGACTGCGGGCCCGAGCAGTCGAAGAACGAGACGGACCGAGGGCTGTCCGGCGCCGACACGTCGAAGATTTCGAACCCGGCCGGCTGCTGACCGGTCTTCTGCGTTTGGTAGGCGACGACCAGCGTGTCGCCCACGACCTCAAGCGAGTTCGACCGCATGTGGCGCTGCGGCAGCTCGGTTTGGACGACGATCCGTGGAGAGCGCGGATCAGACACGTCGATGCCGGTGAAATTTTTCGGCCCACTTTCATGGGCACACCACAGGATGCGGCGACCGTCCCGGGCAATTTGGACCGACAAGCCTTCGCCAATCCCGCCGAACCCGTTGAGCAAGTGGCTGGAGAGCTGGCGGAAGTTCCAACTCGACGAGCCGCCGACGGCTCCCGGAACGCTCATGCGGCGTTGGGCAGGCGATTGGCCGAGGGATCGGGCGACCGCCTGTCCGCCTTCAGCCGCGGCATGATCACGCGCGCCGCGTCGGTCAGGTCGCGCCGCAACGCCCGTTCGGCCATTCGGTCGTTGCGCGCCGCCAGCGCGTCGATGATCCGCTCATGATTCGCCGTCAGCTCGGTGAAGTCGCCGTCCTCGGCATGGAACTGCAGCAACGGGCCGATGCGCAGCCAAAGGTTTTCGATCAGCTCGATGAGCACGGGCGAGCCGGCGAGCCGGTAGATTCCAAAATGGAAGGCGAAGTTCAACTTCAGGCTCTCCGACGCCATCCTCACGTTCGCCGTGTAGTCGCGGTTGAGCTGCCGCAACTGTGCGACCGTCGCGTCGTCCATGACCTTCGCCGCCTCCGCCGTCGCATACCCTTCCAGCCGCAGGCGCAGGGCGATGATGTCCTCGTAGTCCGACCGGTCGAGTTCGGTGAGGAAATAGGCGCTTTTTTCTCGGCTTTTGAGAACGCCGTCCCCTTCCAGCCGCTTCATGGCGTCCCGAACCGGCGAGGCGCTGACGCCGAGGCTGTCCGCGACGGACCGGCTGGTCAGGCTGGCGCCGGGCGCGAACACGCCGGACATGATGCCGCGTTTCAGAAGCTCATACACCTGCCGCTCAAGCGAGATGTCGCTGGCTGCATCCACCAGGCCAAGACTCGGGGTCGCTTGCCGCACGCGGCCGCGGCGGCCTGCAGCCTCTTTGCGGTGTATTTGGGAAGGTCTCATTGCTCGGCTCCATGTTCACCGGCCATGTCCCTGTCCCCGTCGCGTGCGCCTGATCCGGTCGCCCGCGCAAGACCCTGTCCGGAAAGCATCGGGATGCCCTATAGGCCGGCCGAGAAGCCTTCGTCGATCAATACCGTCGATCCGTGCATCGCGCGGCTGGCATCGCTCACCAGGAAAGCGACAAGGCCAGCCATCTCCTCCGGGGTCGAGTAGGTCCGGCCGCTCGGTGTCTTCTCCGTCATCGCTTCGAGGTATCCGGCCATCGCCGGGTCTGTCCGGATGTTCTCGTTCATCGGCGTCGCGGTGTTGCCCGGCGCGATGGCGTTGACGTTGATCCCGTGCGGGCCAAGCTCCAGCGCGAGCGCGCGGGTCATGAGCATGATGCCCGCCTTCGTCGCGCAATAAACCGAATAGCCTTTCAGGCCCATGAAGCCGGCGACCGACGAGAGGTTGACGATCTTCCCGTGACGCTGCGCCCGCATGACGGGCGCAACCGCCGAGATCGCGAGGAACACGCCCTTCACGTTCGTGTCCAGCATCCGCGCGACGTCCGCCTCCGACGCCTCCCCGGCCAGCGTCGGGTAGAACACCCCGGCGGAGTTGACCAGGATGTCGATGCGGCCAGCCCGTTCGACGACGCCGTCCACCATCGCCTGCAGCGAGGCCGCTGATGTCACGTCGGCCGTTGCCGCGATGGCGTGGCCGCCCGCTGCACCGATCCGGCTGGCGACGGCCTCCGCCTTTGCGATGCTGGAGCTGGCGACAACGCAGACCGTCGCCCCGTCGGCGGCAAGCCTCTCGCACACGCTGGCACCAATGCCCTGCGAGCCTCCGGTCACGACGGCGATCTTCCCTTGCAGCGACACGATCAACTCCTCATTCCGGCTCCAGCCACCGCCCGCCGCCCGCCGCCCGCCGCCGAGGCGAGCTGCTTCGCCGACATCCGAGTACCCTTAATGTGCAATATCAGAAATCGTGATTTGCGGCAAGGCGGTTATTTTTCGGACGCGGAGCGATACAGGTTGACGGCAGCAAGGACCATGGCGATCATGCATATGTGAAATCGCAGAAAAGGCGTTCGGATTGATGGCTGCCGATCCACAACCGTCCGCTTTCGTATCGGCAGGTGCCGGCGGCGCAGGCCGCGAGATCGCACTGACCCTCGCTCGCGCCGGGTTCCAGGTCCTGGCGGTCGATGCCGACGCGGCCGCGGTCGCGTCGCTGCGCGGCCTTCACCCGTTGCTGCGGGTGGAGCGGGCGGACATGGCGGAGGAGGCCGACGTGGAGCGGGCGGTCGACGGGTTGCTGGCGTGGACCGGCCGGGTGGACGCGATGGTCAACAACGTCGGCATCGCCGGGCCGACCGCTGCCGTCGAGGATGTCACGCTTGAGGAGTGGGAGGCGACGATGCGGGTCAACCTCACCAGCCATTTCCTTTGCGTCCGCCGCGCCGTGCCGGCGATGAAGGCGCAGGGCGGGGGGTGCATCATCGGCATCTCCTCCAGCTCGGCCATGACGGGGCTGCCGCTCCGCCTGCCCTACGTCGTGTCCAAGGCGGGCGTCCTGAGCATGACCCGAAATCTTGCGCGCGAGCTTGGGCCGTACGGCATCCGGGTCAACGCCATCCTGCCCGGCCCGATCGAGGGCGAGCGGCTGCAGCGCATCGTCGCCGCCAAGGCCGCCGCGCTCGGGACCACCCCGGACGCCTACCGGGCGGACATGCTGCGCTACGTCTCGCTGCGGACGGCGATCCCGGCCGGGGACATTGCCGGCATGGCGGCGTTCCTGGCCGGCCCGGGCGGGGCGCGCATCAGCGGCCAGTGCATCTCGGTGGACGGCAACATGGAGTACGAGGAATGAGCGCAGACGGGACCGACCCGGTCATCATCACCTGTGCGGTGACGGGGGCCATCCACACACCGAGCATGTCGTCCTATTTGCCGGTCACCCCGGAGCAGATCGCCGAAAGCGCGATCGAGGCGGCCGAAGCGGGGGCCGCGATCCTACACCTCCACGCCCGTGACCCCGAGACCGGCGAGCCGAAGCAGGATCCCGGGCTGTTCATGCGTTTCCTGCCGCGCATCAAGCAGGCGACGGACGCCGTGATCAACGTCACCACCGGCGGCGGCCTCGGCATGTCTATGGAGGAGCGGCTGGCCCCCGCGCACGCCGCGCGGCCGGAGGTGGCGAGCCTGAACATGGGCTCCATGAACTTCGTCGTCGCCGGCCTCGCGGGGAAGCGGGAAGCGTGGCAGCACGGATGGGAGAAGCCCTATCTTGAGCGGAGCCGGGCCTCGATCTACCCGAACACGTTTGAGATGATCGGGCGGATCATGGTCGAGGTCGGCCAGGCCTACGGCACGAAGTTCGAGTTCGAGTGCTACGACATCGGCCACCTCTACACGCTGCGGCACTTCGTGGAGCTGGGGCTGATCGAGCCGCCCTTCCTGGTGCAGGGCATCTTCGGCGTCCAGGGCGGCATCGGGCTGGAGCTTGACCACGTCATGCATTTCAAGCAGACGGCGGACCGGCTGTTCGGGGCGGATTACCGCCTGTCGGTGTTCGGGATCGGCCGGATGCAGATGCGCTTCCTGACCCAGGCCGCCCTGCTGGGCGGCAACGTCCGCGTGGGCCTGGAGGACAGCCTGTACATCGGCCGCGGCGAGCTGGCGCGCAGCAACGCCGAGCAGGTCAGCAAAATCCGGCGGATCATCGAGGAGCTGGGCATGACGGTGGCGACGCCGGCCCAGGCACGCTCGATCCTGGGCCTCAAGGGCGGCGACCGTGTCGGGTTCTGATCCCGGCCGGCTCCGCTTCGCCTGCGACACCGGCGGCACGTTCACCGACCTGGTGGTCGAGGACGGGGCCGGCCGGCTGAGCATGTTCAAGGCGTCCACCACGCCGTCCGACCCGGTCGCGGGCGTGCTGGACGCGCTCGGCAAGGCGGCAGCGGCATCCGGGCTGGGAACCCGGGACATGCTCGGGCGCGGCGACACCTTCGTGCACGGCACCACCCACGCGCTGAACGCCATCGTCACCGGCCGGACCGCGCGCACGGCCTTCCTGACCACGCAGGGCCACCCCGACGTGCTCGTGCTGCGGATGGGTGGACGGCTGTCGCCGTTCGACTTCGCCACGCCCTACCCCGAACCCTACATCCCGCGGCGGCTCACGTTCGAGGTGCCGGAGCGGGTGCTGGCGGACGGCACCGTGCTGCGTCCGCTGGACCGCGGCGCCGTGGAGGGCATCGCGGCCCGGCTCGTCGAGGCCGGGGTCGAGGCGGTGGCAGTCTGCCTGCTGTGGTCCGTCTTCAACCCGGCCCACGAGCTGGCCGTCGAGTCCATCCTGGCCCAGGTGCTGCCCGGCGTGCCCGTCACGCTGTCGCATCGGCTGAACCCGGCCATCCACGAGTTCCGCCGCGCATCGTCGGCGGCCGTCGATGCGAGCCTCAAGCCGCTGATGGGCGGATACCTGCGCAGCCTGACCGGCCGCCTGCGCGACGCGGGCTTCGACGGCCGTGTGCTGATGGTCACCAGCCAGGCCGGGGTCGTGGACGCCGCCGACGCAGCGGCCCGGCCCATCGACATCATCAACTCCGGCCCCGCCCTTGCGCCCGTCGCCGGCGGCCACTTCGCGGACCTGGACACCGGCGTGCAGGACGTCATCGTCGCCGACACGGGCGGCACCACCTACGATGTCAGCCTGGTCCGGCGCGGACGCATCCCGACGACGCGGGACACCTGGATCGGGCCGGCCTTCAGCGGGATCGCGATCGGCTTCCCCTGGGTGGACGTGAAGAGCGTCGGCGCGGGCGGCGGCTCCATCGCCTGGGTCGACGACGGAGGCCTGCTGCATGTCGGCCCGCAAAGCGCGGGCGCCGTGCCCGGCCCGGCCGCGTATGGCCGCGGCGGTCAGGACCCGACCGTTACCGACGCTTCCGTGGTGCTGGGCCACATCGACCCCGGCCGCTTCCTGGGCGGCTCCATGGCGCTGGACCGGGACGCGGCGGTCCGGGCGGTCGAGCGGGCCGTCGCGGCGCCGCTTCGCATGGGCGTCGAGCAAGCGGCGGACGCCATCTTGAACGTCGTGACCGCCAACATGGTTCGCGCCATCAACGACATCACCGTCAGCCAGGGCATCGACCCCCGCGAGGCCGTGCTGGTCGGCGGCGGCGGTGCGGCCGGCCTGAACTCCGTCCGCATCGCCCGATCCCTTGGCTGCCGTTCCCTGCTGGTGCCGGAACTCGGCGCGGCGCTCTCGGCGGCCGGAGCCTTGATGTCGGATCTCAAGGCCGACTTCCGGGCGGCGTTCTTCAGCTCGACGGCGGACTTCGACCGGGCCGGCGCAAACCGCGTGCTGGAAGAACTGGCGGCGCAGTGCGATGCGTTCGCGGCCGGACCCGGGCAGGGCGCCTTTGCCGTGCAGCGCCTGGTGATGGCCGAGGCACGCTATGCCACGCAGGTGTGGGACATCGAGGTGCCGCTGCCGACGGCCAGGTTCGGCAACGCCGCCGACCTCGATTCCTTTGTGTCGGCCTTCCATGCCGCCCACCGGGACCTGTTCGCCATCGACGACCCGGCAAGCCCAGTCGAGATCGTCGGTTTCTCGGCCCAGGTCTCGTGTCGCATACGCCAGGCGAGCATCGGCCGGCTGCAAGGGGAGGCCACCGGGCAGCACCCCGCGACCCGCCACGCCTGGTTCAGCGCCGGCGGCTTCGCCCCGGTGCCGCTGCACCAGCTCGACCGAATTCCCGACGGCCGCGTGATCGAGGGGCCTGCCATCGTCGAGAGCGCCTTCACCACCGTCGTGATCGACCCGCAGGCGCGGGTGTCGCGGCGGCGCTCCGGAAGCCTGCTGATCGAGGTGGCACCATGACGGCTTTCCCCATGGATGGCGTCCGCCTTTCGGTGCTGAATAGCCGCTTCGAGGGCATCGCGCGCAAGATGGCGAACACGTTGCTGCGGACGGGACGGTCCGGCGTGCTGAACATCGCGCGGGACTTCTCCTGCTGCGTCGTCACCGCCGGCTGCGAGTTGCTGGCAGCGGCGGAAAGCCTGCCGATCCACATCCTGTCGGGACCGGACCTCATGGCCCGGGCCATGCTCGACTTCCATCCCGCGCCGCAGCCCGGCGATGCCTTCCTGCACAACTCTCCCTACCACGGCTGCTCCCATGCGGCGGACCACACGCTGCTGGTGCCGGTGCACGACGGGACTGAGCGCCACCGCTTCACGCTGGTGGTGAAGGCGCACCAGGCCGACATCGGCAACTCGCTTCCGACGACGTACCATGGAGCCGCCGTGGACGTATACGCCGAGGGCGCGCTGATCTTCCCGGCGGTGCAAGTCCAGCGCGGCTACGCCGACATCGAAGATATCGTCCGCATGTGCCGGATGCGCATCCGGGTCCCGGACCAGTGGTGGGGCGACTACCTCGCCATGGTGGGCGCCGCGCGGATCGGGGAGCGGGAGCTGTCCGCGCTGGGCGCGGAGGCCGGGTGGGACACGCTCGACGCCTTCGCTGCCGCGTGGCTGGACTATTCCGAACGCCGGATGGTCACGGCGGTCCGCGCCTTGCCGGCTGGTGCCGCGACCCGGATCAGCACGCACGACCCGTTCCCCGGCACGCCGGCGGGCGGCATCCCGGTCGAGGCCACGGTGCGGGTGGACCCCAAAGGCGCCCGGATCGAAGTGGACCTGATGCGCAACATTGACAGCCTGCCCAACGGCCTGAACCTGTCCGAGGCCTGCGCCCGCACGTCGGCGATGGTGGGGGTGTTCAACAGCCTGCCGCCGAACGTTCCCAAGAACGCCGGCTCGTTCCGGCGGATCGGAGTGGCGCTGCGCGACGGCTGCGTCGTCGGCATCCCGCGCCACCCGGCAAGCACGTCGGTCGCGACAACCAACGTGGCGGATCGCGTAGCCAACGCGGTGCAGTGCGCCATGGCGGAGGTTGCCGAGGGCGCCGGGCTGGCGGAATGCGGCGCGATCATGCCGCCGTGCTCCGGCGTGGTGTCGGGCGTGCATCCGCGGACGGGGGCGGCGTTCATCAACCAGTTGTTTCTGGGCCTGACCGGCGGCGCGGCTTCGGCGGAAACCGACGCATGGCTCACGATTGGCCATGTGGGCAATGCCGGGTTGATCTACATCGACAGTGTCGAGCTGGACGAGTTGCGGCAGCCGCTGCACGTGCACACGCGGCGATTGCTGCCCGACAGCGAGGGTGCCGGCCGGCGGTGCGGGGCGCCCTCGCTGCTGGTGGAGTTCGGCCCGGTCGGGTGCGACGTGGCGGTCAACTACGTCAGTGACGGCGTCATCAACGGTCCGGCCGGAGTGCAAGGCGGCCTGGGTGGCGGCCGTGCGTCGCAATCCCTGATTCGAGAAGACGGGGGCGTCGAGGCTTTGCCGGCGTGCGCCCAGGTCGTCCTGCACGCAGGCGAGCGGGTGCGGAGTGTCACCACTGGGGGCGGCGGCTACGGCCCGCCCCGGGCGCGCGAGCCTGAGCGCGTCGCTCACGGCGCCAGGGAAGGGTTGCTCAGCAGGGAGCGTGCGCAGGACGTGTATGGGGTCATGCTCGACCCAGCGGGCGAGGTCGATGCGGACGGGACCGCGCACCTGCGCGCCGGCGCCCCCGCCCGGCAAGCCTTGGAGGCTGTGCCATGATCCGCGCCCTGGCTGGCCGGGTTCCGGTCATCGCTGGCGACGCCTTCGTCGCGGACGGCGCCTTTATCCTCGGCGACGTCACGGTCGGGCCGCGCAGCTCGGTTTGGTACGGCTGCGTCCTGCGCGGCGACGAGGAACCGATCTGGATCGGCGAGGGCACGAACATCCAGGACGGGGTCGTCATCCACTCGACCAACGGCGAGGGTGCGGTGACGATTGGCGCCGATGTGACAGTGGGGCACCGGGCGGTCCTGCACGGGTGTACGGTCCATGACCGGGCGCTGGTCGGGATCGGCGCCGTGGTCCTGGACGGCGCGGTGATCGAGGAGGGTGCCTTGGTCGCAGCCGGCGCCATCGTTGCGCCGCGTACGATGGTCGCCGCGGGAACGCTCTGGGCCGGATGCCCGGCGCGCATGGTCCGACCGGTGAAGCCTGCGGAGCGTGCCTTCATCCTGAGCAACCCCGCGCACTACCGCAGTCAGGCGGCTCTCCACGCCGGGATGCGGGACGGCTGACGTGCGAGGCATCTGCAGCTTCTTCGAACTGTTCAAGATCGGGATCGGGCCATCCAGTTCCCACGCGATGGGTCCGATGCTGGCGGCGAACCAGTTCATGCATGTTTTGGCGAATGATCCCGTCGGCGGCCACGTGGCACGGGTCCGATGCCTGTTGTACGGGTCATTGGCGCTGACCGGCCCGGGGCACGGGACCGACCGGGCGGTCGCCCTGGGTCTGCTCGGTCATACGCCCGAGGGGTTCGACCCTGCAATCGCCGGTGACTGCCTGGTGGATCTGGACAAGCGCGCAGCTGTCCCGTTCGGCGCAAGGTGCCTGGCCTTCGATTCCAAGGCAGACATCACCTTACATCCGGAGACGGTGATGCCAGAGCATCCGAATGCGCTGGAGTTCCAGGCGCTTGATGCTTCAAACACCGTAGTGGTGGCAAAGTGCTACTTATCGGTCGGCGGCGGGACAATCATCGAGAGGGGGGCATTTGGCATCGCCGGCAGCCTTCTGGCCTCTGGCGACGATGCCGTGCCTTACCCGTTCGCATCGGCAGCGGAACTGCTCTCGTTGTGTTCTGGACATGACCTGAGCATCTCCGAGGTCGTCTTTGCGAACGAGGCTGCACGGCGCTCCGCCGGGCAGGTCCGTGCGCGTGTCGCCGCCATCGCCGCCGCGATGGCGGCGTGCGTCGACCGGGGTGTGAGCACGGGCGGCATCCTGCCGGGGCACTTTGCCGTCCGGCGGCGTGCGTCGGGCCTGTACGAGACGCTCTGCGCCCACGGACAAGCTAATGAACGCTTGTTTCCCGAGTTGATGGAGGCGGCTGCGGCTTTCGCCATCGCCGTCAACGAGGAGAACGCCGCCTTTGGCCGAGTGGTGACCGCGCCCACGAACGGCGCCGCCGGAGTGGTCCCCGCAGTCCTGATGGCGTTGCAGCGCGTCAACTCCGCATGGGACGATGGGACGACGCTGCGGTTCTTCATGGCGGCGACCGCGTTCGGCGGCCTGGCCAAGCGGAACGCTTCCATCTCAGGGGCGGAGGTCGGGTGCCAGGGTGAGGTCGGCGTCGCCGCGGCAATGGCTGCGGCCGGAGCCGCGGCCGCGCTCGGCGGGACGGACGCGCAGGTCGAGAATGCCGCGGAGATCGCGCTTGAGCACCACCTCGGCATGACCTGCGACCCGGCCGGCGGCTTTGTCCAGATCCCCTGCATCGAGCGGAACGCCATCGGCGCGACGAAGGCGCTGAGCGCCGCCATGCTGGCGCTGAACGGGTCCGGCACGCACCACGTGCCGTTCGACACGGTCGTGCTGACCATGAAGCGGACCGGGATGGACATGCGGATGGAATACAAGGAGACGAGCTTGGGCGGCCTGGCGCTCAGCCTTGCCCAGGCGATGTGCTGAACGATCAACGGGCCGGCACGGGTCCGCGTCACCCCGCCCCAACGTCGTCCGCCGCCCTGCCGCATACGCTGAATACAGCGCCGGGATATGAGAAGCCTGTTGACGTTTGCTGATATGTGCGATCACAGTAATAGCACTGGCCGTGCCGTTCTCCTTCGTCGTCAACGGGTCTGACAGGTGGTGCCATGCAGTTCAACCGTAGAACGCTCCTTGCGGGGAGCGCAGCCAGCTTGCTGGCCCGGACCTCGCGCGCGGCGACCACCGAGCCGATCAAGGTGGGCCTGCTCATGGCCAAGACGGGGGTCTATGCTTCCGGTGGGCGACACATGGAGAACGGCTTGCGCTTCTTCCTCGACGAACGGAAGAACGAACTGGCGGGGCGCAGGATCGAGGTGATCACTGCCGATGCGGCCGGTACGCCGTCCATCGCCAAATCCAAGGCGCAGGAGCTGATCGAGCGATATGGCGTGGACATCCTGGTCGGCCCATTCTCGACGGCGGAGGCGCTTGCCATCGCGGCGGTGGTGGAACAGGCGAAGGTCCCGCTGATCCTGTCATCGGCCGGGGCGGACGACCTGACGCAGCGCAAGCGCAGCCCGTGGATGGTGCGGAGCGTCGCCACCTCGTCCGAGTTCGGATACGTGCTGGCCGCTCATTCCCTCAAGACAAAGAACTACAAGCGGATCGCAGCGATCGCAGGCGACACCAACTACGGATACGAAACCGTCGGGGGTTTCCAAAAAGTCTTCGAGGCA
This sequence comes from uncultured Acetobacteraceae bacterium, assembly GCA_964251035.1. Classification (GTDB taxonomy): domain Bacteria; phylum Pseudomonadota; class Alphaproteobacteria; order Acetobacterales; family Acetobacteraceae; genus CAHJXG01. The sequence continues at coordinate 25,581 of CAXUJE010000015.1, forward strand.
GGCGGCGGCAAGATTATCCAGAAGATTTGGGCGCCGATTGGCGCGTCCGACATGGCGCCCTATGCGAGCCAAATCGACCGGGGCTGCGACGCCATCTTCTGCTCGCTCGCGGGGACCGACTCCCTCCACTTCATGAAGATCGCCCAGGATTACGGCTTGCGCGAGAACTGCGGCATGCTGTGCCCCTCGTCCACCGTTGACGAGACATTGCTGCCGGAGCTGGGGGACAGCGTGCTCGGCGCGATCTCCACCAGTTGGTATAGCCCGACGGCGGAAACTCCCGGCGGGACGGCGTTGGCCCAGGCGTTCCGTGCCAAGTACAAGCTCGATCCAGGGACGCTCTCGACCGGCTCCATCCTGGCCGGGATGATCCTCGAAAGCGCGTTGACGAGCCTGAACGGCGATGTGTCCGACAAGGAGGCCGTTGCGCGTGCGCTGCACCGGGCCACCATCCCGAGCGGACCGTTCGGCGCGGTGAGGTTGGATCAATATGGCAACGCTGTTCTGAACATGTTCGTCCGGGAAACAGTGCGCAAGGAGGGCGTGCTGGTGAACGCGGCGGTCGCCGAGTACCCGGCCGTCAGCCAGTTCTGGACGTTCGAGCCCCAGGAGCAACTGGGTTCGTCGCCCTACAGCCGGGCATAGGCGGCAGCGGAGGGAGACGGCCCATGTGGACCATCGCGTTGCTCAACTGCCTCGCTTTCGGCGGCCTCTTGTTCCTCCTGTCTGCGGGATACTCCCTGATCTTCGGATTGATGCGCATCCCCAACATGGCCCACGGCACGGCGTTCCTGCTCGGCGGCTACGTCGGGATCGCGCTGTCCGACGCGGGAGCGCCGTTCACGCTCGCGGTGGTCGGCGCGGGCGCCACGGTGGGCTTGCTTGGCCTCGCGATCGAGCAGACGGTGCTGCGCCGTCTCGCCGGCCAGGAATCGGCGGAGGTCCTCGCCACCATCGGGGTGGGACTGGTCGGATCGAACATCTGCTTGCTGATCTGGGGCGGCGACCCCGTGCAGTTCGCCGCCCCGGCGGTTCTGCAAGGCTCGGTGCGGGAGTTCGGGATGATCTTCCCGACATACCGGCTGTTCCTGACCGTCCTGGCACTGGTGGTCGCCGTAGCGCTTTATCTGCTGATCGACCGGACGAAGCTTGGCGCCATGATACGTGCGGCCGTCGATGATCGAGAGATGGCTCGCGCCGTCGGGATCCCTGTGTCGAGGCTGTTCGCGCTCGTCTTCGCCTCAGGCTCGTTCCTGGTGGGTGCGGCCGGCGCACTGTCGGTCCCGGTGCTGTCCGCCTATCCAGGACTGGACTCGACGATGCTGCTGTTCGCGTTGATGGTTGTCATCATCGGCGGCGCTGGCAGCCTGGTCGGGGCCATGGTGGGCAGCCTGATCGTCAGCACCCTCTATACCCTCGGCCCGGCGCTCGTGCCGAACTTCTCCTACGGCGTCCTGTTCCTGCCGATGGCCGCGGTGCTGATCGTGCGCCCACGCGGCTTGTTCGGGAGGGCGTTGACGTGAGAATGCTGGTCACTCTCGCCGTCGCCGCCGCGCTGCTGACCCTGCCGTCCTGGATCGGCTCGAACTTCTACGTTGATGTCCTGACAGAAATCCTGATCGCGGCGATCCTGGCAGCGAGCTACAACCTCCTGATCGGCTATGGCGGCCTGCTGTCCCTGGGCCATGGAGCTTTCTATGGCCTGGCTGGATACATGGTCACCATCGCTTCCGTGACCTACGGCTACTCGCACGCCGCCGCCATCGCCGCCGCGCTGTTTGGAAGCCTCCTCGTGTCGGCTGTCGTTTCCATGTTCGTGCTGCGAACGGTCGGACTTTCGCTGACCATGACCACGCTGGCGATCGGGCAGCTCTTCTGGGGCATCTCCGCCCGATGGGTCGCCGTGACGGGCGGAGATTCGGGCCTCCCTGGCCTGCAACGACCGAAGGCGTTCGGCATGGACCTCGCGTCGCCGGCTTCGTTCTACTACGCCACGCTCGCGGTGACCGCTGTGTCGCTCGCCCTGATCTGGCGCTTCGTCAAATCACCGTTCGGCGTCTGCCTTCAGGGCACCAGGGACCAGCCGAAGCGGATGGAAGCCCTAGGGCACAACGTCTGGCTGATGCGCTACATCGCCCTTGTCTATGCCGCGTTCTGGAGCGCTGTGGCTGGCGTCATGTCCGCCTACTTTCAGAAATTCGTAAGCCCCTACAACCTGGGCGTGGAGCAGGCTGTCGCACCCTTGATCATGGTCATCCTGGGCGGCGTCACCACGGCCACTGGGCCGCTGCTGGGCGCCGTTATGGTGATCGTCGTGCAGCGCGTCGTCAGCACCTACGTGGACGCCTGGCCAACGCTGCTCGGCATCGGCTTCATCCTGACGGTACTGTTCGCACCGAAAGGGCTAAGCCACCTGGTCTCGACTGGCTGGCATGCAGCCGCGGCCCGGCTGCAAGGTGTGCACCCTGCCCGGGCTGTGCGGGAAAAGGTGCTGTGAACTCGCCCGTCATCGAGGTGCGGTCCTTGTCGAAATCGTTCGGCGCGTTGAGCGTGCTGGCGGACGTGTCGTTGCGCGTGACGCGTGGCGAGCGACGGCTCATCCTGGGTCCGAATGGGGCGGGGAAGACGACGCTCTTCAACATCATCGCCGGGGTGTCCACACCAACGGCCGGGGCCATCGAGATGGAGGGGCGCAGTATCCTGGGCCTGTCGGCCCATCACCGTGCCCAGGCCGGGCTTTGCCGCACCTTCCAGATCATCACCCTGTTCCCGAACGAGACCTTCCGCCGCAATGTCGTTCTGGCCCTGCTTGGCAGGTTGCCAATACGGTGGAACTTCTTTGCCAGCCCGGCGCCGATCGCCCGCCTGCACGCGCAGGCGGATGCCATGCTGGACCAGGTTGGCCTTTCGGCCCTGACCGACACCAAGGTCGACAGCTGTTCTTATGGGGAGAAGCGGCGGCTGGAGATCGCGCTGGCGCTCGTTTGCGGCCCCAGGGTGCTGTTGCTGGACGAGCCGTTTGCCGGGTTGTCATCGGAGGAACGGGAGTCGGTTCGGCTGCTGCTGCGGGCCGTTCCGCGTGAGGTCTCGATCATCATGATCGAACATGACATGGACGTGGCGCTCTCGCTCGCGGAGGCCATCACCGTGCTGCACCACGGCAGGGTCATTGCCGACGGCACCAAAGCGGAGGTGCTCGCCGACCCGAGGACCCAGGAGGTGTATCTTGGCACCTGACATCCTGCGCCTCGAAGGCGTCCACGCCTACTATGGCCAGTCGCATGTCCTACATGGCGTTGACCTGAGCCTTAAAGCCGGAGGCGTGCTCGGGCTGCTGGGGCGGAACGGCGCCGGCAAGACGACGTGCATCAGCACGATCGCGGGCCTGCTCAAGCCTCGGGCAGGCATCATCATGCTCGAGGGCCGCGCCATCCACTCCGAAGCTCCGGAGCGTATTTGCAGCCTGGGCATAGGCTTGGTGCCGCAAGGCCGCCGAGTGTTCAAGTCCCTCACGGTCCAGGAAAACCTCGCCGTTGCCCAACGGAGCCGACCGAATGGCTCGGCCGTCCAATGGTCCGTGGAAACCGTGTACGAGATGTTCCCGCGGCTTCAGGAACGCCGGAAGCAGGTCGCGGGCAAGCTGTCCGGCGGGGAGCAGCAGATGCTGGCGATAGGGCGCGCCTTGATGGGTAATCCCAAGGTCCTCCTTCTCGATGAGCCCACAGAAGGTTTGGCTCCACTGATCGTTCGCGAGATCGCCGAGATTGTCGGGCAGCTAGGCAAGGGTGGACTGTCCATCGTGCTCGTGGAGCAGAACATCGCGATGGCGCTTGCGATCGTCGACGAGGTCGTAGTCATCAGCAACGGTGCGGTCGTTCACGTTCAGGGTGCTCAAGCCTTCCGATCCGAGCACGCGGTCATCGCCCGTCATCTCGGCGTCGCGGCGTAGCGCGGCGCTGCTCCCGGCGAGACCGCGCCCGCGCGGGATCAGGAGTCATTTCAGGAGGGGCCATGCATAGCTTCGATCTCCATGCCGAGCAGGTCTACGATGCCCGGCGCCACGTCGAGAAAATCCTCGGGATGCAATCTGGCGGCGACTACACCGTGGCCTGCTGGGAGCCGGGCCAGGTCAGTCCGCGCCACTGCCATCCGGACGCGACGGAGATCTATGTCTGCCTCTCCGGAGGTGGCGTGATGCGGAGCGCAACCGGGCCAGTCGATGTCGTCCCGGGCTCGTTTTGCGTGCACCCACCCGGTGAGGTGCACGAGTTCGCCAACGGTCCCGCGCGATCACTGCTGTTCCGTGTCCGATATGGCCAGGATCTCGCGGCGCGCATCATGGAGTGGCCGACCAATCTGGCATGGTCGCCCACGTTGGAGGACGTCGCCTATTTCGGCGCGCCCTCCGACGCCGCACAGTGATGCACGCTGGGCGGTAGCAGGCGCAGAAGACACAAGCCTCATCCGCTATCGAAAAACTCGTCGGGCAGCATGCTGCATTTGAAGTTTATCTAATTGTGCGATATCACTTAGATCAGTAGATACCTAAGGACCCACCGTTTCGGTGTGCCGGCTCCGGGAGATCGACCATGTCACAAGCCAACAGCGTCACTGCATTCTCAGGCAGATATGAGCCTGTCGGCTGGATCCAGTGGCCGGACCAGCCGGAGCTCAGCTTTCAGTTCGCGAGGGCGCTCGGGGCCGCGCAGGAGAACGCCAGCACGATCAGCGAGTGCTTCCTCGCCGCATCCCGGATGACGTCCGGCGATACCGAAAGCTGGTATCGCGAGTGGCGGCGCCTGGGCCAAGCGCACCAAAAAAAGGCCGAAGATGCGGAGGCCCAGAGTCGGCTGGCCAGCGCCATGTCCGGATGGCTGCGGGCCGCCAACTATTACCGCTCGTCGGAATTCTATCTGAAGAAGGATGATCCCCGGCGGATGGCGAACTTCGATACCATCGAGGCTTGCTCGCACCGGTATCTTGCGCTGATGAACCCCGTCGGCGAGGCGGTGCGCATCCCATACGAGGACGGCGCGCATCTTGACTCCTACTTCCTGCCCGCGCCGTTCCCCGGGCCAAGGCCGACGATCGTCTCGTTCGGTGGCCTCGACGAGTACAAGGACGAGCAATTGCACGACCTGACCCGGCACGCCTTCGCACGGGGAATGTCGCTCCTGTTGGTCGAACTGCCGGGGCAGGGAGGCACGCTGCGGCGTCAGAACCTCGTCAACCGATATGACACGGAGGTGCCGGTTTCCCACTGCTACGACTACCTTCTGACCCGAAGCGACGTCGACCACGACAAGATCGCACTCTACGGCGCGAGCATGGGTGGATACTACTCGGCCCGGGCGGCCTCTTTCGAGCATCGCTTCAAGGCCGCAGTGTCCGATTGCATCATCTTCGATGCCAGCGCCGGGATGGCATCGCGGCTGAAGCAGCCCGACCTATTGATCTGGATGCATCTCAGGTGGGTTTACGGAGCGGAAACGAACGAGGAAGTGGTCGAGAAGTCAAAGGCCTTCAATTTGACGGGGGCGATCGACAAGATCGAGTGCCCGTTCCTCATTGTCCACGCCGAGCATGACTTCATACCGTTGGAAACCGCCGTCGCCGCCTATGAATACGCGAAGGAGAACGGCGTCGACGTCAGCATGAAGGTGTTCATGGCCGACGAGACAGGCGCATCGCATTGCCAGGTCGACAACCCGACCTTCGGCATGGAGTACGTCTTCGATTGGCTTGCAGAAAAGTTGGGTATCGACGAGGCCGCCCTCCGGCAAACAGAGGTCGTGGCAAAGACATGAGACCCGCCGACGGGCATCATGCCCTCCGTGAGAGGACACCCGGGTTCGAGGCGGGGTGGTTGTTCGTGCCCCTTGCTCGAACGCTTCCGCAATGCCGTGCCGGCCGATTGAATGGGATGATGAATGGATCCGATCAGGACACGTACACTTCGCATGCCGAAGCTCGGCCTGGGGACGTTCCGGATGGAAGGCAAGGCGTGTCAGGAGGCTGTCGAGGCCGCGATTAACATGGGCTACCGGCACATAGACACTGCGACGAAGTATGGAAACGAGGCCCCAGTCGGCGAAGCAATCGCCGCGTCGGGAGTGGCCCGAGCCGACATTCACGTCACGACCAAGCTTCGGCCCGAGGACCTCGACGTCCACGCAGCCCGGCGCGCGCTCGAAGCCAGCCTGAGTAAGCTCAGGACGGATTACGTCGACCTCTACTTGATCCACTGGCCGACGCCGGCGATGGACTTGCCGGCCATTCTCGCCTTGATGGTCGAGTTCAAAGCCGAGGGCATGGTCCGGGAAATCGGTGTGGCCAACTTCACCATGCCGCTGCTGCGGCAGGCCGTCGAAGAGATCGGAGCGCCCATCGCCATGAACCAGATCGAATACCACGTACTCTTAAGCCAGCAGCGCATCCTGCACTACGCGCGAACTCATGACCTGGCGATCACGGCATACAGCCCGCTCGCTGTCGGCCAGCTTGTGGACAACGCGGTTCTTGCTGCAGTGGGGCAGCGACACGGCGTGCCCGCAACGCAGGTCGCGCTAAAGTGGCTTTTGGATCAGCCGGACGTGGCTGCAGTGCCGAAAGCAGAGGTGCTAGAGCATCAGCGGTCCAACCTGGCAGCGTTGGAGCTTCAGCTCGACGAGGAGGATCAGGCTGAACTCGCGCTCATGGCCTGCTCGAAACGAGTTGTCGATCCACCTCACTCACCCACCTGGGACCCGCCGGGTTAGCTTGGCCGGGCGACGATCAAGCAAGCTCTTGAGGCAGCCCGCCTCCGCCATGGGCTTGGTCCGGGCATGGCGGATCACCGCGGTCGCGCCCAGCACCAGCAGCCGGCGTAGAGTGCGGTCGCCCTGCTTGGAAATGCCGCCCTGTCGCCGCCTACCGCCGTTGCTGTTCTGCTTGGGCACCAAGCCGATCCAGGCCGCGAACTGCCGGGCAGAATGGAACTGCGTGGGATCGGTAATGGTGGCGAAACCGGAGGTTTGCGCCGTGGCCACGATCGCAGACGCCGTGATCGGCCCGACGCCGGGATGGTGGCGAGCCGGCGGCTGGCCTCGTTGCCCTTGTGCCAGGCCAAGATCGCGGCCTCGACCTCCTTTACCCGGCTGCCCAGTGCCTCAAGCTCTGCGGCCAACCCGCCGAGCGCCTGGCGAGCCAGCACCGGCACGTTGGCCGTATCCTCGCCCGTGAGCACGGCCACCAAGTCCGCCACGCGCGCGATACCCTGGGGTGCGATGACGCCCAGCTCGGCCATATGCCCGCGCAGCGCGTTCACCAGCATGGTCCGTTGCCGCACCAGCAGGTCGCGCGTCCGGTGAAGCATCAGCACGGCCTGCTGCTCGGCGGTCTTGATCGGCACGAAGCGCATGGTCGGTCGGGTCACTGCCTCACAGATCGCCTCGGCGTCGGCCGCGTCAGTTTTGCCCCGGTTGACATAGGGCTTCACATATGAGGCTGGCATCAGTCACACGTCGTGACCCTGCGCCTTGATCTCGCCTGCCTAGTAATACCAAGACTCGTTAATCAGAACTCATGAGCCCATTCGCGCAATCCGAGGGACATGATAGTCCAGGGCGCATCGACGAGCCTGTTCCAGGCGGCGCAGCAATGGTCGACCAAGTTCTCGTAGGAGGTGAACACGCGGCTCGACAGCCAGTTGTCGCGCATGAATTGCCAGACGTTTTCCTGCGGGTTCAGCTCCGGGCACTTGGCCGGCAGCGGCACGATGGTGATGTTCTCCGGCACCAGGAGCTTGGCCGAGACATGCCATCCAGCCTGGTCGAGCAGGAGTGCTGCGTGCCGGCCCGGTTCGATCTTCTGCGAGATGGCTGCCAGGTGCAGGGCCATCGCCTCGGTGTTGCACCAGGGCATGACCAGCGCTGCCCCCTTGCCCTCCTTGGGGCAGATGGCGCCGAAGATGTAGGTCGACGCCGTGCGCTGGTCCTGCGGCGCCGTGGGCCGGGTGCCGCGACGGGCCCAGCGGCGGGTCAGCTTGTTTTTCTGGCCGATGCGGGCTTCGTCGCCGAACCAAACCTCCAGATCGGCGAGATCAATGCCCTTCGCACGTGCGATCGCCGTCAAGCAGCCGGCGAAACCGTTTTAAAAAGCTCGATGGCGCCAACGGCCTGGGCATGGTGGCGCGGACGCGCGGACAGCTTGCGGTAGTTCATAGCGCGCAACTCGCGGCCAAGCGTCTGCTTGGCGACGCTGACCTGATGCTCGTCCCACAGCCACTGGCAGAGATCAACCAGACGCCAGCGCACAACGCCATGGATGGCCGGTGTCGGCCCGCTCTCGATCAGGGCCGCCACCGCGGCCCGGTGCGCATCGTTGAGCCTTGTCGGCCGGCCTGTCGCTTTGTGGTCCACCAGCCCATCGGGGCCGTGGGCATTGAACTTCACCACCCAATCGCGAACAATCTGCAGCGTCACCCCGCCGATCCGGGCGGCCTCGCCGCGTGTGCCGCCATCGTAGATCGCGGCCAGGGCCAGCAGGCGCCGCACTTGCGGCCCGTTTTTTGTGGCCTTGGCTGCTGCCCGCACCTGCCAGGCATCAAAGTCAGTCCGAAGCTGGATGGGCATCGCGAACCTCAAGCGTTCGCTACGTTGAATCAGATCGACGCCACTTTGAACAGCCAGGAGTCGGGCTTTCAGGAACTTGGTATTAGAGGCTGTTGAGCAATTTTGTTGCGCGTTGCCCCTTGCCGGAAGCTT
>CAXUJE010000016.1:0-16655 GCA_964251035.1 uncultured Acetobacteraceae bacterium
CAGCTTTACGTCATGGACGCCAGCGGCGGCGGCGTGCGGCGCATCAGCTTCGGGCGCGGGCGCTACGCGACTCCGGTGTGGTCGCCGCGCGGCGACCTGATCGCCTTCACCCGGCTGAACGGCGGCACCTTCGCCATCGGCGTTATGCGCCCGGACGGGTCGGGGGAGCGCATCCTGTCGGAAAGCTTCTCCGTGGAAGGGCCGACCTTCGCCCCCAACGGCCGCGTGCTGATGTTCTACCGGGAAAACCCGGCGCGCGACAGCAGCGGCGGCGGCTACTCCTCCCGCTTGGTGTCCATCGACATCACCGGCTTCAACGAGCGCGTGGTGAACACCCCGACCGACGCCTCCGATCCGGCTTGGTCGCCGCTTTTGGCCTGAGCCGGGCAGGCACTCCGGCTCAGGGCCACAAGCGTGCTTGACCCGCATCCGCCGGCAGCGTAACGCGCTTGAAAGCGGAACGATCAAGACCCGGTGCTGTCGGGTTCAGCCAGGCAAGGAGAGCAGCAGCATGAAGTTCAAGATGATCGGCGTCCTCGCGGCCACGGCCCTGCTGGGCGCCTGCGCGGACAAGGCGGCGACCTCCGGCGCGGCCACCGGCTCCGGCGCCACGGCCAGCACGGCCGGCGTCACGCCAGGCAGCCAGCAGGACCTGGTCGCCAACGTGGGCGACCGCGTGTTCTACACGCTCGACAGCGCGTCGCTGGACGCGGACTCGCGCTCCACGCTCGACCGGCAGGCGAGTTGGCTGGCGCGCTACCCGCAGTCCAGCGTTCAGGTGGCCGGCAATTGCGACGAGCGCGGCACGACGGAGTACAACCTGGCGCTCGGCCAGCGCCGGGCCAATGCCGCCCGCGACTACCTGGTGGCCCGCGGCACGTCTTCGGCGCGTGTTACGGCGGTCAGCTACGGCAAGGAGCGCCCGACGGCGGTCGGTTCGGACGAGCAGGCGTATGCACAGAACCGGAACGCGACGACGTCGGTCCGTTAAGCGAATGCGGCTCGCGCCCGCCGCCGCCGCAGTGGTAATCGGCCTCGCGGCCGTGCCGGCGCGGGCGCAGTTGGACAGCCGCGAGGCGATCGCGCTGCAGAACCAGATCCTGGAGCTGCGCCGTGACCTGCAGGGGCTGCAAGCGCAGCGCGGGGCGCCGGCGCTGCCCCCGCCGGTGCGCCGGGGCGGGGACAGCGGCGGCAGCGAGATCGCCGCGCAGTTGCTCGACCGCGTGGCGCAGCTTGAGGACGACGTGCGCCGCCTGCGCGGGCAGCTCGACGAGCAGGCGAACGCATCGCGCCGGCAGATGGACGACCTGGCCAAGCAGGTGGCCGACCTGAACTTCCGGCTGCAGAACGCGGGGCCTCCGGGCGGGCCGGGTCCGAGGGCACCGGGTCCGGATGCATCGGCGGCTCCGCCGGCAGCAACCGGACCAGCGCCGTCCGGGCGCCGTCCGGCCGAGCTTGCGATGCAGGAGGGCAACGCCGCCCTGGCCCGGCGCGACTACGGCGTGGCCGAGTCGGCGGCGCGCGAGGTGCTGGCCGGCGGCAAGGGCGGCCCGCGTGCCGGGGATGCGCAGTTCCTGCTGGCGCAGGCCCTGATGGGCAAGCGCGACTATGCGGGCGCCGCGGTGGCCTATGACGACGCCTACAACCGTTCGCGCACGGGATCGCGGGCGCCGGATGCCCTGCTGGGCCTGGCGAACGCCTTGGCCGCGCTGAACGACCGGGCCAACGCTTGCGGCGCGCTGGACAAGCTGCGGGCCGAGTTCCCCGCGCCCCGCCCGAACGTGCGGGAGGCCGCCGCCGCCGCGCGCGGGCGGTCTGGCTGCCCATGAGCCAGGAGCCGGTCTCGCCGGCAGAGTTCGCGGCGTTGATGGTTGCCGTCGGGCCGTTCGGGGGGGAACGCCGGGTCGCCGTGGCCGTCTCCGGCGGCGCGGACAGCATGGCCCTGGCATTGCTGCTTGCAGGATGGGGACGGGCCACGGCGATGATCGTCGATCACGGCCTGCGCCCCGAATCAGGGACCGAGGCGGCCTTGGCGGCATCGCGGCTCGCCGCTTTCGGGATCGCCGCCCGCGTGCTGCCGCTTTCGGGGCTGGCGCGCGGGCCGGCGTTGGCGGAGCGGGCGCGGACCGCGCGCTACGCCGCCCTGGCGGCGGCATGCCGGGACGCCGGGCTTGTTGACCTGCTGCTGGCGCACCACGCGCAGGATCAGGCCGAGACGCTGCTGCTCCGCCAGGAAGCCGGCAGCGGGCCGGCTGGCCTGGCCGGCATGGCGCCAGTGACGCATGGGGAAGCGGTCCGGCTGCTGCGCCCCTTGCTGCCGGTCATGCCGGCCCGGCTGCGCGCGACCCTGTGCCGCGCCGGGGCAAGCTGGGTCGAGGACCCCAGCAACACGGACCCGGCGACTCCGCGCGCGAGGCTCCGCGCCGCGTTCGCCCAGGGGGACACGGCCCCGGTGCCCGACCTTTGCCGCGCGGCGCAGCGGCACGGCTCGGCGCGTCGCGAGCAGGAGGTTTCGGTCGCGGGCGAGTTGGCGCGGCAGGTCAGCCTTTTGCCTGGCGGCGTCGCCGCCATCGCCGGGCCGGCGATCAGCGCTGGGGCGCTGTCCGCCCTGATTTGGACCGTGTCGGGCGCGCGCCATCCCCCTGGAACCGCCGCCGTGGCGCGCCTGGCCGCACGGCTGCGCCCGGCCACCTTGCACGGCGCAGCGATCCTGCCGACTCTGGGCGGCTGGTTGGTTGGACGGGAAGCGGCGGCCCAGGCTGGCACGGTCCCGGCGCGGGCGGGCGCCGTGTGGGACGGCCGGTTCCGGCTGATGGCGCCGCCGCCGCATGAGGGCACCATCGGGCCGCTCGGCGATGATGCGGCGCGGCTACGGCGGTGGTCCAGCCTGCCGGCGGCGCTGTTGCGGACGTCGCCGGCCATCCGATGCAGTTACGGATTGTTCGCCGTGCCGAGTTTATCCTATCCTGACCGGGAGACCTGCCATGCCGTGCCGATCGCGTTCTGCCCACATCGCCCGGCTGCGCCCGCGCCATTTACGCCGGTCTGACCGGGTGGGGATGTGCAGGCGGCGCCGGCGCACTATGTTGAGGTTCTGATTAGCGGCGCCGGCCTATGTTGGGCCGGGAACGAGGATACCGGGACCGCTCCGAGTGCGCCCAGGCCCGGGTGAGATGACTGGATCGCCAGGATCATATGATGAGCAATTTCGGCCGCAATCTAGCGCTCTGGGTCATAATCGCCCTGCTGCTCGTGGTGCTGTTCAACCTGTTCCAGCCTGGAAGCACGCAACGCACGGCAACCCAGGTCGCTTATTCCGACTTCATTGGCGACGTCAATGGGGGCCGTGTCCGCGACGTGCTGATCCAGGGCCGCACGGTCTCGGGCCAGTTGGCGGACGGGCGCACCTTCCAGACCTATACACCCGAAGACCCGGCATTGGTCAGCCGCCTGACCGACAAGGGCGTGCGGGTGATTGCCAAGCCCGAGGAAAGCGACAACCCGCTTCTGCACTACCTGCTGAGCTGGTTCCCCATGCTGCTGCTGATCGGCGTCTGGGTGTTCTTCATGCGCCAGATGCAGTCGGGCGGCGGCCGGGCCATGGGTTTCGGCAAGTCCCGTGCCCGTTTGCTGACAGAGAAGCAGGGGCGCGTGACGTTCGACGACGTGGCCGGCATCGACGAGGCGAAGTCGGAGCTGCAGGAGATCGTCGAGTTCCTGAAGGACCCGCAGAAGTTCCAACGTCTCGGCGGCAAGATCCCCAAGGGCGTGCTGCTGGTCGGCCCGCCGGGCACCGGCAAGACGCTGCTGGCCCGCGCCATCGCCGGCGAGGCCAACGTGCCGTTCTTCACCATCTCGGGTTCCGATTTCGTCGAGATGTTCGTGGGCGTCGGCGCCAGCCGCGTGCGCGACATGTTCGAGCAAGGCAAGAAGAACGCGCCTTGCATCATCTTCATCGACGAGATCGACGCGGTTGGTCGGCACCGTGGCGCCGGGCTGGGCGGCGGCAACGACGAGCGTGAGCAGACGTTGAACCAGATGCTGGTCGAGATGGACGGCTTCGAGAGCAATGAGGGCGTCATCCTCATCGCCGCGACCAACCGTCCGGATGTGCTGGACCCTGCCTTGCTGCGCCCCGGCCGGTTCGACCGCCAGGTGGTGGTGCCGAACCCGGACGTGAACGGCCGCGAGAAGATCCTCCGCGTGCACATGCGCAAGGTGCCGTTGGCCAGCGACGTGGACCCCAAGGTGATCGCCCGTGGCACGCCTGGTTTCTCCGGCGCGGACCTTGCCAACCTGGTGAACGAGGCGGCGCTGCTCGCAGCCCGGCTCGGCAAGCGGGTGGTGGCAATGTCCGAGTTCGAGAACGCCAAGGACAAGGTCATGATGGGCGCGGAGCGGAAATCGCTCGTCATGAGCGAGGACGAGAAGCGCATGACTGCCTACCACGAGGCCGGCCATGCCCTGTGCGCCATCAACGACCCGGAGTGCGACCCGGTGCACAAGGCGACTATTATCCCGCGCGGCCGGGCACTGGGCTTGGTGATGAGTCTGCCGGAGGGCGACCGCCTTTCCGAAAGCAAGGCGCGGCTGCTGGCCCGCATGAAGATGGCGATGGGTGGGCGCGTCGCTGAGGAGTTGGTGTTCGGGCCGGACAAGGTGTCGAACGGCGCCGCCGGGGACATCAAGCAGGCGACCAACATCGCCCGCGTGATGGTCACAGAGTGGGGCATGAGCGACAAGCTCGGCATGATCGCCTACGGCGACAACAGCCAGGAGGTGTTCCTGGGCCACTCGGTCACGCAGAACAAGAACGTGTCCGAAGTGACGGCCCGGGAGATCGACGCGGAGATCAAGCAGATCATCGACAACGCTTATGGCGGCGCGAAGAGCCTGCTGACCGAGCGGCTGGAGGAACTGCACCGCCTGGCCCGCGGCCTGCTGGAATACGAGACGCTGTCGGGCGAGGATATCCGGACGGTGCTGCGCGGCGATCCCGTCATCCGCAAGGTGGTGGACGAGCCGGCTGCAGAAAGCCGGCGCGCGTCGGTGCCCTCGGCCGGGCGTCCGGCAGCGCCGCCACCAACCGGCGGACTCGGCCCGGCACCGCAGCCGGGCTAAGCGGGCCTGATCGGATACGGCCGGCATCACCTGATGCCGGCCGTTTTTCTATGGTGAGCATGCCAGAACTCACGAACACTTCCCGTGTTCCTCCAATCCCATGGGCAGGGCTGCCTGCCGATCCGGTCATCATGGGTATTTTGAACGTCACGCCGGACAGTTTCAGCGACGGCGGCGACGTTATGGATACGGCCCAAGCCGTCGAGGCCGGGCAACGGATGATTGCAGAGGGCGCCGGCATCCTCGATATCGGCGGCGAGTCGACCCGGCCCGGGTCCAGGCCCGTTTCGCCCGAGGAGGAGCAGCGTCGCGTGTTGCCAGTCATCGCGACGCTTGCCGGCCGCGGCGTGCCGCTTTCGGTCGATACCCGGAATGCCGGCACCATGGCGGCGGCGCTCGACGCCGGGGCGGCCATCATCAATGATGTCTCAGCCTTGTCCTATGACCCGGCGGCGGCGCCGCTCGCGGCATGCCGCGGCTGCCCGGTCGTGCTGATGCACATGCGGGGCACGCCGGCCACGATGATGGCGCACGCGACGTATGGCGATGTCGCGGCCGAGGTGCTGGCCGAACTTGCCGCCCGGATCGGCGCGGCCGAGGCTGCGGGCATTGCCCGGTCAAGCATCGCGGTCGATCCCGGCATCGGCTTCGCCAAGACGGCCGAGCATAATATTATGTTATTGCAACGTTTGCCGATCTTGCTAGGCTTGGGGTGCCGGATCGTGGTCGGGGCGTCGCGCAAACGGTTCATTGGCGAGTTGAGCGGCGTGAGGGATGCGAGACAGCGCATGGCGGGTTCAATTGCTGCGGGCCTGTACGCTTTGTCACAGGGGGCGACGATTCTTCGGGTTCATGATGTCGCGGCAACGGTCCAGGCCGTTCGGACCTGGCAGCGCCTGACCGGCTGACCTATGATCCCGGCAAAAATCTGAGGAACACCATGACCACCAGCAGGCGCCTATTCGGCACGGACGGCATTCGCGGCAAGGCCAACGTGGACCCGATGACGGCGGAGACGGCGCTGCAGGTGGGTCAGGCAGCCGGGCTGATCTTCGTGCGCGGCAGCCATCGGCATCAGGTGGTGATCGGCAAGGACACCCGCCTGTCGGGCTATATGATCGAGCCGGCCTTGGTCGCGGGCTTCATCGGCGCGGGCATGGACGTGATCCTGGTCGGCCCGCTGCCGACGCCGGCCATTGCCATGCTGACCCGCAGCCTGCGCGCCGACCTCGGCGTGATGATCTCGGCGTCGCACAACCAGTTCGAGGATAACGGCATCAAGCTGTTCGGCCCCGACGGGTTCAAGCTGTCCGACCAGACCGAGGCGGAAATCGAGATGCTGATGGCGGCGGACCGGTCCGCTCAATTGGCCTCCCCGTCCAAGCTCGGCCGCGCCGTCCGGCTGAACGACGCCGGCGGGCGCTATATCGAGGCCGCCAAGGGCACGTTCCCCCGCGGCGTCACGCTGTCCGGGCTGAGGATCGTCGTGGATTGCGCGAACGGCGCGGCATACAGCGTGGCGCCGACCGTGCTGTGGGAACTCGGCGCCACCATCATCCCTGTGGGGGTGGAACCCGATGGGTTCAACATCAACAGCGGCTGCGGTTCCACCGTGCCGTCGTTCCTGTGCGGCAAGGTGCTGGAGCACGGCGCCGACCTCGGCCTGGCGCTCGACGGGGACGCGGACCGGCTCTTGCTGTCCGATGAGCGCGGCAAGATCATCGACGGCGACCAGATCCTGGGCCTGATTGCGCAATATTGGGGCCGGGCCGGGCGGCTGACCGGGGATGGCGTGGTCGCGACGGTGATGTCCAACCTGGGGCTGGAGCGTTTTCTGGCCTCCGAGGGCGTCGCGCTGCACCGCACCCAGGTGGGCGACCGCTACGTGGCGGAGCGCATGCGCGCCAGCGGCATCAACGTCGGCGGCGAGCAGTCCGGCCATATGATCCTGTCCGATTACGCGACGACCGGCGACGGCCTGGTCGCGGCGCTGCAAGTGCTGGCCGTGCTGGTCCAGCAGGGCCGCCCGGCGAGCGAGGCGTGCAAGCTGTTCGACCCGCTGCCGCAGATGCTGCGCAACGTGCGCTTCACCGGGCGCTCGCCGCTGAAGGACCCCCAGGTGATCGCGGCGGTGGCCGATGCCGAGGCCGAGCTGGGCCAGACCGGCCGGCTGCTGCTGCGCCTGAGCGGCACCGAGCCGGTCTTGCGCGTCATGGCGGAGGGCGAGGACGAGGCGATGGTGAGCCGGATCGTCGCCCAGCTCTGCGACACCATCCTCGCGGCGACGCACGAGGCGGCGTGAGCGGCCTGCCCGCCGGCCGCGTTCTGGTCGTGGCGGGTTCGGATTCCGGCGGCGGCGCGGGCATCCAGGCGGACATCAAGGCGGTCATGGCCCTCGGCGGCTACGCCACGACCGCGATCACGGCGCTGACGGCGCAGAACACCGTGGGGGTGCATGGCGTGCTGCCGGTGCCCCCGGCGTTCATCCGCCTGCAGATCGACGCCGTGCTGGACGACATCGGCGCGGATGCGATCAAGACCGGGATGCTGGGCAGCGCCGAGGCCGTGCAGGCGGTGGCGGCGGCCGTGGGCCGGCGCGGCCGTGCCATTCCGCTGGTTGTGGACCCGGTCATGGTCGCCAAGGGCGGGGCGCGGCTGCTGGACGACCCGGCGGTTGCGGCCCTGCGGCGTGACCTGCTGCCGCTCGCGACCTTGCTGACGCCCAACGTGCCGGAGGCGGAGGCGCTGACTGGCCTCACCATCGCCGACCACGCCGCCGCACGGCGCGCGGCGCAGGCGTTGCTGGACCTGGGCGCAGCGGCGGTGCTGCTGAAAGGCGGGCACCTGCACGGGGCGGTGGTGCAGGACGTCCTGGCGACCTCCGCCGGGCTTGAGGTAATCGAAAGCCCGCGCGTCGAGACGCGGCACACCCATGGCACCGGCTGCACGCTGGCCAGCGCGGTCGCCGTCGGGATGGCGCAGGGCATGACGCTCTCGGACGCGGCGCGGCGCGGCGTGGCCTACGTCCATGCGGCGATCCTGGCAGCGCCGGGGTTCGGCGCCGGGCACGGGCCGCTTGGGCACGGCGTGACCGTCGATCCCGGCCGGCTTGCCTGGAAGCCAGCCCACGGCTAAGCCTTTCGGCGGGCCACGTCCCCCCACCGGGACGCTTCTCTTCTGAAAGGGAGAGCGAACATGACGCTCGCACTCGACGCCGCGCCGGTCGCGGCCAAGCCGCATCTGCGCCCGGCCAACCCCGATTTCTCATCCGGTCCCTGCGCCAAGCGTCCTGGCTGGAGCCTGGAGGCGCTGTCCGGCGCGCTGCTGGGCCGCAGCCACCGTGCGGCCGGGCCGAAGGCGCGGCTGGCGGAGGTGATCGACCGCTCCCGCGCCATCCTGGGCCTGCCGCAGGACTGGCTGCTCGGCGTCGTCCCCGGCTCCGACACGGGCGCGGTCGAGATGGCGATGTGGTCCATGCTCGGCGCCCGCGGCGTGGACATCCTGGCGTTCGAGAGCTTCTCCGAGGCCTGGGCCACCGATGTCGTGAAGCAGCTCAAGCTGGCCGACGCGCGGGTGCTGTCGGCGCCTTATGGTGGCTTGCCCAACCTTGCCCGGGTCGATCCCGCCCGCGACACCGTGCTGGCCTGGAACGGCACGACCTCCGGCGTGCGGCTGCCTCATGCCGATTGGATCGCGCGTGACCGCGAAGGGCTGGTGATCTGCGACGCCACCTCCGCCGCCTTCGCCATGACGCTGCCGTTCGAAAAACTCGATGCCGTCACCTGGTCCTGGCAGAAAGTCCTGGGCGGCGAGGCGGCGCACGGCATGCTGGCCCTGTCCTCGCGCGCCGTCGCCCGGCTGGAGAGCTACAAGCCGGCCTGGCCGCTGCCGAAGGTGTTCCGCCTGACCAGCGGCGGCAAGCTCAGCGCCGGCATCTTCCGGGGCGAGACGATCAATACGCCGAGCATGCTCTGCGTCGAGGACGCGCTCGATGGCCTGCGCTGGGCGGAGGGCATCGGCGGCCTGCCGGCGCTGATCGCGCGCAGCGAGGCGAACCTCGCCGCCGTCGCCGCCTGGGTGGAGCGCACGCCCTGGGTGGATTTTCTCGCCGCTGACCCAGCGACCCGGTCCTGCACCTCCATCTGCCTGCGCATCACTGCGTCCTGGTTCGCCGCGCTCGCGCCCGACGAGCAGGCGAAGGCGGCCAAGCGGCTGGCGTCCTTGCTGGACAAGGAAGGCGTCGCGTTTGACGTCGCATCGTATCGCGATGCACCGCCGGGCCTGCGCATCTGGGGTGGGGCCACTGTCGAAACGTCTGACATCGAGGCGGTGTTGCCCTGGCTCGATTGGGCCTACGCCCAGGTGCGCCCGGCATGACCGCCCGCGTCCTGATCAGCGACAAGCTGTCGCCCGCCGCGGTCGAAATCTTCCGGGCGCGCGGCCTCGCGGTCGATCTGCAGCCTGGCCTGACGCCCGCAGAGCTGCGCGCCGTGATCGGCGGTTATGAGGGCCTTGCTATCCGCTCCGCCACCAAGGTGACGCGCGAACTGCTGGACGCGGCGCCCCGGCTGCGGATCGTCGGCCGGGCCGGCATCGGGGTGGACAACGTGGACGTGAAGGCCGCGACCGCCCGCGGCGTGGTCGTGATGAACACGCCGAACGGCAACGCCATCACCACGGCCGAGCACGCCATTGCCATGATGTTCGCCCTCGCCCGGCAGATCCCGGAGGCGACGGCCAGCACCCGGGCGGGCAGGTGGGAGAAGAACCGCTTCCTGGGCGTGGAGCTGACGGCCAAGACGCTCGGCCTGATCGGTTGCGGCAACATCGGGTCCATCGTAGCGGATCGAGCGGTCGGCCTGCATATGCGGGGCATCGCCTATGACCCGTATCTCACGGAGAAGCGGGCGCTCGACCTGGGCGTGGAGAAGGTGGAGCTGCCGGAGCTGCTGGCCCGGGCCGACGTGATCACCCTGCATACGCCGCTCACCGACGCTACGCGCAACATCCTGTCGCGTGAGGCCATCGCCGCCTGCAAGCGCGGCGTCCGCATCGTGAACTGCGCCCGCGGCGGCCTGCTCGACGAGGCGGCGCTGGCGGAGGCGCTCCAGTCGGGCCAGGTGGCCGGCGCGGCGCTGGATGTGTTCGAGACGGAGCCTGCGACCAGCAGCCCGCTGTTCGCCTTGGACAACGTGGTGTGCACGCCGCATCTGGGCGCCGCGACCTCGGAGGCGCAGGAGAACGTCGCGCTGCAGGTCGCCGAGCAGATGAGTGATTTCCTGCTGACCGGCGCCGTGTCGAACGCCATCAACATGGCGTCCGTCTCGGCGGAGGACGCGCCGCGGCTCAAGCCGTACATCGAGCTGTGCCGGCTGCTGGGCCTGTTCGCCGGGCAGATGACCCAGGCGGGGGAGGGGGTGCTGCGCAGCGTGTCGGTCGAGTACGAGGGCCTGGCCGCGCCGCTGAACCACCGCCCGCTGACGGCGGCCTTGCTGTCGGGGCTGCTGACGCCGCTGATGGCCGGGGTCAACATGGTGAACGCCCCGGTGATCGCCCGGGAGCGCGGGCTGGACGTGGCGGAGACCGTGCACGACCGGCCAAGCGAGTACCAGACGCTCGTGCGCGTCACCGTCGCGACCGACCGGCAGACCCGCTCCGTCGCCGGCACCCTGTTCGCCGGCGCCCGTCCGCGGTTGGTGGAGATCAAGGGCATCAAGGTCGAGGCCGACTTCGGCCGGTCCATGCTGTACGTCACCAACCAGGACCGGCCTGGCTTCATCGGGCGGTTCGGCGCGACGCTGGCGGAGGCCGACATCAACATCGCGACCTTCCATCTCGGGCGCGCCGAGACCGGGGGCGACGCGATCTGCCTCGTCAGCGTGGATCAGCCGGTCCCGGATGCCGTCCTGGCGGCGGTGCGCGCGCTTCCCTTGGTCATGCAGGCGACGCCGCTGGAATTCTAGGCTATAGCCGGCTTGCCCATGACCGAAGACACGTCCCCCAACCCGGCGCTGCTGCCCTCCGGCCTGCGCGACCTGCTGCCGCCGGAGGCGGAGGTCGAGGCCGCGACGGTGTCCGCGCTGATGGAAACCTTCTCCGCCCATGGCTACCAGCGCGTGAAGCCGCCGCTGATCGAGTTCGAGGATGGGCTGCTGGAGGGATCGGGCGCGGCCATGACGTACCAGACCTTCCGCGTCATGGACCCGGACACCCATCGCATGATGGGGGTGCGCGCCGACATGACGCCGCAGGTCGCCCGCATCGCCGCTACCCGCCTGGCCGGCCGTCCGCGCCCGCTGCGCCTATCCTATGCCGGGCAGTGCCTGCGGGTGCGCGGCAGCCAGATCGCGCCGGAGCGGCAGGTGGCGCAGGCCGGGCTGGAGCTGCTCGGCGTGGATAGTGCCGCGGCCGACGCGGAGATCGTGCTGGTGGGCGCGGAGGCCTTGGCCGGGGTCGGCATGGGCCGGGTCAGCTTCGACCTGACATTGCCGCAGTTGGCGCCTACTCTGCTGGACGAGGCCGGCATCGCCGGCGGCTCCCGCCTGGCGCTGACGCGGGCGCTGGACCGCAAGGACGCCGCCGCCGTCGCGGAGCATGGTGGTGCCCTTGCCCGATTGCTGACGGATCTGCTGCTGGTTGCCGGGCCTGTTGCGCCCGCTTTGGAGATGCTGGAGGCGGCCCGGCTGCCGCCCTTGGCCGCGGCGCTATGTGCCCGCCTGCACCAGACCGTGCAGGCGATCCTGCATCAGGCGCCCGATGTGCGCCTGACGCTCGATCCCATCGAGTTCCGTGGCTTGCGCTATCATACCGGCGTCTGCGTCACGGTGTTCGCGCCAGGCCGGCGCGAGGAACTGGGCCGCGGCGGGCGCTACGTGTCCGGAGACGGCGAGCCGGCGGTGGGCCTCACGCTCTATCCCGATGCGATGCTGCGCGCCCTGCCGCCGCGGGCCTCCCGGCGGCGGGCATTCCTGCCTTGGAACACGCCGCGCGAGCAGGGCGCCGCGCTGCGCAACGATGGCTACGCCACGCTTTCGGCCCTGGCGGACGGGCCTGACCCGGCCGGCGAGGCCCGGCGCCTCGGCTGCACCCACATCTTGCGGGACGGCGCGGTCGTCCCGCTCACCCCGGAGAGCTGAATGCCCAACGTTGCCGTGATTGGCGCCCAATGGGGCGACGAGGGGAAGGGCAAGGTCGTGGACTGGCTTGCCAGCCGCGCCGACATCGTGGTGCGATTCCAGGGCGGGCACAACGCCGGGCATACCTTGGTCGTCGGCAATCAGACCTACAAGCTGTCCCTGCTGCCCAGCGGGCTGGTGCGCGGCAAGCTCGGGGTGATCGGCAACGGCGTCGTGATCGACCCCGTGGCCCTGCTGGCCGAGATGGACCGGGTGCGTGCCCAGGGCCTGGACGTGACGCCGGACAACCTGCGCATCGCCGAGAACGCCATCCTGATCCTGCCCGTGCACGGCGCTCTGGACCGTGCGCGCGAGGCCGCCCGCGGCGACCGCAAGATCGGCACCACCGGACGCGGCATCGGCCCCGCCTATGAGGACAAGGTCGCGCGCCGCGCCATCCGCGTCTGTGACCTCGCCGAACCCGGGGTGTTGTCCGACAAGCTCGACGAGTTGCTGCTGCACCACAACACGCTGCTGACCGGCCTGGGCGCGCAGCCGGCGCAGAAACAGGAATTGCTGGATTTGCTGCTCGGCCTGGCGCCACGCTTGCTGCCACACGTCGAGGCTGTGTGGGAACGCCTGGACGAGGCGCGCCGCGCAGGCCGCCGCATCCTGTTCGAGGGTGCGCAAGCGGTGATGCTGGACGTGGACCACGGGACCTACCCGTTCGTGACGAGCAGCAACACGATTGCCGCGACCGCGGCGGCCGGGTCCGGGATTGGCCCGGCGGGGATCGGCTTCGTGCTGGGGATCGCCAAGGCCTACTCGACGCGCGTCGGCGCCGGGCCGTTCCCAACGGAACTGCATGACGAGACCGGGCGCCAACTCGGTACACGCGGGCACGAGTTCGGCACGGTCACAGGCCGCCCGCGCCGCTGCGGCTGGTTCGACGCGGCGCTGGTGCGGCAGGCCGTCAAGGTGGGCGGCATCCAGGGCCTGGCGCTGACCAAGCTGGACGTGCTGGATGGCATGGCGGAGCTGAAGATCGGCGTCGGTTACGATATCGCTGGGCAGCGTGTGAATCATCTCCCGGCGGGCCAGGCGGCGCAAGCCGCCGCAAAGCCGGTTTACGAGACGATCGAAGGTTGGGCGGGATCGACCCGCGGCGCGCGGTCCTGGGCAGCGCTGCCGGCCCAGGCGGTCAAGTATGTGCGCCGGATCGAGGAACTGGTGGAAACGCCGGTCACGTTGCTATCCACCAGCCCGGAACGGGACGACACGATCCTGATGCGCGACCCGTTTGAAAGCTAGGCCGTCCCGCAAGCCAAGCAGGACGTGCCGCTTACGCAGCCTGCTGCGTCGCCATGCGGCGCTCGGCGACCTGGGTCTTCATGGCCTTCTGCAGCTTCTCAAAGGCCCGCACCTCGATCTGCCGCACCCGCTCACGGGAGATGCCATATTGCTGCGACAGGTCCTCCAGCGTCGTCGGGTTGTCCTTGAGCCGCCGCTCGATCAGGATATGGCGCTCCCGCTCGTTCAACGTCTTCAAAGCGCCACTGAGCAGCGCCTTGCGTCCGCTCAGCTCCTCGCGGTCGGCCAACGCGCTTTCCTGGCTGTCGCTCTCGTCCACCAGCCAGTCCTGCCACTCGCCCTCGCTGTCGGCGCGGACCGGGGCGTTCAGGCTGTTGTCCGGGGCAGCGAGGCGGCGGTTCATGCTGACCACGTCCTGCTCGGGCACGGCAAGCATGCGGGCGATCTTCGCCACCTGCTCCGGCTGCAGGTCGCCGTCCTCGATGGCCTGCATCTGGCCCTTGAGACGGCGGAGGTTGAAGAACAGCTTCTTCTGCGCGGCCGTGGTACCCATCTTCACCAGCGACCAGCTATGCAGGATGTACTCCTGGATGGCAGCGCGAATCCACCACATCGCGTAAGTTGCCAAGCGGAAGCCACGGTCCGGATCGAACCGCTTGACCGCCTGCATCATGCCGACGTTGCCCTCGCTGATCAGCTCGCCGACCGGCAGGCCGTAGCCGCGGTAGCCCATGGCGATCTTCGCGACCAAACGGAGATGTGAGGTGACGAGCTGATGGGCGGCACCCATGTCTTCGTGATCGCGCCAACGGCGCGAAAGCTCCAGTTCTTCTTCTGGAGCAAGCATCGGGAACTTGCGGATCTCTTGCAAGTATCGCGACAGATTGCCTTCAGGGGCAACATTGATAATGGCAGCAGCCATATGGGGCCTCTCTCGCCTCGATGATCGGTCTCCAACCCTATACGGCGTTGCGACACAATCGGTTGCGACGGAATTGAAGATAGGCGCGGGGATCACCATCACGTCCCAGAGACCACCCCGAAGCGACGGCCATCTGGACAGGCCCCAACGCGGCACGCCCGCCGCATCAAGTTAGGTGGTTATACAGGACCCCTGCGGTCCTGTCAAGAAAGTCGCGGAACCCTGGCCTAACGATCCAGGGTCGCCACCAGCGCTGCCATGTCGGCCGGCACCGGCCGTTCAAACAGCAGTGTCCGCCCCGTGCGCGGATGGGCGAAGCCGAGCCGGGCCGCGTGCAGGGCCTGCCGCGGAAAGTCGAGCATGGCGGCGCGCACGGGACCGTCCAGCGCCTTTGCGGCGGCCGGTACCCGGCGGAGGTACACGGGGTCGCCCACCACGGGGTGTCCGGCGCTGGCCAGGTGAACGCGGATTTGATGCGTCCGCCCCGTCGCCAGCACGCACTCGACAAGGGTGACGGACGCTGGCCAGGTACGCAGGGCGTGATACCGGGTCAGCGCTGGCTTGCCGCCCCGGGCCACCACCGCCATGCGCTTGCGCTCCCGCGGGTCCCGCCCGATGGCGCCCTCGATCTCGCCGCTTGACGGGTTGGGAACGCCCCAGACCAGGGCGTGGTAGGCACGGTCGATGTCGCGGGCGGCGAAGGCGGCGGATAGCTTGGCCAGGGCCTGCTCCGTCTTTGCCACCACCATGATGCCTGTGGTGTCCTTGTCGAGCCGGTGCACGATGCCGGGCCGGCGCTCGCCGCCGATGCCGGGCAGGCTGTCGCCGCAATGCGCCAGCAGGGCGTTGACCAACGTGCCGTCCTCGTTGCCTGGCGCCGGATGCACCACGAGGCCGGCCGGCTTGTCGAGCACGATCAGGTCGGAGTCCTCGTGCAGGATTTCGAACGGGATGCGCTGCGGCTCCGGACGGGCGGCGACAGGGGCTGGGGGCTGCACGACAAAGACCGCGCCGGGCCGCACGGGCTCGGCGGGGTCACGCAGGGCCACGTTGTCGCGCAGTACGGCGCCGTCCTGCATTAGGGACTTGACGCGGGAGCGCGACAGCGTGCCGATGGCGTCCGCCAGGAACCGGTCCGTCCGCTGCCCGAACGCGCTCGGGCCGGCGACGACCTCGATCGCTTTCGGCAGGGGCCGGAGGGAAGGGGTTGCAGCGTTGGGCGCATTGAAGGCCGCGGTGATCGTCATGGGGGTCCTGATCGTCGTCGGCACGGTGGGCCTCTTTGTCGTGCTCGCCCAACGTATGTCGGCCGCATCCGCGCCGATTGCCAGGGTGACGCTCGACGAGCCGCCGGGCACGCGCATCGCCGGCGCCTCGGCCGCCGCCGACCGGATCGCGGTGCAGCTTGCAGGCGGCGGCCCCGACCGCGTGGTGCTGGTGGATCTGAAGTCCGGCCGCGTGCTGGGCCATGTGGCGCTGGCCCGCTGATGGCGCACAAGAAGCCGTTGCCGACCAAGGTTTGCGCCGCCTGCGGGCGCCCGTTCGCCTGGCGCAAGAAATGGGCAGCGTCGTGGGAGCAGGTCCGCTTCTGCTCCGACGCCTGCCGCACCGGGCGGCGCGACGCGGCCCGCCGGAAGACCCCGACGAAAGGCGCTTGATTCGCCGAAGCGCCTGCCCTAGTTAGCCTTCGGCCATGTCCTGTTCGTCTAGAGGCCTAGGACACCGCCCTCTCACGGCGGTAACAGGGGTTCGAATCCCCTACGGGACGCCACTTTGCTACTAAGCTATTGATTTCAGTTGGTTAGACTCCCGCCACGAAGCCCGGCCAGGTCCGTTGTGCATCACGCCTGTGATACACGCGAGGCCCGCCCCGATGCGCCTTCCAGAGCACGTGATCCGTCGTCGCCAAGGGCTCTACCTCCGGCTTCGGCTGCCCTCCGACCTCGCGTCGCTGACTGGGCGATCACACGTTTGCCGGTCGCTGGGCACGGGCGACCCGAGCGAGGTTCGAGGGCTGGCGGCGGCCCGGGTGGCGGGGCTACACGCTGCTTGGCAACGGGCACGGGTGCAGGCGGTGGCGACATTCCGGGGGAAAGACTTCGACGACCTCACGGCCGAGGACGTCGCGGCGCGGCGGGGGGGGCGGACCCCCGCCCGGGGGGCGGGGCGGCCCCAGGCCGCCGACG
>CAXUJE010000016.1:16665-33067 GCA_964251035.1 uncultured Acetobacteraceae bacterium
GCTCCGGGCGGCCCTGCCCGGAGCGCTGGCCGAGATCGAGACCATGCCCGCCGAGGATCGGGTCCGGCTGAACGCGGTGATCCAAGGCATCGTCAAGTGCCTAGAGCGGGAGGCGTTTGACCTGAAGGTCGATCGCGAGATGGCGCGGACGGTGATCGACATCGGGCGCGAGGCCCGCCAGAGCGGCATCATCCAAGGCATGCGGGATGCGATCACGGTCGGTGCAGTTGCACAGGCTGCTAGATCTGGCCATCGTTCCCGGCCCGCGAAAGGACAGACGTTTTCGCAGGCGCACCCGGAAGCGGAGGTGCCATGGCCCACGTTCATCGACCGTTTCTACACGGATCGTCCGGGAATGAGCGAGAGCACGCTCGCCAGCTACGGCCAGGCGTTCCGCGAGTGGCAGGCGGTGATCGGGGACAAGGATCTCGCGGACATCAGGCCGCGCGACGTGGGCCGCTACTCGGAGTGGCTCGCAGGCAAGGAGAATAGCAAGGGCAACACGGGCAAGCTCAACCGGAAGACCATCGTCCGGCTGCTCGGGCACGTCAAAACGTTCACCGAGTGGGCATTGGGCAAGGGACTGATCGCCGAGGACCCTGGCGCCGGAATCGAGGTTCGGGAGCAGACGCGCATCGAGAAGCGGGCTGACGTGGACGGCCCCAAGAGGGCGTTCACGGCGGCCGAGCTCGCCAAGTTCTTCGCGAGTCCAATCTACAGCGGTTCCCGCAGCCTCCATTATCGCTTGCGCCCCGGTCCGAATGTCTATCGGGACAGCGCCTGGTGGCTGTTCGTCGTCGCTCTGATGACGGGAGCGCGGCTGGACGAGTTGGCGACGGCACCGGCCGAGCTCGCCGACATCGATGGGATCGCATGCCTGGACTTCAGGCACGGATCCAAGACGTTCAATGCTCCCCGTGTCGTTCCCGTGTTCCCAGACCTGCGGGAGGTCGGGTTCCTGGAACATGCCGCGCGTCAGCGTGAGGCGGGAAGGCGCCTGTTCGAGGACGAGAGCGCAAGCGATGACTGGAGCAAGTGGACCAACCGCTACCTGGACAGCGTGCTCGGCGAGGTGCCGGAGATTAGCTTCCACAGCTTCCGGCACTGCTTCCGGCAGATGTGCAGTGCCGCGCTGATCGGTGACTACCTGGCCGACAAGCTCTTGGGGCACAGGAGCAAGAAGGACCGCAGTGAGGGATCGGGCTATGGACGCATGCTGTCGCCGGACGAAGCTCGCGCGGTCGCGGACAAAATCAGGTCGCCCGTCCCCCTAATGCACCTCAAGGCGTGAAATGAATGCGGCCGTGAATTCAACCACGGCTGTCAATCCCACTAAAGCTTCCAGACGCGCCGCCGCCTACTCGGCCCGAGCGCCACATCGTGGCCCTTATCACCACCATCCGATGCCGCCCCGCCATTCCTCTCGTCAACGCCCTGCCTCGCTGGCCACGTTGCCTGCATGTCCATTGACATAGCCGAAATAACAATATGACACGGTGAGACCAACCGTAGGATCAATTAAGCCCGCGCGTTTGAGGGTGCCCGCGGAAGCTGGGCGAGCAGCGAAGCCGTCTCGTGCACAGGCGGCCCGCGCCCGTGTTCGTCGACCAATTTCGTGTCCAGGACAGCCCTGTCGAAGAGAGCCTGTTGCTCGCGGTCAGGATCATCCAAAGCCAAGTAGCGGCTTTTGAGGTAAAGCATCAAACCGTCGGGTCGCTCCGAGCGGATCCTGAGGCGCCCGAGGTCCACCCGAATGCGTTCCATGATGGCAGGGAGCGGCTTGGCCGCGTCGTCGCAAGTGATGATCGACAGCCTGGGGCCGTCAAGCTTGATGTCGACGAAGTCGGCGGCTTCGACCCCGCCCTGAAGGACGCCAGCGCACCCGACCAGAACACGCAAGACCGCTGGCAGCCTGTTCAGGTTAGGCACGTGAAGCCGGAAGGTGCGATCGTCCCTCATCCCGCCCAAGCCCGCCTCCAAGGCGGCGTCCACGCCAGCCTGGACCGCCTCCGGCCTGCCAGCGGAGAACAGCAAGGCCTTGGCGTCGGCAAGCGCGGCGGCGTGGCTGCCCAGAAACGCCTTGACGTCCCGCTGGATAGAGCGTGGCAGGGTGGCGTAGCGGGGGGCGCCCGGGAAGAGTGTCAGAGCGAAGTGGACCAGGAGGTCCTCCCGACGCGTTCTTGCCGCCGCCCCCAGAACCTCTCCGTCGAACTGACCGAGGCAAACCTCTGCGGCGCGAGCGGCCGACACCCGTGCAGCCTGGAAGCGGGCGAGGAGGTCGCCCGGAAGCTCGTCGGCATCCGGCATGCGACCAAGATTGACGGCCAGGCCCCAGAACTCTCGCAACTCCGTCGCTAGCGTATCGGCGATGCCCGGTCTCGCCGCGACCGGACGGAGCGCGCGGTCGCCGCGTGTCGGCCGCCTCCGTTCTGGAATCTTGAGGGAGATCGGCAATCCGGGGCGCTGCGAACGCCGCCGGAGAAGCACCTCCTGCTCGAGATCCTTGTCGCGGAAAACGGCGAAGACGCCGGGCGCGAGGCCGATGGGCGCTTCGCCCAGGGCATCCCGTATGAAATCCCTGAGTTCGTGTTGGGCGAAGTACTTCTGGAAGGTGCCGCGCGTGGTCAGGTAGCCGTCCCGATACGGCCGCAACCCCGACACGGGAGACTTACCCGCGATCATGGCGGCCACCGACATGGCCTTGCCAGCGAATGACCACGCGGCCTTGAGCGTCTCCGCGCGTTCGAGCGGGTCCTCGATGACGTTCAGCACGAAGCCCAGGTTTACGACGTCGGCGGCTTTGCGCGGCCCCTCTGGTGCGTAGTGCGGATCCCAGCCGAACGCCTCGAATCCGTTCGCGGCCAGCGCGGCGACGTCGTCCCCCTGCCCGCACCCGTAATCGAACACGGTCCTGCCGCTGGCAACGACGCCGTGCGACACCATCAGCTGCATCGGCTGCGAAAGGTCGCGCCGGGTGATCGCCGTCTTGTGCCGGGCCACGTCGACCGGCTCAACCGACCGAGGCACGAGCCGGTGGCCGTGGATCTCCAGCCCCGCGGCATGGAGGCGGGCGCGCCACGCATCGCGGGTCCCAATGCGGGTGGAGTCCTTGAAGAGGCCGTGGTCCTCGGCCAACCTCGTCAAGGCCGCGAACGCGGGCCGCCGGGGATCGTCGGGTGGAAGCAGGGTTTCCTTCCTGTGGAGGATCGGAGGGTTGGCCCGCTTCTCGTAATCCGTGACGGACACCGTCCCGTTTTCGAGGTTCACCCGGGCCGAGCGGAGCAGCGCAGGGAACGCGGCCTCATCGAACTCCTCGTAGAGCAGCAGGGAAACTGCATCCCTCGTCACCTTCACGACGTTCCAGGGCTGACCAGTCGCCAGCGAAGCGGCACGGTCCACCTTGCGGCCAGTGCCTTCGTCGGCTGCCGCAATGGCGGAGAGGTGCAGGTAGGTCGCGCCCCCGACGCGCTTGCCGACGGCAGGGACGCGCGTTCCCACCCGGCTCAGTCGGCCGCCATGCTGTGCGGGGCAGGAACGCGCCACGCGTCCGCGATCGCCGTTGCCAGCACCTGCACCTGCTCCTCGGTGATGTAGGGGACCTGGCCGTAGGTCTTGTCGTCACTGTCCAGCTTCGCGATCACGTGCCCTTTTCCAAGAAGGCGCTCGGCCCCCTTCTCGTTCAGCGCAATCTTCGAGCTTCCCTCGTCGCCGAGCCGCAGCACCAGCTTGTTTCCGAGGTTCGTCCTCAGCTGCATGCTCATCACCTGGTTGTCGGCCCGCTGATAGATCATGAACAGGTGGATACCGGCGGCCCTGGACTTCGTGGCGATTTCGTTGATCAGCGGCTCGACCTGTTGCTTGAAGTCGTCGTCCTGCATCCAGTTCGCGACCTCGTCAAAGAAGACGAGGATGCGTGCCAGGCGACTCCCGGACCCGGCCTTGAGGTTGAACTGGGACACGTTGTTGACGTTGGCCAGCTTTATGGCTTCGTAACGGCGCTCCATTTCCTGCACGAGATCGCGGAAGGCGCCGACCGCGTCCTCCTTGCGTTCGATGATGTCGCCCCGCAGGTGGGGCATCTGACGGAGCCAGGAGTAGTCCACGCCCTTCTTGGGATCGATCAGCCGCAGGTCCAAGTCGGCGGGGGAGTTGAACGCGCACGCGTCGAGCATGAGGCTGGTCGCAAGGATCCCCTTTCCGCTCCCGGTCGTCCCCGAGATGATCGAGTGCGGCGCCGCCCTCTCCTGCTCGCCGAACGCCTCGGCGATGGGCAGGTAGAACAGCGAGCCGTCGTCCTCCTTCTCGCCGACCAGCAGAGCCATGTTGGACTGCGGTGACGTTCTCTCCAGCGACCGACGCAACCACGCATCCGACAGATGCAGGATGGCACGCTTGGGACGCCGGATCCCGACCGCGATGCGCCCGGGCTTGGGGCTGATGCGGATGATGTCGATGCCGTACTTGGTCAGTAGGTCGGTCTGCTTCCGCTCGAGCCAGGACACCGTGACCGACCGACCGTCGAGTTCGATTAGCCCGGAGTTGGGCGTCAAGCGAGACCCCAGGATCGGGGCGTCCATCCCCTCCTTCTGGATGGCCATCCGGAGGCCCTTGATCTGTTCCTCAAGCCACTCCTGCGCCTGGTCCGCCTGACCCTTTCGAGCCATCGCGGCCACGGCCTGGTGGACGCCTGGGTGCCACCCGGCAGGAACGGAAACCTTCGATGTCTCCTCTGTTCTCGTGTCAGCAAGCTCAGAGTATGGATCTCCGGGGTCCGCCACAGCTTGCGGCTCGGCGAGTGCGAGCGGAGGTGTTCCGACCCCGATGACGGCGTCCTCCGATGGCACGGACTCGGAACGGAGGACACCCTCGTCGGCTTGTCCACCTTCCTCCGCCCGAGGCCACTCAGGAGGCAGCCAGATCAGCGCGTCAGTTTCCTCAGCGACCAAGGCGCGCAACGCTCGCCCGATCGACGCCCGTCCGAACACCCATTGCGCGAGGGGACGGCGCCGAGTGCGCGGCTCATCCGCGTCGGGGACTTGCAACCGTTCCGGCGGTTCCGTGGTCAGGTCGTGAACGAACACCATGGAATGGCCGCTGATCTCGATTGGCATGCTGCCCGAGCGAAGGGCTGCGATCCATTCTCCGAAAGGCACCCCGCCCACTTGGTCGAATGGGTCGACGTGCTCCAGCACCAGGTCGGCAATGCGACCGCGCCAGGTCGCCGGATCCACCGTTCCGCCCGGGCTCACCAGGCGTTTGTCGAAGGTCGAAAACGACGCCCCGAGTTGCTCGAGCGAACGCTGGCGCTGCTCGGCCAGGCTGTCCTTGCCGACGAACTTGGCTTCCCCTACCACCAGCCTGATGCGCGGCCCGTCCTCGGTTGCGGCAAAGTCCACGGCGAACAGGTCCGCACGCGACCCTTCCAGCCCAAGCCAGGAACTGAAGTCATCCAGGAAGAACCAGGCGCTGCGGTGCTCCGACGCGCTGGTCCCAAGCAGCAGATCAAGCTGGTGCTTGGCGAGCACCAGGCCGAGCAACTCCTGCGCGTGGTTCCGGCGCTGCGCGCCGCGCATGACGATTGCGCCGGACAACGACGAGGAAGCGGAGTGGATGGCCCGGACGATGCTTTGGAGTTCCTGGTCCGGCGCGGACGGCAACGCGACAGCGAGGTCCCCCATGAGCCGCTCGCCGAGTGCCGTCTCGCTGATCTCGGTCGAGACGATGACGTTGTGGTCGGAACGGGGATCGCTGAAGTACCGGATGATGCGGCGGTCGTCCGAGGACACCAGCCTACGGTCGGCGAGACGGTCAAACGTCATCACCCAGTTCCCGAGGCGATGCGCCTTGGCCAGCACGTCGCTGACCTTGCCCGACCGGAACTCGACCTCCTGCATGGGAAGCCACGGCTCGCCCGTTTCGGACGCGCGGCCTTCCAGGACGTCGTGCAAGGCGTCCACGTACGCCTGCACGGCATCGGGGTGCCCCGGGGCGGTCAGGTAGGTGCCGGACGTCGTATCGCCGCGTTGGAACGGTTTGCGCTTCGATTGGGCCGTGGGGACGTGTGTCCCTAGATCGGCACCGGCGGCAGGTCGCGCCCTCGCCCACCTCACCTCCGCGCGGCGTGAGATGACGTCTTGCAGCAGCACGATGTCATGGTTCTTCCCGCCGGTGGTGTCGAGCATCTCGGGATTCACGATGGCGACCCGCAAGCGCGACAGGAAGTTCCTGGCTGCCTCACTGGTGAGGGACGAGTCGACCTCGTGCCCGATGCGGCGGTTCTGCCGCTCGTAGACACGGCGCAGGCTCGCAACGTTCTCGTGCGTGAGCACAAGGTCGCAACGCAGGCTCGGCTCCGCCTCGATCCGGCGTGCCATGCTGTTCGCCATGAGAACCGGAAGGTCCTCGGACTCCGCGTCCAGCAGGACGGCGGAGAAGCTGGCCTTCTCGTGAGGCCGAAGATCCAGGTACTCGCTCGCGACGTTGTCGAAGGCACGGACGGTTTCCTCCGCTGGCTCGTCTGCGAGCGCGTCGGAAGAGCTGGAGGTCGGCGGCTCGAGCAGGCTGACATCGGCAAGGCGCCGTGTCTCGACCAGGAAGACCGGCGGCGACGTGGGCGCAATGCCGACGTCCGCGTAGTAGCTTTTCCCCGTGGAGGCGACTGTCGCATCGACGTAGGCGCCGACCTCGTCCGTGATCGCGGCGGGGCTGCGCAGCACGCGCCGCATCGCTTGTGCGAGCTGGCGCGACTTGGCCGCGATCTCTCCAAGCCGCAAGGGATGGCAAGGCGTCACAAGGAGGGAGGGGCGGTTCGTCTCGACAAGTGCGCAACCGATCCCGAGCAAGGGTTGCCAGAGATCGCGTACGCAGATCTCTGCCCTGGCCTCGCGCGCAAGGGTTCGGAGCAGTTCGCCGTAGAGTTCGGCTTGCCGCAACAGGGCGTCGTCGGCCAGACCCCGCCCTGTTGCCATGGCCCTGATGGCGCGCCCGTAAGCCTCGCGGAAGGTGTCGAAGGATGCACGGACAGCCTCGGCCTGCTCCGCCGTGAGAATGCCTGCCGCCAAGATCTGGGCCAGCGATGTGGTCCAGCGATCGTCGATCCTGTTCTCGGTCCGAGTTGGGTCGCAGAGACGCCCGTTGCTGTTTCCGGAGACATCGATGACGGTCGCGGCGTTCGCAAGATCGACGGCCTGCACCGCCCCATGGCGGTCGTAGCGGTTCGGAGCCATCCTGGCCCAAAGGAGCGGCACTCCGGCAGGCTCGGACGCCAAGACCTGGAGGTCGATCGGGAAGGCGGACGCGATCGCGTCCGCCTGCGGCTTCCAGATCAGCTGCGCGCGCGACGCGGCTTTGAGGGCCTCGGCACTCGGGCCTCCCGGCGTGAGCGACGACCTGGGGACGACGTATCCCTCGAACCGGAACACGACCGCGTCCTTCGACGTGGAGGTGACTTCGTCCCCCTTGCCGTTGGCATCGACGCCTTTCTCCCAATCCATTTCGGACCAGCAGTGGCCGAAGTCCAGGACGACGTCCGGCTCAAGCAGCTCACGCAGGCCGCGCCACCGGTCCCGAAGAACCCGGCACAGCTTGGTGTTCTTGTCTTCGGTCCAAAAGGCGAGCGAGTGGGCGTCATGCAGGCGCACATAGAGGCAAGTTCCGGGGTCGTCGCCGTCGGGCCGCGCTCGCTCGGCGAGGCGCAGCAGACCTTCGGCGAGGTCGTCAACTTCGATGGGCTTGCGGAACACGAGCCGCTCCCAACGGCGGTAGAGCTTGGGATCGAATCGAAGCCGATCACGGTGCGCGGCAAAGAACTCGTCAAACGCCTCGCTCGGTCGCGCGCTCTCGGAGCGCAAATCCCCGAGCAGACCGCGTTCGTCCAGCGAGAGGGCGATGGGATGCCTCGCGTCAACGAGGCGCAACGTTTCCTCACCGAAGGTGAGGCGCGCCCTCCGGCGGTCCTCGGCGAACAGGCGTTCCACCTCCTCCCACGGGAGTTCGGCGGCTGCGGCCTGGGTTGCGGCCCAGCCGTCGTCGCCCACCCCCGGATCCCCGAGGAGCGCCGCGAGCACGGCGCACGAGTCCGGGGAGACCTCGCTGTTGTCGGACAGCGACTTGAGCCGCCGTTTCAGGTCGGATCTGTCGAGGGGTTCGCCATCCTTGCCCCTGAGGTGCAGAGCCGGGCGTGCCTCGTCAAACACCTTGCGGAAAAAGTGCTCCGCCTCGGGCGCCCCGTCGAGCTTGGCACGCGGGTCGCCCGCGTCGCGCGGGAGGCGCAACGCGGGCAGTGCGCGGCGTGCGGCGCGGGCCAACGCAAGCCCGTCGTCGGCCATGTGGCGGGCCAGCCTTACGGTAAACTCGGCGACCCTGCGTGCGTCGAAGGCGGCTTCCGACCGGACGAGGCCACGTAGGAGTTGCTCCAGGTGACGCCGCATGTCGTCGTCGCCAGACGGAAGGCCATGCTTCGCCCAGGGGCCTAGGTCTTCCAACAACCAGGTATCGTTGATCCGTTCGACGTGCTGCATGCTCGCCTCGACCGAGGCGACATGGCCCGTTGGAACCGAGAAGAGCGTCAGTGCGACGTCGTCGGCATACGGGTGATTCCGATGGTGCGTCGCTGTCTCGTCCGAGATCCGGGCTCCGCCAAGCGCTTCCCCAATGGATGATCCGCCCGCGAGGTCCGGGTGGACGCTGGCGTCAACGCGAACTCCGCCAAGCTGGAGGGCGGCCACTTCTCGGGCGATCGCGCGCGCGAGGTCGGCCGAAAGGCCCATCACGCCAAAGAGGAGGCGACCCGCCGGTGGAGGTTCAAGCAGATGCCCGAGGCGTTCGGCGACGACCCTTCCGATGAGATCAGACGGCAGCATGGACGACGTCCCCCGACAGCACCCGACGCTTCTGCGTGAACGGATTGACGACGAAGGCGCAATCGTCCGACTTGCGGTCGATGAACCCGAGCACGCGGAGCCGCTCCTCGAGCCTGCGCTCGTTTTCCTTGAGCGAGGCAAGGGGCACCGGCAGATCACCGCTTTCAGTGTATGCCTCCTGGGGACCCACCACGAAGTGGTACCGCTGGCGCAGGCGCAGAAGGAATTGGCCGAGTTCGGTCGCTCCGGTCACATTGGCCAACACGAGCGCCTCCAGCAGGGCGTCGGACGGCGAGTACCAGGTTCCGGCCTTCTGTCGCGCATTCAGGAGGCCGATCCTCCGCGCATGGCTGGTCAGGGTCGATCCGATGTCGTGGTTGCGCGTCTTGGCCTTCGCGAGCATCTCCTGCAACTGCTCCGCCGGGGTTGGGTGACTCGCCGGGTTCGCGGTCTTCCTGGCCTTCCATGCGAACCGTTTGGCGAGCAGGAGCGCCGCCTTCTCGCGGTCGGTTGCGCCGTTGCCGAGGGATGTCCACTCCTCCGTCCCGGTGAAGGCGTCCACCAGCGCCTGGATGGCAAGATGGGGCAGGGCCTTGTGGGCTTTGTAGCGCTCCGCCGAGTGGCCCTGGACAGGGTTGTTGCGCGCCGATCCAGACATGTCGAGCACGAACGGGGCGATGTTGGCCCTGCCGCCCACGGACGCCGCGCGCTCGACGATGTAGATGACTTGGTGCAGCCCGCTGAGGCGCATCAGGAAATCGAGGCAATCCTCGACGGGAATGGCCTCTTGGGCGAGAATGGCTATCCAGTCCTCCGCGAGCCGGTCGTAGCGTGGGAGGCGCGCGACGGGCAGATAGCCAATGGTGGGCGCCTCCACGGCCTGGGCCTGGGCGGGATCCGCATCCGGTCCTTGCAGGCGGCGGGCGATCCGGTTCCATGGCCCGTCCGTCTCGAGCAGGCGCTCGGCCACGAGCCGCTCGAGTTCGTCCCGCCTCTCGGAGCGGTTCAGCATCAGGTAGAGGATCTCGCCGGTGCGCTGGAAGAAGCGACGGTCGAGGGAGAAGTCCCGCTCCGGCGTCATCTTCACGTCCGGGAAAAGCATCGCGTCGCCGACGGGCTGGAGGTGCCGTGACGTCCAACGTTTCGCGCCGAACTGTTCGACCTCGGCTGACCGGAGCAATTCAATGGACTCCGCGAACTGGAGGAAGTCGTCCGAGAACGCGTCTCGCAAGTAGTCGCAATCGAAATCGGGGAAGTCGCGCTTGGATGCCTCGGTCCACCTGATCCAGCGTGTGGCGTCCTCGGCCCCCTCGCGCGCCGCGGCGCGGGTCACCTCCTGGTCGCGGAACAGCAGGTGGCGAAGGTTGTTGTTCAGCCTGATCTGGTATGAGAGCCGTTCGTGCGCGATGCCGTTCTCGCCCACCGGCAAACCGGTGAGGAGCGGTTGTCCCGCCCGGTGCCTGTGGGTCAGGATCTGCATGCACTCGATCAGGGTGAACCAGGGGGTCTGGTCGTCGTAGAGCGACAGGCCCCAAATCGCCGGGTCGCACCAGACGGTTAGGGAGTGGACCTTCTGGTCGCTGGGCACGGCGAGCGCGCCAGGGGCGAGCCAAAGGTCCGCGGATGATGGGGCGGTGGCCATGCGGACTAACCTTCTATCTCGCGGGCTGCGACGGTTCCGTCCCTGGTGACGGACAAGATCTGGAGCGGCTGTTCCTCATCCTCGTCGAAACGAGCTCCGATGAACGAGGTGGCCGAGAGCGCGAAATGGCGCACCTCCTGCTGGCACTGCCGGGAGAAGCTCGACGGCAGGCTGCCGTGGGCCACCCGCATCAGGTACTCGAACAGGAGCGGTCGCAGGTCCAGCGGCGTCGATTCCGACGTCGGCCCTCCCGGCAGCCGGTGTATGATGGACAATCTCGGGCGCTTGATCGCCTGGTTCAACGAAAGCTTCAACCGGAGGTACTCGCCTGCCCCGCGACGCCGGACAGGCGAAAGCATAGTGAAGCGACCGACCGTGCCTTCCGCCCTGCCGATCGAGCGCGCAAGCCAAAGCTTCTCGGTATCCTCGACCATCATGCCGGTCAGCGTCCGGTTCAGCCCCTTGACCAGCTTGCGGAGGACATTGTCGACGGCCGCCGGATCCGCCTGCTTGGTGGGATCCGACACCGCGGGTTCGGCGGCGGCGCAAAGAGCAAGATAATCGCTCGCGTGATGCAGCACGGTCAGCTGCCAAGGCAGGGGCGCATCGGCCCATCTCTCGTCGAGCAGGAAGAACATGCGCCTGCGCTGAGCCTCGAGCGCCGCGGCAAAGCTTTCCGCCTGACCGGGGTCGTCCCCCCGCGTATAGCTTTGGAGCCGTGCCTCGAAGATGGTCCGGCCGTAGGTCCGGTCCGCTGCCTCCAGGTTGCCGATGGTGGCCGCCGAGTTCCCCATGAGAAGCGCGTCTACGGGGTTGCTCGTTTCAAAGCCGATGCCGAAGGTCCCCAACACCGAGAACACCCCGATGGAGCGGCGCTTCTCCTCGCGCACGTTGAGGCCGAGCGCGTTGTTGTAGGGATTGGTGCACCGGTAATCACCTTCCTTGGCGCGCTTGCGCGCGTCGGCGCAGGCCAGCAACGGGCGGTCCCGCCGCTTCGAGTCCCCGAGCAGGATGTTCACGGCCAGGATCAGGATCTGCCGAATCGGCACGTGCTGGTCGTTCATCGCAGCGATCCGCAGCGCCTGCTTCAGGCGGTGCCGGAATGCACTCGATCCAGAACGTCCGCGCAGTATCTCGCGATTGATCCTGATGGGGCATCTGTCCGTCCCCTGCGGCCCACTTGGGCACGCGTCGCAGCCGTGGGTCCAGGCAGGGTGCTCCAGGATCCCGTTGAAGACTTGATCGAGCGTCCTTTCTGTCGCGGTTCGGCTCAGGTTCAGCATGGCGACCCGCAGCCGTCCGGCATCGTCGCGGTCATGGTCGCGGTGGAGCATGTCCGTCAGCGCGGCGAGCACGTCTCTGAATCTCTCGCGTTCGGCGTCGCCAGTCCCGGCTGCCTCCATCGCGTCCCGCCAGAACTTCAGCAGCTGCCCGTCGTTCGCAGCCAACAGATAAAGGGTTTCGGTGTCCTCGCCGAGCAGGCAGCGCGTCACATGCCTGATCTCCCCGGCCTTGGCCGTGTCCGTCAACTGGCTGAGGTCGCAGATGATGCGGAGCGGCTTACCGGACGGGAGCACCGCTTCTAGAACTCCGCCGCCAGGCCAGTCTCCGTCCGCCCCACCCACCTCGTCAAAAAAGAACTGTCGAATGTGGTACGTTTTGCCGTCGCCAGCCGTGCCGGTCAGGATGACGCTGATGGGGTCGGCGCCAAGCAGGGCTTTCCTGACGGCCGCCAGCTTGGGCGCGGGCGTCTCGATCGGGGCGACCCCGTGGCGTTTGACGGCGCGGCGGACATGCTCGTCCACAAGCGTGTCGGACGAGGGCGAGGGACCGTAGCTGCTCAGGAAACCCACCAGAGGATTGTCGATCACAGGTGGCATATGGCGCAGCCCTCCTCGTCGGACTTCGGCTTGAGCGCCCGTCGGGGCATCTTCTCGAGGGCGTCCAGCGAACGGCCGTCCACCCAGGTGTAGCGGCGCCCGTTGCGCCCGCTCTCGTAGGTTTTGGCCTTCTCGAAGAGGCCCGGGTGCCGCTCCTTCAGCCCCTGCCATTCCCCGATCTGCTGGTAGAAGCAGAAGTAGCAGCCGGAGCGGGAACGCCATTCGTAATAGGCGGGCACACCCATTCCGCTGTCCTCGAGCAGGCGCTGGACGTCGCCCAGCCCGATGCCGTCGTCCTTGAACGGGTAGACCGGCGTGATGTTCGGCTCCTCGGAAAGCAGCACCGGCTTGCCATTCCCGAGATAGCCCGAGCGGTTCTCGTCCGCGCGGATTCCGATATAGGAGTAGGCACGGTCGGACCCGATGTAGCGCTCGAACGGATGGATCTTCAGCATCCGCGTGCACCACCGCGAACGCGGGCTCGGCAGGAAACCGGAGAAATGGTCGTAGAGCGCCACGTCGAAGGGGCTGCGGCCCGGCTTTTCCGCGACGCCCAGCATGTCGAGCGCCGTGATGCGGGTCACCTTCCGTCCGAGCACGTGTTCGAGGCGCTCGAAATACTCGTAGGTTTCCGGGAGCTCGGCCCCCGTGTCCGAGAACACGTACTCGAACGGCAGATGGCTGTGACGCTGGGCCAGGTATATGGCAAGCGCCGTGCTGTCCTTTCCGCCGGAGAGCGGGACAATATGCCGCGCCGAGAGATCCTGGGCAGCCGCCTCCATCTTGGCCACGATTGTCATCGCATTCCTCCCACGGCTACCTTCTGCGGCGCCGTTTCACCCCTGATGTGTTCCAGCTTGGCCTCCAGCGCGGAGATGCGGGCCAGGATCACCGGCTCCAGGGCTGCTCCAGGCGCCGGATCTGCCAAGGCCGCGTCCTCGACCCGCGCGCGGCACTCCCGCAGCGCGCGGCGCAGCTGATTGGCCGTGCCGTCCTCCCATTTCTCGATACCCCGGTGCAGGAGCACCGAACTGACGGTCCTGGCCAAGCTCTCGGCGGAGTAGCGACCGTTGGACGTGTCGAGCGCCGTCCGAAGAATCGCCTTGTCCGTCATGGTGACGTCATCGCGCCGCATCAGGGTCGGGACGTCGAGGCAGGCCACCCACGATTGCACCCCGCGCACCGGATCGACGGTGGGCTCCAAGCTCAGGGTTTCTCCCACGACCTCAACGGCCTCGCGCGCGTAGCCCTCGACCAAGCGGTCGATGTCGTTCCGGGCCTTCTCGATCACCCGGAGGGTGGATTGGCGGTGGCCCAGCCTTGGATGCCGGTGGCCGAACGCTTCCGGAAGCTGCTGCAAAATCAAGCGCGGCGAATCCTCAGCATCCGCCAGGAGACGGAGGAGCAGCCGCCCGTCGTCGGTATGGCGCTTCGACCTCCGGACGCCCTCGGACAGCGTTGCGCGCCAGGCCGCCAGGGCGTCCGCCGCGAAGCGGACCCGCTCATCGAGCGGACCCGGCCGACGGTGGTCGAAGACATAGGCGACCTCGCCGAGGTAGTGGGCCGTGTCCGCGTCGTTCGGATGCACCTCGACCGTGATGCGCCCTGGCTCGAGGAACAGGCGGCTGGCGTCGAAACCGAGGAGATCGGGTGCGTAAACGCCATCAGTGCGCAGGCTGACGGCTCGCCCGAACGCCTTGTAACCCGCGACGACAAGAATGGGTAGGATGCCGCTGGGCAAACCCACCGGCGGGGCGAACAGACCGGCCACCAGGTCGGCCAACGTCTTGGTGCCGGGAACCTGGAAGAAATCGGCGGCCAAGCTCCAGGCATGACGCAGGCCCGGGTCAGCAGTATCTTCTGGCATGGCGAAGCAGCCCGCATCGTCTTTCGATCGATGCAGCCCGGTAGCCTCCAGCACGGTGCGATAGACGGTGCCCTCAGCCGATGAGAGCTCTTCGTCCCGGTATCCCAACCGGGCGTCCTGCGCCCGCTCGAGGATGCGGGTGAGGACGCGGACCCTCGCGGTCTCCATCTGCCGCGACAGCCGGTTCCGCATCACCTGGTCGTTCCTGATGGTCGGGGTCGCCCCATACCAGCGGTCCATCAGGTCCGAGGCCGCGATCCCGGCCGAACGGTCGCGGTCCACTTTCACCCTGGCGCCCGCGCACCACCATTCCGCAGTGCTCGGCCTGTCCGTGGTCAGCCGGTGCAGGACGACGGCAAGCTGGCGGCGCGCGACCGCAAGGAGTTCCGCGAGTTCCTGCCCGACCAGAGGGTCCTCCGCAAGGAGAGAGTCGTCGCGCTGCAAGGCCAGCAGGGCATCCACCTCGAGGGCGGCCTCGAAGACGTTGATCGGCTCGGCAGGAAGAACGACGAGCGCGCGTTCCCAGCCGGGCCACCCGGCCTCCACGCGGCGCCGGGCGCGCGCGAGTTCCTCGGCCGAGTCGGCCAGCACGAAGAAGACGCGGCCCCACTCGGCGATCGGCTGCGCCTCGGGCAGGCACCGATCACCCGAAGCGATGTCGGCGGCGCGCGCGTAGCGGCCGGAAAGGTAGCGGGCCATCCCGTGGGCGAGGTTGTGGCGGATCGGCCTGACGAAGGGCGCGGGGTGTTGCCGGTCCAGGAACTCGACGAGCTCGAAGCCCTCCATGCGACGTGCCCGCTCCTCGCGGATCCGCGTGGTAAGGTCCAGGTCGGCGCCGTGCCAGATCGACACGTCGTCGTTCAGCTTGCGATGGAGCAGCAGCTTGCGGGCGACCAGCGCATCGACCGCCGCGGCGGCCTCTGCGGCGCGCACGCCTCGGCTGGCTACGGCCGTCTCGAGAGTCGCCCGGGTGAGCCGCTTCCGCTCCCCGTCCACTCCCAGCTGGAGCAGGCAAGCGGCCGCCAGCGCCTCGCGCTCGGCGTCGCCCGCGGCCCGGCTCCTGGCCGTCTCCGTTTCCACCCAGCGCCGGTGGAAGCCGCCGATGCCCACGTCGGAGCGCATGGCGTCGGAGAAGCTGGCGTAGACTTCCTCCATGCCGATGGGCCGGGACAGGTCGGCCGCGCCCAGGAAGGCGAACAGGCTGCGCTCGTTCTGGCCCACGCGCGCGACGAGCCGCGGCAGCACTTGCAGGGCCGCCGCCGAGACGGGATAGGCGCGCGCCAGCAGTCCTGTCACCTGGTCCAGGTCCTGCATTCCGTCGAACCAGCCCGCTTCGGCCACGCGGGAAGCCAATGCGCGGAGAACGTCGCTGCGGGGCGGCACGACGCCTTCCGGGCGCCGTTCGGAAACGACCGTGGCCGCGAGCTCGTAGAGTTCCTGGCTGTCCTCCACGAAGCGCAGCTGCTCGAACCGCCCCTCGACCTTGCGCCATTCGTTGCGCGAGGTCTGGTTCAGCGCCGTCGCGTAGGCCAGCAGGTTCTGGTGCAGCAGCAAGGTCAGGCTGGCCGAGGGCCGCCGGGCGCGCACCGCCCACTCGGCCAGGCGCTGCACGGCGTCGAGTTCGCGGGCCCGCCCCTCGTTGACGATGCCTTCGAGGTGGCGGCCGAACTCGTCCCAGACGACGGCGACATGGTCCGTTTCGGCCAAGCCGTCGAGCGCGCTGAGCACCGCGTCGATGCCGCGCTTGCGTGGCAGATCGAAGGCGTCGGCGAGCGCCCCGGGCAGATCCCGGACTTGGCCGTTCAGGACAACCACGCGTCCGCGAGCGCGCTGCTCCAGCCTGCGCGCCAGGGCCAGGGAAAGTTCGGGATCGACCGGTTTCAGCCGCTCGGCGAAGGATCGGAGGAGGTCCTTGTCCTTGTTGACCACGGAGAGCGCGCCGACACCGGCGGCCAGCGACTTGCCGCTGCCATAGGCGGCCATCACCATCGTGGCCCCGCCTTCGAGCACGGCCCGGATCACCGGGGCCGACCTGCGCGTCGGCTGGTAGTGGGACAATCGTTCGGGGGCGCCGACATCGTCCCGGAGGTTGACGGACCGGTGCCGTCGTGACTTGTGTGGAAATTGGCTGAGCGGCGCGTCTCCGGCGGGA
>CAXUJE010000017.1:0-32566 GCA_964251035.1 uncultured Acetobacteraceae bacterium
CGGTCCCTTCCCGAAGGCCGCCAAAGCCGCTTGGCCCGCAACACGGTATCCCCGGGAAAGCTCCGCTGGCGCTGGCCGGCCGAGGCGCCGAGTGTTGCGGCACCCCGCAGGCGCACGGATGCCAGCCTTGCCTGGCCGTCGCGCCGGAACGCGCAGCGTTTGCGGCGAGATGACGCAGCCCTTTGCGCGTGGCTGAGGGCATCGGCCACAGCCGCACCACCGCGAAGCGGTCCGCCGGCGGCAGGGCCAGCGAAGCCCGCCTCGGGCGCGCAGCCCACAGACCTGCGGAAACGGCGAAGCCGTTTGCCGCTGCGGCATCG
The DNA here is from genome assembly GCA_964251035.1 of uncultured Acetobacteraceae bacterium. Classification (GTDB taxonomy): domain Bacteria; phylum Pseudomonadota; class Alphaproteobacteria; order Acetobacterales; family Acetobacteraceae; genus CAHJXG01. Next base: position 321 of record CAXUJE010000017.1, read on the forward strand.
CCGGGCGGTTGCACACGGCCATGCTCCACGAGTTCCACCAGGCCGGCTTCCGCAAGCGGATCGACACCGAAACCGCCCCGTTGCAGGCCTCCGTTGACAGCAAGCCGGTCGCCAGGGACAAGATGCCCAGCGCCGCCTGACGTCGGACAGACACGCCGGTGTCCGACCCTATCGCCTCCTGGCAAGCCTCGCCGCGACGGCAGCGCCGGAGCCGGAGACTGACAGCGGCAGGCCGCAGCCTGGCGCGCTGGGCGCCGACATAGTCGCCAGCGCCCACGAACGCCCCCGTCAGCAGCCGGCTGCGCGTCATGGCGGCGTAATCGCCGGGGCGGCTACGCAGCCAGGGAGCATGGATGGACCAGGACTCGGCCGCGAGGATGGTGCGGTTGGCGGCGATGAACTCCGCCAGCGGCGGCAGGGTGACGGCGCGCACCGTGGCCCCCTGCTCCGCGAGCGCCGCGGCCACGCCGTCCAGCCCGGCCGCCACCTCCTCGTGCGCCTGCGCGTCGGCCTCGTGGAAATGCCGGACGTAGCCGACGCGCAGGCCCGCGACGCCGTCCGTGAGTCCCGCGGATGCGCGGAGCGCCGGCGCCGCGACACCAAGCCGTCTTGCTTAGGCCAGCGTCACTTGGGTGAAATCCTGGTACCAGGATTGCGCCGGCTGGAAGCCCTTCACCTTCTTGCTCATCGCGCGCGGGTTCAGGTCGTGCACGATGAACAGCCAGGGCGCCTCGTCCACGACGATGGCGTGCGCCTGCGCCAGCAGCTTGGCCTGCGCCGCCGGGTCGAACGTCGCCTGGGCCTGCTTCAGCAGCTCGTCGGCCTGCTTGCTGCTCCAATGGCCCCAGTTGTAGTTGGTGGGCGACCAGCTTTCCGTCGCATAGTAGCGGAACATGGAGGACGGGTCGGTGTAGCTGAGGCTGATGTTGACCCCGTCCACGCCGTGCGAGGGCGCCGCCGTAGGGGCGTTGCGGACCGCGACCAGCATCGTGCCCCATTCCACCACGTCGAAGTCGATGTCGATGCCGACCTCCTGGAGGTTCTGCTGCAGGAACTCGTTCATCGGGATCGGCACCATCTGGCCGGACCCGGAGGTGGAAATCATGATCTTGGCGCGGACCCGCTTGTCCTCGCCGTATCCGGCCTCCTTGAGCAGGGCGCGCGCCTTGCCAGGGTCGTGCGCGTAGCGGTTCTTCGGGTCGCCGAACACCGGGTTCTCCGGCGGGTACAGCCCCATGGCCGGCTTGCCGGTGCCGTTCAGCAGGCTGCACAGCCCGTCGCGGTCGATGGCGTAGTTCGCCGCCTGCCGCACCCGCGCGTCGGCAAAGGGCGTGCCGGGCAGGCAGTTGAACACGTAAGGGTAGGTGTGCGGGTAAGGCCAGAGGCTGATGCCGAACCCGGCCTGCTTCAGCGACGGGATGGCGTCCGGCGGCGGCACCTCGATCCAATCCACCTGGCCGGACCGCAGCGCCGCGAGCCGGGTGGTCGCCTCCGGCATCGGGTAGACCGTCATCTTGTCCAGCTTGGGGATGCGCGCCTTGTCCCAGTACTCGTCGTTGCGCGTCATCTCGCAGTACTGGCCGGCGGCGACCCGGGTGATCTTGAACGGCCCGGTGCCGGAGGGGTTCTTGGAAAAGTTCTGCCAACTCTTGCCGAGCTTGTCCCATTGCGCCGGGCTTGCCACCAGGATGCGGGTGAGCAGGTAGGGCAGGAAGCTGAACGGGTACTTGGTGGTGATGACGACCGTGCCCTCGTCCGCCTTGTCCCAGCTCTCGACCATGGACACGGTGGCGCGCACGATCGGCGCTGCCGGCGCGTCGTATTGCGGCGACTTGTCGTCGTAGATCCGCTGCAGGTTCCAAACGACGGCGTCGGCGTTGAAGTCGGACCCGTCGTGGAACTTGGCGCCCTGGCGCACGCTGAACAGCCAGCGGTTCGGGTTCTTCTCGTCGGCCTGCCAGGCCGTGAACAGGCCCGGCGCGATCTCCGCCGTCTGGTTCACGTGCGCGAAGTCCCAGTTGACCAGCCCGTCGTAGGCCGGGTAGCCCAGGAAGCGGAATCCCTCGCCGCCGTTGTTGGGAATGCCGGTCACCGTCGGCAGGTCGGCCGAGGTCATGGCGATGCGCAGGTTGGCCAACGGCGCGGCGCGCCCCGCCCCTGGCAGCGCGCCGGCTGCCGTCGCAGCCGCTAAAAGGCCCCGCCTGGAAAGCACCATCGAACGACTCCGTGCTGGGGGGCGCATCAGGCGGCTGCCGGCGCCGAGGTCCGCAGGGCGGCGGCAAGCAGCCGCAACACGTGCTCCGTGCTCGCCACGTCGCAGAAGCTGTGCGCGATGGCGGAGAGCGTCGCGTTGCGCTCCGCATCCTTAAAGGTGGCGTTGCCGTCCTCGATCTGGTCGAACACGTGCACGCCCCTGCGCCGCGCCACGGCGTGGGACACGACCTCGGGGTTGATTTGCGATGCGTGCATACGCAAGGCTCCGTTACGATTGTGTATAAAATGGGCAATCGGCTTGCGATCTTTGCACGGCGGCCTTCTTTCAGGGCAAGTGCAAAATTTCCGGCCACCCTGCTGGACAGCGCCAGCGGGTTTGGCGCAATCTTGGGCATTGTTGCGCTGCACGTCGTTCGACGGCGCGCGATGGGAGAGGTGCCCATGCTGCTGTTCACCCTGCGCCGCCTGCTGCTTGCGGTCCCCACGCTGGTCGGCGTGTCGCTGGTCGTGTTCGGGCTGGTGCACCTGGCGCCCGGCGACCCCATCGACATGTTGATGCCGCCGGAAGCCTCGCCGGACGTGATCGCGCAGATGAAGGCGGCCTACGGCTTCGACAAGCCGCTGTACATGCAATATCTGCTGTGGCTGGGGAACGCCGCCTCCGGGCACTTCGGCCTGTCCGTGTTCAACGCGGCGCCGGTGTGGGACCAGCTGGTGGCCGCGCTGATGAACACGTTCCAGCTCGCGGTGCTGGCTGCCCTGCTCGGCTTCACGCTCGGCATCACGCTGGGGCTGCTGTCGGCCGCCAGCTTCAACCGCTGGCCCGACAAGGTGTTCTCCGCGCTCACCACGGTGGGCGTCAGCCTGCCGCACTACTGGTGCGCCATCGTGCTGGTGATGGTCTGCGCCGTGCTGCACGACTGGCTGCCGGCGCAGGGCATGGGCGACGACGCGCTGCCCTTCCACGACCGGCTGCAATACCTGGTGCTGCCGGTCATCACCCTGTCGCTGATCCCCATGGGCGTGGTCGGGCGGCTGGTGCGGGCGCAGGTGCTGGACATCATGGGCCGGGACTTCGTGGGCGCGCTGGAGGCCAAGGGGCTGACCCGGTGGCCCGTGCTGCGGCACGTCTGCAAGAACGCGGCGCCGCCGGTGCTGGCGCTGATGGGGCTGCAGTTCGGCTACCTGCTCGGCGGCTCGATCCTGGTGGAGACGGTGTTCAACTGGCCCGGCTCGGGCAACCTGCTGGACCTCGCCATCTTCCGCCGCGACATCCCGGTGATGCAGGCCACCATCCTGGTGCTCGCCGCCTTCTTCGTGGCGCTGAACCTCATGGTCGATGTCGTGCAGGCCGCGATCGACCCGCGGCTGCGGCGCTGAGACGGGCTGGCGGTGGCGAACGCCAACACCGTGGACGCCCCGGCGGCCCTGACCGGCGCGTCGGGGGCCGGACCGGCCATCGCGCCGCCGGGCTACTGGGCGCTGGTGGCCGAGCGCCTGCGCCGCGATCCCGTGACCCTGGCGGTGACGGCGCTGCTGCTCGCCATCGTCGTCATGTCGCTGGCGGCGCCCTGGGTGACGACGCAGGACCCCTACGCCGGCAGCGTGCTGCGCCGGCTGAGGCCCATCGGCACGCCGGGCCACTGGCTGGGCACGGACGAGACCGGGCGCGACGTCTGGACCCGGCTGTGCTACGGCGGGCGGCTCTCGCTGCTGGCCGGGATCGTGCCCGTCGGGATCTCGCTGGCGGTCGGCAGCTTCCTCGGCATCCTCGCGGGCTACCTGGGCGGCTGGGCCGGCTCGCTCATCATGCGGACCATGGACGTGTTCTACGCCTTTCCGTCCATCCTGCTCGCCGTGGCGATCTGCGGCATGCTCGGCAGCGGCCTCCTGAACTCCATCATCGCGCTCGCCGTGGTGTTCATCCCGCCGATGGTGCGCATCGCGGAAACCGTGACGTCGCAGACCCGGCACCTCGATTTCGTGGAGGCGGCGCGCGCCGGCGGCACCACCACCATGCAGATCATCCGCCACCACATCCTGGCCAACGTGCTCGGCCCCATCCTGGTCTATGCGACCAGCCTGATCAGCCTGTCCATCATCCTGTCGGCGGGACTGAGCTTCCTGGGCCTGGGCGTCACGCCGCCCAGCGCGGAATGGGGGCTGATGCTGAACTCGCTGCGGCAGGCGATCTACGTGCAGCCGTTCGTGGCGGCGCTGCCGGGGCTGATGATCTTCGCCACCTCCATGTGCTTCAACCTGATGAGCGACGGGCTGCGCAGCGCCATGGACGTGCGGCTGAACACGTGAGGAGCGGGCGATGAGGCTGGCGCAGCGCGGCGGGCCTGACCCGCGGGACCGGGGCGGCCAGGCTCAGCCGCTGCTGACCGCGGAGGGCTTGCGCAAGCACTTCCCGCTGCGCGGCGGCCTTCTGCACCGCCGCACCGCCACCGTGCACGCGGTGGACGACGTGAGCTTCTCCGTGCGCAAGGGGGAGACGCTCGGCGTCGTGGGGGAGAGCGGCTGCGGCAAGTCCACCACCGCGCGCCTGCTGATGCACCTCGTCAAGCCCGACGCCGGGGCGCTGGTCTTCGACGGCGAGGAGGTCGGGGTGCCACGCGGCATCTCGGTGGCCGCCGTGCGGCGGCAGATGCAGATGGTGTTCCAGGACAGCTACTCCTCGCTGAACCCGCGCATGACAGCCGTGGACAGCATCGCCTATGCGCCCCGCATGCACGGCACGCCCAGGCGGGAGGCCATCGACCAGGCCGAGCGGCTGCTGGGCCAGGTCGGGCTGCCGGCGCAGCACGCCGGCCGCTACCCGCACGAGATGTCCGGCGGGCAGCGCCAGCGCGTCAACATCGCGCGGGCCTTGGCGCTGCAGCCGCGGCTGCTGATCCTGGACGAGGCGGTGTCCGCGCTCGACAAGTCGGTCGAGGCGCAGGTGCTGAACCTGCTGGGCGAGCTGAAGGGGCGGTTCGACCTTACCTACATCTTCATCAGCCACGACCTCAATGTCGTCGAGTACATGAGCGACCGGGTGATGGTGATGTACCTGGGCCAGGTGGTGGAGATGGGTCCGGTCGAGAGCATCTACCGCCACCCGCGCCACCCGTATACGCGCGCCCTGCTCGCCTCCAAGCCGGCGATGGACCCGGACGACCGCACGGCCGAGATGCCGCTGACCGGCGACCCGCCGAACCCGGTCGACCCGCCCTCTGGGTGCCGTTTCCGCACCCGGTGCGCCTACGCGCTGGCGGCCTGCGCCGCGGCCACCCCGCCCCTCGCGCGGGCGATGGCCGAGGCTTCGCCGCCGGGCCATCTGGTGGCCTGCATCGTCCCCGAGGCGCAGGCGGCGGCCCGGCATGGCTGACGCCGCGGCGCCGCTGACCATGACGGTCTCCGACCTGACGGTGAGCTTTCCGTCGCATGGCGGGCGGGTGCGCGCGGTGGGTGGCATCTCCTATGACCTGCGGGCCGGCGAGACGCTGACGATCTTGGGCGAGTCCGGCTCGGGCAAGAGCGTGGGGCTGAAGGCGGTGATGGGGCTGCTGCCGGGCTACGCCGCGGTCGGCGGCAGCGTGCGGCTGAACGGGACGGACATCCTGACGCTGCCGCCCAAGCAGTTGGCCAAGCTGCGCGGCAGCACGGTGTCCATGATCTTCCAGGAGCCGATGGCGGCGCTGGACCCGGTCTACACCATCGGCGAGCAGATCAGCGAAACCGTCGTGAAGCACGAGGGCGTGGACCGGCGCCGCGCCCGCAAGCGCGCGCTGGAGATGCTGGAGCACGTCCGCATCCCCTCCGCCGCCCGCCGCATGGAAAGCTTCCCGCACGAGATGTCCGGGGGCATGCGGCAGCGCGCGATGATCGCCTTGGCGCTCACCTGCTCGCCGAGCGTGCTGCTGGCGGACGAGCCGACGACGGCGCTGGACGTGACCGTGCAGATCCAGATCCTGCTGCTGCTGCGCCAGCTGCAGCAGGAGATGGGGATGGCGGTGGTGTTCGTGACGCATGACGTGGGCGTGGCGGCGGAGATCTCGGACCGGGTCGCCGTGATGTACGCCGGCCGCTTCGTGGAAACCGGGAGCGTGCGGGACGTGCTGCGCCACCCGCGCCACCCGTACACGGCGGGGCTGCTGGATTCGACGGTGCACGGCGCCATGCGCGGCACCCCGCTCAGCACCATCGCCGGCAGCCCGCCCAGCCTGGCTCATTTGCCGCCGGGCTGCGCCTTCGCCCCGCGCTGCCGCTTCGCCGTCAGCCAGTGCCGCGCGGACCCGCCGCTGCTGCGGCCGAGACCCGGCGCGTCCGTGCGCTGCATCCACGACACGCCGGTCCGGCAATTGGCCGAGCCGTCGGCCGCTTGAACGATGAGGAGACGACCATGACGGATGACGAGTTCAAGGCGGCCATGAGCCGCAGCGGGCTGCCGCTCACGCCCGAAACGCTGTCCGAGCTTCGCCGCGCCAGCCGCATCATGGACGCCATGATCGGGCGGGTGACGCGGGACAAGCCACGCGAGGCGGAGCCGGCCCTCGTGTTCCACCCGGGGCCATGCCCATGAGCGCGCAGCTCACCATCGCCGAGGCGTCCCGGCAGATCGCCGCCGGCACGCTCTCCCCGGTGGAGCTGACGCAGGATTGCCTGTCCCGCATCCGGGCCGCGGACGGCCGGCTGCACAGCTTCCTGCTGCTGACGGAGGAGCGCGCGTTGGCGGATGCCCGCGCCTCCGAAGCGCGGTGGGCGCGCGGCGCCGCCCGGGGCAGGCTCGACGGCATCCCGATCGCGCACAAGGACATCTACAACACCGCCGGCATCCGCACGACGGCGCATTCCCGCCTGCTGGAGGGCAACGTGCCCACGGAGGACGCCGAGAGCGTCCGCCGGCTGGCGGAAGCGGGGACGGTCATGCTGGGCAAGCTCGCCACGCACGAGTTCGCCATGGGCGGGCCGTCCTTCGACGTGCCGTGGCCGCCGGCGCGCAACCCGTGGAACCCCGACCACTTCACCGCCGGCAGCAGCAGCGGCACGGGCGCCGCGGTGGCGGCCGGGTTCATCCTGGGCGGCACCGGGTCGGACACCGGCGGCTCCATCCGCGGCCCCGCGGCGCTGTGCGGCACGGCCGGCATCAAGCCGACCTACGGGCTGATCAGCCGGCGCGGCATCCTGCCGCTGTCGTTCACGCTGGACCATGCGGGACCGCTGGCCTGGACGGCGGAGGACTGCGCGATGCTGCTGCAGGCCATGGCCGGCCACGACGCCGCCGACCCGGCGAGCGCCGACCGCCCCGTGCCCGACTTCACCGCCGGCATCGAGGGCGGCATCAAGGGCCTGCGCGTGGGCGTGGTGCGCCATTTCCACGAGACCGACAACCCCGGCAGCCCGGCCACCCTGTCCGGGATCGAGAAGGGGCTGGACGTGCTGCGCCAGCTCGGCGCCACCGTGGGGGAGATCACCCTGTCGCCCATGCAGGAGTACCATTCCTGCGGCTTCCTGATCCTCACGGCGGAGGCCTACGCGATCCATGAGCCCTGGCTGCGCACGCGGTTCTATGAGTACGGCGAGCTGTTCCGCGACCGCATCGCGCTCGGCGCGCTGGTGAGCGGGCCGGACTACGTGCAGGCGCTGCGGCGCCGGCGGGAGCTGTGCCTTGAGATGGCTGCCGCCATGGCCGGGGTGGACGTGCTGGTGACGGCGGCGGCCGCCGCCGAGGCGCCGCCGATCAAGGATGTGCCCAAGTGGACCAACCTGGAGAAGCCGAACTTCACCATCCCGTTCAACGTGACGGGCTACCCGGCCATCTCCGTTTGCAGCGGCTTCGGCGAGGGCAGCCTGCCGGTGGCGATGCAGGTCGCCGCCAAGCCGTTCTGCGAGGCGCTGCTGTTCCGCGTCGCCCATGCGTTCGAGCGCGCCACGCCGTGGCGCGACAGGCGGCCGGAGATGGCCTGGCAGATGGCAGGCGCGGCGTGAGCGCCGACGTGGTCCGCGCCCGCCTGGCGGAGCTTGGCCTGCGCCTGCCGGCGTCGGAGCCGGACGACTTCACCGCGCTCGTCGCCGACATGCAGGCCGCGGCGGAGGCGGCGCGCCGTACCTTGCCCCTTGCCTGCGAGCCTGCTTGCATCCTCGTGCTGTCCGCCCGGCCGGCGGGCGGCTGAGGGCGTTGCGCCGCGACGCAGCCGAGTCGTGTCTGGCCGGGCGCCTACCCTGCCGTGATCGGAAGCTCGATCAGGTTGGGCACGCCTGAGGCGATGCCGGCCTCAACCGCGCCGGCGATTTCGGCGGCCTGGCCGACGCGCCGGGCCGGCACGCCCATCGAGGCCGCGAGCGCCAGGAAGTCGACCGGCGGGTCAACCAGGTCCATGGCGATGAACCGGTTGGCTTGGGCGCTGAGGTAGTGCGGCTGCGCCCGCATGAAGTTCTTGAGCACGTTGTACTCACGGTTGTTCATCACCACGAACGTCACCGGCAGGCGCTCATGCGCCGCGGTCCACAACGCCTGCGGCGAGTACATGGCGGCCCCGTCGCCCACCAGGCACACGACCGGCGACCGGCCCAGCCCGAGCGAGGTGCCGACCGCTGCCGGCATGCCCCAGCCAAGGCCGCCGCCGCGCAGGAACGAGTACTGCCGCGCGGAGGAGGAGTTCAGGAACGACCGCACGTGCAGCGAGGTCGCGATCGCCTCGTCCACGATGGCGACATGCGGGCCGATGGCGCGCGCCACCTGCTCGGCCGCCACCAGCGGCGTCGTCACCGGCGCGTCGAACTCGGCCCGCGCCTTCTCCCGGAGCGCCGCCAGGTGGTCGTTGCGCCTCGTCTCCGCCGCCTGCCGCAGCGACGCGATCGCATCCTGGTGGCGCGCCAGCTTGCGGTCCAGCAGCGGCAGCAGCACCTTCAGCGACGCCTTGATGTCGCCGACCATCGACAGCCCCGTCGCGTAGGTGCGCCCCAGGTCCGTCACGTCCGCCGACAACTGCATGACCTTGCAGCCCGGCGGCACGGCCGGGCCATCGGTGTAGAGGACGGTGATCAGCGACTTGCCGCCGAGCGCCAGCACGGCATCGAACGCCCCCAACGCCGCCCGGATCTCGCTCGCCTTGCTGGGCAGGTTGCCCGCCCAGAGCGGGTGCGCGGTCGGGAACGGGATGTGCGCCGGCCAGGACGAGCCGAACACCGGCGCCCCCAAGGCCTCGGCAAGCAGCACCGTCTCGACGGCCGCATCGGAGGCGGAGATCTCGTCCCCGGCAATCAGCGCCACCTTGCCGGGCGCGAAGCCGGCCAGGGTGTCGCTCAACGGCTCCAGCGAGCCGGCCACCGCGGCGCGGTCGATCACGGAGCGCTCGGCGATGCCGACCGTGCTCATGCCCTCCATCACGTCCATCGGCAGCGACAGGAACACCGGGCCGCTGGGGGCTGCGGTGCAGTCGTGGAAGGCGCGCCGCAGCAGCGTCGGCAACTGGTCGGGATGCGTGACCTCGCGCGCCCACTTGACGGCCGGCCCGGCGATGCCGACGAGGTCGCCGGACAGCAGCGGGTCCGTCAGGATGTGCCGCATGTCCTGCTGCCCGGCCGTGACCACCAGCGGCGTGTTCGACACCTTCGCGTTCAGCAGCGCGCCCATGCCATGGCCGAGGCCGCCCGCGGTATGGAGGTTGATGAAGCCGGGCCGTCCGGACGCCTGGGCATAGCCGTCGGCCATGGCGACGACGCTGGCTTCCTGCAGGCCCCAGATGTACCCGATCTCGGGCATGCCGGTCAGCGCGTCGATCAGAGCCAGCTCGGTCGTGCCGGGATTGCCGAAGATGTGCTGGACGCCTTCGCTCCGCAGCACCTCCAGCAGCACCGCCGCCCCCCGCCTTGGCTGTGCCGCGTCGATGTTCGCGATGTCTGCCATCGTTGTCTCTCCTCAAGGCATGACTTGAACATTGGGACGCTGGAGCGTGGCAGCACCGCCGCCCCCCGCCTTGGCTGTGCCGCGTCGATGTTCGCGATGTCTGCCATCGTTGTCTCTCCTCAAGGCATGATTTGAACATTGGGACGCTGGAGCGTGACCGTCTTCAAGAGTGTGGGTGATGGTGAGCCGTTCGCCGTTGCATGCCGGCGTTGGTGGTGTGTGGGCCTGCCGCCCAGGGCAGGAGGCGGGGGTTTCCCGACCTGGCCCCGCCTCCAGCCTTGGGCGTCAGAGGCGCTGAGGTTCGCCGGACATCGCCGCGTGGGCCGCGTCCGGCACCAGATCGCCGGCAGCTCGCCCGTACGGCGCAGCTGCGCCAGGCTGGCCGCGTCCCGCCGACCGGCCTTGACCCGGCCGCGGGTCGCCCGGCTCGGGATCAGCGACGGCGCCGCAACCGCACACGCATGCCCGGCCTCGTGGCAGAAGCTGAGCTGCCCGTACTTGCGGGTAAGCCTGGCGGCCCAATTTGTCCAGCGCCGCCGGCGTGTTCCCGGCCGTGCCGGGGAACCCGGCCGCGTCCCGCAAGCCACTCCGCGCGGCCGTCACGGCAACCGTCGCCTTGCGCACGTCCAAGCCGACGGATGCGCCAACCTCTCCCGTGACCCGTCTCCGGCATGCCTTGGCCAGCGCATGCGTCGGCCGGCGCCGGTCCTTCCAGCGCAACCCTCGATGCCGGCGTGCCTCAGCGAGGCAGGCCACCCTCCTCAAAGACGGACATGAAGCCTAGGCTTTGTTTTTGCAGGCACGTTTACCGGTCAGGCGACTTCGCCTGATGCGGTCACGCTTGTCTTACGGCCATCGTGCCGTTTGCGGGAGACTGGGACCAGCCGCCGCGGGGGGGGGGGCGCCGGGGGGGGGGGGGGGGGGGGGCGGGCCCGCCGGGCCGGGGCGCGGTGGGTGGAAGGGGTCGGACCGGGACCATGCCGGCCGTGACGGGCCGGGTTGGAGTGGGACCGCCCCTTTCTTTTGCCTGATGCCGCGGCTCATCCTGGCGGCCAAGCCCGGCGGCCCGCCAACCACCGCACGGGACACGCCGGGCTGCTGCGCTGGCTCGAACCATCGGCGCCACGCGGGCCGTGTCCGGGGCCACGGGTCGCGGCCGGGCAGCCCGCCGGCCTCGTCGCGGCACGGCGCGCCCTGGCCAAGGACCGCGCCGCGGCAGCCCGCCGCGCCCAGGGGCTGCGCATCGCCTCACCCAAGCGCCAGGCCGGGCAGCGGCTCAAGCAGACCGCCCAACAGGTCGAGGACCTCGACCCACACGCCCCGGCGGCCATCAAGGCCGGTCCCGTGCTGCAGAACCGGCCCGACACCCCGGCCAGCATCCCAGGCACCGGCGAGGCAGCCGCCATCGCCCTCGTCGCCGGCATGCCCGAACTCGGCCCAATGGATGAGAAGCAGGCCGCCTGTGCGACGAGACGTCGATGTATTGCTCCTGAACGCCGGCGACCGGCCCGGTGTAGAAGCGCGTCAAGGCATCGGGCGTCCACTGGCCGAGCGTCGCGTCGCATACCTGCACGGCGGGCCACTGGGCGCCGTGGTCCTGGCTCTCCCATGAGCCGATCTGGTCCAGCGCGCCCGCGGTGATCTGCACGAACGTGCCCGCGATTTGCCCGGTGGCGCTCGCGGCCAGGCTTTCGGAGGACGCCAGCCGGACGACATGGGGCAGGCCGTTGGCATCGTAGGTCAGGCCCCCCGCTTGAGCCGGGGCCAATGGACGTGCCGTCAAGCAGGGTATAGCTGGGATCGACGCTCACCGACTGCGTGCTGTCGATCATCGAGCCGCCGCTGGAGCCTGGTTATCCCGTGATGTGGACCGGCCCGCCTGAGAAGTCCGGTTGGAGGCCCATGCTGCCGAGACTGGAGAACGACGTCGAAAGGTGGATGACCGCGTAGTCGTTCTATGGGCCGGTCGGCGCCACCAACCTCTTCCTGCTGGAGCGCGTGTCGGCGCACAGCCTGCTGTGCGCCGAGGCCACGCTGCTCAACCTGCTGCTCACGGTCGTGCTGCGCAACCACCAGCTGGTCATGGCGCTGAACCGCGCGGCAGTCCGCTTGCCGCTCTGCGGGCGTCGGGCGTTGGGCGAAGTATGTGGCGAACCGCTGGCGCGCGCGGCCCGGCGCTTGGGCAGGCGTTGTCAGCCGCCGTCCTGGCGCTGCTGGCCGCCATGGCGCTCACCGCGCTCCCGGCGGTCCGCCATGCGCGGCACGACCTGTTCGAGCGGGTGCATCGTTCGCGTGTCCAAACCCGGCCAGCAACAAGCAGGTCCTGAACGCCTGCCTGGCCCGGGGGATGCCCGCTTATGGGGCGACGTGGGATTCGTGACCACGCCGCCGGGGCGGATCAGAAATCCAAGTCCGCGTAGTGCGCCGGCGGCATCACCCCCGGCACCCGGTCCACCAGCAGCCCCCGGAAGCTCGGGCGCGACTTCATCCGCGCGTACCAGTCCCGCGTCGAAGGCGAAACCGACCAGTCCACGTCGCTAGCGAAGTCCAGCGCCGAAAGGTGCGCCGCCGCCGCGAAGTCCGCAAGCGACAGCGACGCCCCCGCCAGCCACGTCCGCTGCTCCGCCAGGTGCCCGATATAGCCCATGTGGTCCCGCAGCGCCGCATACCCGGCCCGCAGCAGCGCGCCGTCCGGGTTGCCCCGGCCCATCAGCCGCTTCATGAACTTCTCGCCCAGCAGGTTCGCCGTCACCTCGCGGGCGAACTTGCCGTCGAACCAGGCGAGCAGGCGCCGTACCTCCACCCGCTCCGCCAGCGTGCTGCCCAGCAGGGCCGTGTCGGGATAGGCCTCCTCCAGGTACTCGCAGATCACCCCGCTGTCGGGGATCGCCAGCCCGTTCTCCTCGATCAGCGTCGGCACCGTGTTGGCCGGGTTCATGGCGAGGTACTCGGGCCGCCGTTCCCACACCTTCTCCAATTGCAGCTCGAACGGCAGCCGCTTCTCGGTCAGCACCAGGCGGACCTTGCGGGCATAGGGGGAGAGCGGCAGGTGATGGAGGACGCGCATGGCCGCTTATCGCACCGGAGGCGGCGCGCGCCAACCACCGGGAGCCCTCACCCCGGCGCATGGTCCCAAGCCCGGGCGACGGCGGCCAGCGCCGCGTCCGCGCCCCGGGCGCCGATGATGCTCAGGCCGACCGGCAGCCCGTCCACGACAGCACCCGGCAGGCTCACCTGCGGATGCCCCGCCAGCCCGCCCTGCGCGCACAGGCAGCCGATGCGCGCCCGCAGCGGGTCCAGCACCGGCAAGGGCAGCCCGGCCTCCGGCGCCGGGAACGGCGTGGTCGGCAGGCACAGGACCGTGCCCGGCGGCAGCAGGTAGGCCATGCGCCCGCGCGCCTCCTGCCGCATCAGCGACGCCCACTCGATCTCTGCCGCCGGGATCGCGGCCGCGGCCACCAGCCCGCGCGCCACGCTGAAGGCGAAGCGCGGGTTGTGGGTCTCGACCCAGGGCTGGAAGGTCTGCCACGCCTCGGCCGGCTGCAGGGTCCGCTGCGCCCGCGCCCAGACCGAAAGGCCCGGCGGCGCCATGACCTCGTCCTGCGCCGGACCGATCAGTCGTTCGAGCCGCGCCACCATGGGTGCCAGCGCCGCCGCCACCGCCGGGTCCGCGAAGCCGAAGGCGTCGGTCGCGCGCAGCAGCCGGGTGGGCAGCGCGTCCGGCACCGCCTCCCCCAGCATGGCCGCGGAGACCCGGGCGAAGGTGTCGCCGTCCCGCGCGAACCAGCCCGTGGTGTCGGACGTGGGCGCCTGCGCCGCCATGCCGGCGACCGGCACGCGCCCATGGGTGGGCCGGATGCCGAACAGGCCGCAGAAGCTCGCCGGCACCCGCACGGACCCGCCGGTGTCCGTCCCCAGCGCAGTGTCGCACAGCCCGGCCGCCACCGCGGACGCCGACCCCGAGCTGGACCCGCCTGGCACCCGCCCCGGCGCCGCCGGGTTCACCGGCGTGCCGTCGAACGCGTTCTCCCCCAGGATGCCGAGCGAGACCTCGTCCGTCACCGTCTTGCCCACCAGCGTGGCGCCGGCGTCCAGCAGCGCCTGCACCGCCCAGGCATGCCGCGTGGGCGCCGGGCCACGCGGCCAGTCCGGGTTGCCGCCCCCGGTGGGATGCCCCGCCACGTCGAACAGGTCCTTGGCCGCAAAGGTCAGCCCGGCCAGCGGGCCGGACGGGGCGCCCGCAATGCGCAGCCGCGGGCCGGGGAGGAAGGCGGAGGTCTGGTCCATGCGGCAGGGTGGCGGGCCAAGCGCCGCGGCGCAAGGATGCGGCGGGCACCGCCCAATCTCACTCAAGCTCCGCGTCATCGCCCACGCTGCCCACGCGGACGACGCCTTCGACCTCGGACAGGCGGGCCACGAGGTGGGCGAACGGCCGCTTGCCCCTGACCTGCATCGTCAGCACGACGAGGCCCCGCATGGGCCGGTCCCCTTCGACGCCTTCCAGGTCGGCCCGGTCCAGGCTCTCCTCCAGGGCGTCCGCGGACACGGGGCCGCGCTCGACATCGACATGGGCGATGACGAAACGGAGCTGCGTGCAGACGACGAGGATGGACTGCAGCAGTCCTTGGCCCTCCCGGTAGGAGATGCGCAGCCTGGTGGCCGTCCGCCGTTCCCGCGGCAGGTAGGCGATGAGCTTTGGGAAGACGAACATGATGACGAAATGGCCGATGGCCGTCGCGATGGCCAAGATGGGCAGGCCGGCGCCGCACGCCATGCCCAGCGCCGCGGTCAGCCAGACCGAGGCCGCCGTCGTCAGCCCGCGCACGATGTCGCGCCGCATGAAGATGACGCCGCCGCCGATGAAGCCGATGCCCGACACGACCTGGGCCGCGACGCGCGACGGATCGGCCACCACGCGGCCGGCCTCCAGCACGTCCATGAACCCGTACTTCGAGATGAGCATGAACAGCGCGGCCGACACGCCGACCAGGGTGTAGGTGCGCAGGCCGGCGCTCTTCTGGCGGAACTCGCGCTCCAGGCCGACCGCGGCCGAGAGGCCGAACGCCAGTGTCAGCTCTCCGAGCTGCGCCCATCCCTGGCCTGCCGCGCCGAACAATTCCGTTGCCCACCCGTTCCGCCGAGAAGGGCCACGTTAGCCGCACGGAACATGGTCCGCGAGGGACAAGCGCCGGCACCGCGGTTTCCCGGCGTCATCACGGCGATGTTGGGCGACTCCACGCTGCGCCGCGCCTACTTGATATGTGATGACCGTGACCCTCACCAGCCAGGCCGATACCCCCAAGCAGGGGTGGCTTGCCGCGTTCCTGAAGTTTGGCGGCCTGTCCGGCATGGGCTGGCTGCTGGATTTCGCCCTGCTGCTGTCCATGGTGGGCGGCCTCGGCATGCCGCCCTTCGTCGCCAACGTCATCAGCTCCAGCACCGCAGCGCTCACGGTGTTCCTGGTGTCGCGCCGCCTCATCTTCGACCGCAGCGAGGGCGCGCTGGGCACGCGGATCGCGGTGTACCTGCTTTACACGGTCTGCCTGATCACCGCCGCGGCCTGGGTGATGACCCTGGTCATCCAGCTCTTGGGCGGGCTGGCGCAGGCCAACGGCCTTGACCCGTCGCGCGCCGTCCTGACCGCCGCCGCCAAGGTCCTGGTCACGCCGCCGCAGCTCCTGCTGAACTTCCTGATGTCGCGCCACATGAGCGAGCGGACCATCGCGCCGAGGACGTGACCATGCCCGAGAAGACCGCGCCCGAGAAGCTTTTGGTGTTCATCCCCTGCTACAACTGCGCGCAGCAGATCGGCCGCGTGCTGTCGCAGCTCAAAGGCCCCCTGGCACAGCGCTTCGCGGAGGTGCTGGTGCTGGACAACGGCAGCAAGGACGGCACGCTGGAGGCGGCGGTCGCGGCGGCGCCGGAGGCCGAGGTGCCCCGCGTGACGGTCGCGCGCAACCGCGCCAACTACAACCTCGGCGGCTCGCACAAGGCCGCCTTCGCCTATGCCGAGCGGAAGGGCTTCACCCATGTCGTCGTCCTGCACGGCGACGACCAGGGCAGCATCGCCGACCTCGCCCCGGTGCTGGACGCCGGCCAGCACCTGCGGCACGACGCCTGCCTGGGCGCGCGGTTCGCGAAAGGGTCGTCGCTGCGTGGGTACTCGCGCTTCCGCATCTTCGGCAACCGCGTGTTCAACCTGCTGTTCACCTTGGGCGCCCGCCGCCGGGTGCTGGACCTCGGCTCGGGGCTGAACGTCTTCGCGGCGGGCGTGTTCACCGACCCGGCCGTGCTGCGCTACGCCGACGACCTGCGCTTCAACAACTTCCTGCTGCTGGGCCTGTTCGACGCCGGGCGCTCGGTCCTGTTCTTCCCGATCAGTTGGCGCGAGGACGACCAGGTGTCGAACGTCAAGATGACGTCGCAGGCGCTGAAGACGCTGGCCATCCTGCGCGACTACTGCCTGCGTCCGGGCCACTTCCGCCAGGCGGACCACCGCGCGGTGCCGCATGAGCGCTATGAGTTCGACGTGGTCTACCCCGCCGCGCACGACCCGGTGCAGGCGCCCGCGGTGATGGCGCGCTGATGGGGGCGCCCGGCCAATGCCGGACGCTCCCATGATGACGCCCCAAGCGCCCAGGCTTGTGGCAGCGGACGCCCAGGCCTAGACGGCTTTGCGCGGCGCGAGGCGGCGGACGAGGCCGAGGCTGACGAGGCCCGTGCCGAGCAGGGCCAGAGACATCGGCTCAGGAACGTTGCTGACCGACGCATCCAGGCTGAGGCGCTGCGCCCCGGTGGCCGTGATGGTGATCACTTCGGTCAGGGCAAACAAACCATCGGTGACGGCGCTGGCCGTCGCGCTGCCGCCCAGGTCCACGCTGCTCAGCAGCGTGCAGCCGACCGCGCAGCCCGGGTTGCTCAAGGTGTTGCCGTTGTCAAGATACGACTTGGCGCTCACGCTGGCCGAGCCGTTGGCAACGTTGCCGGTGAACTGCGTCAGCCAGCTCGATGCGCCCACCGGGGTCGTGAAGCCGGTCCCGGTCACGGTGACGGTCAAAGTTCCGCCCGTGCTGCTCGAAAGGTCGAAAGCCGCAAGGTCGATGTAGCTCGGCGCATAAAGCTGCGTGCCGATGTTGTTGACGGCGAAGTTGCCGACGCTCACCGCATCGAAGCTGTGAGTCCCGCCCTGAGTGCCGAACGTGAACGACTGGAAGTTGGACTCGCCGCCCGACTGGACGGTGATCCCGAGCATCGGCGTAGCTTGCACCCCGCCCGCAAGCAAGAAGGGCGCAGCGAGGACCACCGCTGACGCTAGAAGAAACTGGCGCATGAAAGCTCCTGGTTGGCGGGCACCCGAACGGCCCGGCAACCGTTTCGCAATAATGAGACCAGTCAATAAAACCAATGTGTTGATAATTTCAGGAAGCTGCGGGTGTAAGCACTACAAATGTTTCACGTCTAAATTTTGTTAAGATGCAGGCCCGCCGTCTCTGGCCCGCGCACGCCAGCAGCAGAAGCCCGGCGCGCCCCTCCGCTTTTCGCCGTCAAACCTGCACCCATTCCGTCCGCGCCCGCGTTGTCGCCCGTGCCAATCGCCACGGAGACCGCGGTGCCCGATCCCAACCCCAAGCCGCTGCTGGTGCGGTCCGCGCACCCCTACAACGCGGAGACGCCGCCCGACCGGCTGCTCGCGTCCTCCCTGACCGCGCAGGCCGACTTCTACGTGCGCAGCCACGGCGACATCCCGCGCCTCGACCCGGCGACGCACCGGCTACGGGTGGGCGGCCAGGTCAAGACGCCGCTCGACCTGTCGATGGCGGAGCTGCAGGAGCGGTTTCCCGCGCGGTCCGTGACCGCGGTGCTGCAATGCGCTGGCAACCGCCGCGCCGACCTGCAGGCGGTGCGGCCGACGGCGGGCGACCCCTGGGCGGCCGGGGCCATCGGCAACGCCGAGTGGACCGGGGTCGCGCTGGCCGACGTGCTGCGCGCCGCCGGGGCGGAGACGGATGCCGCGCTGCACGTCGCGTTCGAGTCCCGGGATATCATAGAAATACCGGAGGAAGGGCGGTTCGCCTATGGCGTGTCCATCGGCATGGCCAAGGCGACGGCGCCAGAAACCCTGCTGGCCCACACGATGAACGGCGAGGCTCTGGCGCCGGAGCACGGCTTTCCGCTGCGCGCCGTGGTGCCGGGCTACGCGGGCGTGCGCAGCCCGAAATGGCTCGCCGCCATCACCGTGCAGGACCGCCCCTCCGACAACCACATGCAGCAACGCGACTACAAGCTGCTGCCGCCCGGCGTCACCGAGGACACGGTCGATTGGCAGCAGGGCGTCACCATCGACGCCATGCCGCTCACCTCGGCGATCTGCCGCCCGGCGGAGGGCGCCATGCTGGACGCGGGCCGCGTGGCGCTGCAGGGCTACGCCGTCGCCACCGCCCGCGCCGTGGCCCGGGTGGACGTGTCCGCCGACGGCGGCCGGACCTGGGTGCAGGCCGAGCTGGCGCACGACCCGGCGGCGCCCTGGAGTTGGACGCTCTGGCGCATCGAGATGGACCTGCCGCGGGGCCGGCACGAGCTGGCGGTGCGGGCCTGGGACTCCGCCGGGCAGACCCAGCCGGCGCTGCCGGACGACGTGTGGAACTTCAAGGGCTACCTGAGCACCGCCTGGCACCGCGTCCACGTCTCGGTCGTTTGAGCGGCGGGACGCCGGAGCCGGACAGCCTCGCTTGCGGAATGCGCGGACAGGCCGCATCGTAAGCGGAAAACGCGAGGAGGAAGCCATGTCATCGACCGCCCAGGCCCCAGCCATGTCGGCCGCCGAACAGCGCAGGATGTTGACCCGGGCGGCGCTGGCCGCCACTATCGGCACGACCATCGAGTGGTATGACTTCTTCCTGTACGGCACCGCCACGGGCCTCGTCTTCGGGACGCTGTTCTTCCCCAACAGCAATCCCTTGGTCGCCACCCTCAACGCGTTCGGCGTCTACGCCGTGGGCTTCGTCGCCCGGCCCATCGGGGCGGCGATCTTCGGCCATTTCGGCGACCGCATCGGGCGCAAGTCGACGCTGATCGCCACGCTCATGCTGATGGGCGTCGCCACCGTGCTCGTCGGCGCCGTGCCCAGCTACGCCACCATCGGCATCTGGGGCGCGGTCATCCTGACGCTGCTGCGCTTCATCCAGGGCGTCGGCGTCGGCGGCGAGTGGGGCGGCTCGGTGCTGATGTCGATGGAATGGGCCGGCAGCAAGGGCGGTCGCGGGCTGGCCGCGTCCTGGCCGCAGATGGGCGTGCCCGCCGGGCTGTTCACCGCGAACCTGGCTGTGCTGGGCTTCAGCGCCTGGTCTGGCGACGCCTTCCTGGTCTGGGGCTGGCGCATCCCCTTCCTGCTGTCGATCATCCTGATCGGGGTCGGCCTGTGGATCAGGCTCGGCGTCGAGGAGTCGCCGACCTTCCAACGCATGGCGTCCGAGAACCGCATCGAGAAGACGCCGGCGCTCACGGTGGTGCGGCAGTATCCCCGGGAAATCCTGCTGAGCGCGCTGGCCCGCATGGGGGAGCAAGCGCCGTTCTACATCTTCACCGCCTTCGTGTTCTCCTACGGGGTCGGCACGCTGAAGCTGCCGCGCGACCTGCTGCTGATGGCGGTGATGGCCGGGTCGGCGCTGTCCTTGGTGACGGTGCCGCTCGCCGGGCACTTGTCGGACCGCTTCGGGCGGCGGCGCGTCTACATGCTGGGCGCCGTGCTCACCGGGCTGTACGGGTTCGCCTATGTCGGGCTGCTGAACACGATGTCGCCCGCGCTGGTGTTCCTCGCCATCGTCGTGTCGCTGATCCCGCACGACATCATGTACGGGCCGCAGGCGGCGCTGATCGCCGAGTGCTTCCCCGGGCGGCTCCGCTACAGCGGCGCGTCCATCGGCTACCAGCTCGCCTCCGTCATCGCCGGCGGCCCGGCGCCGCTGATCGTGGCATACCTGCTGGCCCAGTACCACACGGGCTGGGTGATCGCCCTGTTCATCCTCGCCTGCTGCGTCATCAGCCTGGTCGCCACGGCCCTGCTCCCGGACAACACGGACCGGGAGATCGGCGACGATTAGGCCCGGCGTGGCTAAGCCGAGATCTGCTCCAGCTCCAGGTCGCGGGTGCGCGGGCCGAACACGCCGATGGACAGCACGACCATGAGCATGGCGAAGGCGATCAGGGCGAACACGCCCTTGGTGCCGGCATTGCGCAGGAAGAACCCGATGATGAAGCTGGCGAACACCGTGCTGATCCGGCTGAAGGAGTAGGTGAAGCCCACGGCGCGCGCCCGCACGCGCGTCGGGAACAGCTCGGTCTGGTAGCCGTGGAAGGTGTTGGACAGCACGTTGTTGCACAACGTGATCAAGACGCCGAACACGATCAGCAGCGCCATCGTGCTTTGGAAGGAGAACAGCACCCCGAACACGCCGACGCCGCACGCCGCGGCCACCAACTGCCATTTCCGCTCGAACCTGTCGGCGAAGCCCATCGCCAGCAACGGGCCGAATGGGCTGGCGATGGCGATGATGAAGGAATACAGCAGGCTTGCGGACAGGTTGATCCCAGTCTGCTGCGCGATCAGCGTCGGCACCCAGGCGGCGAAGCCGTAGAAGCCGAAGGTCTGGAAGAACTGGAACACCATCAGCATCAACGTCCGCGTGCGGTACGGCGGCTGCCAGATCTCGGCGAACCGGCCGGCCGCCTCCGTGCGTTCCACGGCGTGCGACGCCGGCTTCGGCAGCGGCGCCCCGCCGAGGTCCGCGGCCACCCGGGCCTCGATGGCCACCGTGACCGCCTCCGCCTCCGCCACGCGCCCTTGCTGGATCAGCCAGCGCGGGCTTTCCGGGATGCCGCGGCGCAGGACCCACACGAACAGCGCGCCGGCCGACCCGGTCACGACCACCCAGCGCCAGCCGTCGAAGCCGAGAGGCGCCGTGGGCACGAGTTTGTACGACAGGAAGGCCACGACCGGCACGGCGGAGAACTGGATCACCTGGTTGAAGGCGAAGGCGCGCCCGCGCACGTGCTTGGGCACCAGTTCGGCGATGTAGGTGTCGATCGTCACCAGCTCGACGCCGATGCCGATGCCGGCAACCAGCCGCCAGAGGCAGACCGAGGTGCCGCTGTCCTGGAACGCCATGACCAAGGTCGCCGCGCAATAGAACAGCAGCGAGAACGTGAAGATGGACCGCCGCCCGTACTTGTCGGCCACGAAGCCGAACACGAAGGTGCCGATGAACAAGCCCGTGAAGGTCGCCGCCACGAACAGCGCCGGCCCGGTGAAGATGCCGACCCCCACGTTGGCCAGCAGCCCCGCCTTCACCAGCCCGGGGATCACGTAGCCGGTCATGAACAGGTCGTAGAACTCGAACAAGCCGCCGAGCGAGAGCAGCGTGACCAGCCGCCAGACATGCCGCGTCGCCGGCAAGCGGTCCAGCCGGGCCAGGATGGCCGACGCGGCGTCTTGGTTCACCATCGTGTTCGTCATGCTGCGGCGCGTCGCCTCCCTTTTCCCCTTGCTGCCCGCATCAGGTTTGTGGGTCAAGCAGGCCGTCAGAACGTGATCTGCACCTTGGCGTGCTTGTCCCGCTGCTTGGCCAGGTCGAACGCCGCCGATGCCTGGCTGGCCGGCACGCAGGCGGTGAGCAGCGGCCCCACGTCGATCAGGCCGCGGTCGAGGCAGGCGACGGCGTGGGCGAACTCCCGGTCGAAGCGCATGGCGCCGCGCAGGTCGATCTCCTTCGCCATCACCAGGTTGCCGGCGAACGGGAACTGGCCCGGCGGCAGCGTGCCCACCTGCACCACCGTGGCCCCCGGCCGCACCGCCTGGAGGCAGGACGCGAGGCCCGCCGGGTTGCCGGACACCTCGAACGCGGCCTCGAAGCCGCCGGCCTCCGTCGCCATGCGGGACAGCGCATCGGCGTCGTCCGCGACGTTCGCCGCGGCCGCGGCGCCGAGGCGCCGGGCCAGCGCCAAGGGCGCATCGAGGATGTCGGTCATCGCCACCGTCTCCGCCCCGGCACGCCGGGCCGCGAGCAGGACCAGCAGGCCGATCGGCCCGGCGCCGGCGACCAGCACCGACCGGCCCAGCAGCGGCCCGGCCCGCTCAGCCGCATGCAGCGCCACGGCCAACGGCTCGGCGAACGCCGCGGTCGTGAAGGGAAGCGCGTCCGACACCGGGTAGGCCTGGCTCTCGTCCACGGCGACGTACTCGGCGAACCCGCCCTGCATGTGCGGGAAGCGGCTGGCGCTGCCCATGAAGAACACGTTGCGGCACAGGTTGGCCCGCCCGGCCCGGCAGGCGGCGCAATGCCCGCAGTTGCGCCCCGGGTGGATGGCGACCCGCTGGCCCGGCCGCAGCCGCGTGACCCCGGCGGCGACGGCCGCGACCTCGCCCGAGACCTCATGGCCCGGGACCAGCGGCTCGCGGATCGCGAAGTCGCCGTTCCGGCCCTCGAAGTAGTAGTGCAGGTCGGACCCGCAGATGCCGCCCGCCCGCACCCGGACCAGCGCGCCGCCGGAGGGCACGTCCGGAGTGGCGTGGTCCTCGATCCGCAGGTCCTGGGCCTTGTGGATGACGCAAACCTGCATGACGTGCTTCCCTGATCTTGCCCGGGTCCAAGCCCAGCCTCTTGCCAGCCCCATCCTAGTGAGGTGTATGCCACGGTCGAGCGGTTTGGCCTGCATGGCGTGGCGGAGGACGCCGCACGGCAACGCCGGCTGCTCCAATGAGAAACGAAGGGGAGGACGTCATGCTGAAGAAGAAGCGTTGGCAACTGGTGCTCCTGCTGTTCGTCGCAGGCGTCATCAACTATCTCGACCGCTCCGCCTTGTCCGTGGCCGCGCCGCTGGTGATGCAGGACCTCGCGCTGACGCCCGCCGACCTCGGCCTGATCTTCTCGAGCTTCTTCGTCGGCTACGCGCTGTTCAACTTCATCGGCGGCTGGGCGTCCGACAGGCTCGGGGCCAAGCGCGTGTTCACCCTGGCGATGGGCGTCTGGTCTGCCTTCTGCGCGCTGACCGCCGCAGCGACCGGGTTCGTGTCGCTCTTGGTGATCCGGGTGTGCTTCGGCGTCGGCGAGGGGCCGCTGTCCTCCACGATGAACAAGGTCGTCAACAACTGGTTCCCGCACCGGGAAGCGGCGAGCGCGGTCGGCTTCGCCAACTGCGGCACCCCGCTCGGCGGCGCGATCGCCGGGCCGGTGGTCGGCCTGATGGCGATGGCCCTCGGCTGGAAGGCGGCGTTCGTCGCCATCGGGCTGCTGGGCTTCCTGTGGCTGTTCTTCTGGACCCGGCTCGCGACGGAGCTGCCCCGCCAGCACCCGACGATCACAGCCGAGGAGCTGCGCGAGATCGAGGACGGCCACGCCGACCCGGCCGCCGGCCTGCCGGCGCAGCCGCTCGGCTTCTACCTGAAGCAGCCCGTGGTGCTGGCCACCGGCCTCGCCTTCTTCGGCTACAACTACATCCTGTTCTTCTTCCTGACGTGGTTCCCGAGCTACCTGACCATGGCGCAGCACCTCAGCATCAAGGACATGAGCATCGCGACGGTCCTGCCCTGGGTGCTCGGCTTCTGCGGCCTGGCCGCCGGCGGAGCGTTGTCGGACGCGGTGTTCCGCCGCACCGGACGCGCGCTGCATGCCCGCAAGCTGGTGCTGACCGTGTGCCTGAGCCTCGCCGCCGTGTCCGTCGCTTTGGCTGGGCTGGTCACGACGGTGGGCAGCGCGCTGCTGCTGATGAGCGCCGCCGTGTTCTTCCTCTACCTCACCGGCAGCACCTACTGGGCGATCCTGCAGGACACGGTGCGCGGCGAGAACATCGGCGGCGTCGGCGGCTTCATCCACATGATGGCGAACTGCGCGGGCATCATCGGCCCGGCGGTCACGGGCTTCATCGTGCAAAGCACCGGCGTGTTCACCAGCGCCTTCGTGCTCGCGGGCGGGGTCGCCATCCTCGGCGTGCTGGGCGTGCTGATCTTCGTCAAGCCGATCGAAAGCACGCGGACGCCGGACGCCGCCTTGGCGCTGCACTGAACACCCTACTCAAGCCAGGAGGCTTTCATGGAACAAACATGGCGCTGGTGGGGTCCGGGCGACCTCATCACCCTGTCCGACGTCTGCCAGGTGGGCGCGACCGGCATCGTAACCGCCCTGCACGACGTGCCCACCGGCGCCGTCTGGACCCGGGACGCCATCGCCGAGCGCCGCCGCGTCATCGAGGCCGACCCGGGCCTCGGCCTGCGCTGGAGCGTGGTGGAGAGCGTGCCGGTGCACGAGAGCATCAAGCTGGGGGAGGACGGCGCCGCGCCGTACTACGAGGCCTACCGCGAGACGCTGCGCAACCTCGGCGAGGCCGGGATCGGCACGGTCTGCTACAACTTCATGCCGGTGCTGGACTGGGCGCGCACCACGCTCCGCCACCCCCTGCCCGGCGGCGCCACCGCGCTGCGCTTCAACATGCACGAGTTCGCCGCCTTCGACGTGCACATGCTGGCGCGCCCGGGGGCGGAGGCGGACTACGCCCCCGACGTGCTCGCCCGCGCCCGCGCGTGGTTCGACGCGGCGACCGGCGACGACCGGCGCACCCTGCTCGCCAGCATCATGGCGGGCCTGCCCGGCGCCTTTGACCGCTACGACATCGAGGGCCTGCGCGGCATGCTCGCCCGCTATGGGGGCATCGGCCACGCCCAACTGCGGGCCAACCTCGCCCGCTTCCTGGAGGAGGTCGTGCCCACGGCGGAGCGGGCCGGAGTGCGCCTCGCGATCCATCCGGACGACCCGCCGCGCCAGCTGCTCGGCCTGCCGCGCATCACCTCCACCGCGGAGGACGTCGCCTTCATCCTGGACGCCGTGCCGTCCCCGTCCAACGGCCTCACGCTCTGCACCGGCTCGCTCGGCGCGCGCTCGGCCAACGACCTGCCGGGCATCGCGCGGCGCTTCGCCGGCCGCATCCACTTCGTTCACCTGCGCAACGTCAGCACGGAGCCTGACGGCTCCTTCATGGAGGCCGACCACCTGGGCGGCGGCACCGACATGGTGGCCGTGGTGCAGGCGCTGCTGGAGGAGCAGAAGCGCCGGCGGGACGGCGGCGACCCGCGCTGGCGCCTGCCCTTCCGCCCGGACCATGGGCACGAGATGCTGGACGACGTGGGCAAGCCGACCCACCCCGGTTATCCCTTGATCGGCCGCATGCGCGGCCTGGCCGAGATCCGTGGCGTGATGACCGCGCTCGCCCGGCAGAACGGGCTTCCGACCTGACCATGTACCGCCTGTGCGACGCGACGCTGTCAAGGCTGCCCGCGGACGTGGCCCGGCCCGGCTACGACCGCGGAGCCGTGCGGCCGGGCATCGTGCACCTGGGCGTCGGCGCGTTCCACCGCGCGCACGGGGCGGTCTACACCGACGCGGTGCTGGCGGCCGGCGACCGGCGCTGGGGTATCACCGCCGCCAGCCTGCGCAGCCCGGACACCCGCGACGCGCTGGCGGCGCAGGACGGGCTGTACGCGCTGAACATCCGCGGCGAAACGGACCGGCTCATGGTGATCGGCAGCATCGGCCGGGTGCTGGCGGCGCCGGAGGACCCGGCCGCCCTGCTCGACGCCCTGTGCGCCCCCGCCACCGCCATCGTCAGCCTGACCGTGACCGAGAAGGCCTATTGCCGCGACCCTGCCAGCGGCGAGCTGGACGAGGCGCATCCGGACATCCAGCACGACCTCGCGCATCCGCACGCGCCGCGTTCGGCCCTCGGCTGGCTCGTCGCCGCCATCGCCCGGCGGCGCGCGGGGGGCCTGCCCGCGTTCACCGTGCTGTGCTGCGACAACCTGCCGGCCAATGGCCGCACGCTGCACCGTCTGCTCTCCCGCTTCGCCCGCCTGCGCTTCCCCGGCCTCGGCGCTTTCGTGGAGCAGGAAGTCGCCTGCCCCGACACGATGGTGGACCGCATCGTGCCCGCGACCACGGACGAGGACCGCACGCGGGTCGCGGCGGCGCTCGGGCTGCGAGACGCCTGGCCGGTGGTCGCCGAGCCGTTCAGCCAATGGGTGGTCGCCGACCGCTTCCCCACCGGGCGTCCGGCTTGGGAGGACGCCGGCGTCATGCTGGTGGCGGACGTGGCGCCGTTCGAGGCGATGAAGCTGCGCCTGCTCAACGCCAGCCATTCCGCCCTCGCCTACTTGGGCCTCTCGGCCGGCGTGGAGACGGTGGCCGACGCGATGCGGGACCCCGACCTCGCCGGGTTCGCGGCTCGGGTGATGGACGACGCGACGCCCACCCTTGCCGTGCCGCCGGGCACGGACGTGGCGGGCTACAAGCGTGCCCTGCTCGAACGCTTCCGCAACCCCGCCCTGCGCCACCGCCTGCGGCAGATCGCCGCCGACGGATCGCAGAAGCTGCCGCAGCGCGTGGTGGACACGATGCGGGACCGCTTGGCGCTGGGCTTGCCGGTGGACGCGCATGCCCTGGTGATCGCGGCCTGGGGGCGCTGCGGGGCAGGCGGGGGGGCGGAGGACCCGGCCGCCCCGGTGCTGGACTGGGCGCGCACGGCCGGGCCGCCGGCGGATCGGCTGGCCCCGGCGCTGCTCGGCCTGCGGCCGGTGTTCGGTGCGCTGTGCGAGGACCCGCGCTTCCGGGCGGCGGTGACGGCGGCGCTGTGCCGCCTGGACACTCTCGGCGCGCGGCGGGCGGTGCGGGCATGACGGCGCGGGTCGCCTGCATCGGCGAGTGCATGGTGGAACTCCGGGAGCAGCCGGACGGGCAGCTCCGCCGCGGCTTCGGCGGCGACACGCTGAACACCGCCATCTACCTTGCGCGGCTGGGCGTCGCCGTGGACTACGTGACGGCGCTGGGCGACGATGCGTGGAGCGGCGAGATGCTGGCGCGCTGGCAGGAGGAGGGGATCGGCACAAGGCTGGTGCATCGCCTTCCCGGGCGGCTGCCGGGCCTGTACATCATCCAGACCGATCCGCAGGGCGAGCGCCGTTTCCTGTATTGGCGCGACAGCGCAGCGGCCCGGCAGCTCTTCGACCACCTCGACCCGGCGGAGCTTGCGGCCTTCGACGTACTCTATCTATCCGGCATCACCCTCTCGATCTTCGCCGCCCCGGCGCGGGACGTGCTGTTCGGGGCGCTGGCGGATGCCCGGTCCCGCGGCGCCCGCGTGGTGTTCGACGCCAACTTCCGCCCGCGCGGCTGGCCGGACCGCACGGCGGCGCGCGAAGCGTATGCGCGGACCTACGCGCTCGCGGACATCGTTCTGGCCTCCGCCGAAGACCTGGCGCTGCTTGACGGCGCGGCGGGCGAGGCCGCGCTGCTCCGGCATGCCGCGGACCGGGAGATCGTGCTGAAGCTGGACCACCCGGCCTGCCGCGTCCTGCATGGCGGCGCCGAGTTCCAGGTGCAGGCCGGCCCGGTGCGGCAGGTGATCGACACCACGGCGGCCGGGGACAGCTTCGCCGCCGCCTACCTCGCGGCCCGCCTGCGCGGCGCCCCGCCTGAAGCCGCGGCCCGGGCCGGGCACGATCTGGCCGGCATGGTCGTGGGACACCCGGGCGCCATCGCGCCGCGGACGGCCATGCCGCGGCCCGCCGATACGGAGGAGCTTGACCCATGAGCCAGTCCCGCACAGACCAGCTTGCCGCCCTACTGGCCCTGGGGCGCGTCATCCCCGTGATCACCATCGACCGGCTGGAGGACGCCGTGCCGCTCGCCCGGGCGCTGGTGGCCGGCGGCGCGCGCCTGCTGGAGATCACGCTGCGCACGCCGGCCGGGCTGGCCGGGGCGGAGGCGATCATGCGTGAGGTGCCGGACGCGGTGGTGGGCATCGGCACGGTGCTGACGCCCGCGGACCTACGCCGGGCCGAGAGGATCGGCGCGCGCTTCGCCCTCAGCCCCGGCGCCACGCCGACGCTGCTCGACGCGGCGGCGGCCGCCGGCATCCCCTTCATGCCGGGCGTCGCCACGGCCTCCGAGCTGATGGAGGCCATGGCCCGCGGCTTCGACACGGTTAAGTTCTTCCCCGCCACGGCCGCGGGCGGACTGGCCTATCTGAAAGCCCTGGCCGGCCCGTTCCCACAGGCCCGGTTCTGCCCGACCGGCGGCCTCACGGAGGGGAACGCCGCCGATTGGCTGGCGCAACCCAACGTGGCCGCGGTCGGCGGCTCCTGGCTGACCCCGGCCGCGGAGATCGCCGCCGGGCAGTGGGATGCCATCGCCGCACGCGCGGCGCGCAGCCGGGAGCGTCTGTCGGGCGGCTGAGTCCGGCCGTCCTCCTACTTGCCGAACTTCTCGATCTTGCTGCCCTCGGCCTTGTTCATCTGCTTCACGGTCGGGTCCTGGTCTTTGGCAGCGGTCGTCTGGCCGGTCGTGGCGGCCGGCGCGGCGTTGGGGACGGAGGTCTGCTCCGGCCCCCGTGTCGGCCGGGCCTGCGACGCGGCGCCGGGGCCAGTGGGCGTGCTGGTTTGCGCAGCCGCCGGAACGGATGCGGCGGCCAGGAGGGCGATGGTGGCGAGCAATGGCTTCATGGTGCGGGAACTCCCGATGCGGACCGGGGAGCCGCGCTCGGCGGCCCCTCGCTCTCGTTAGACCGCGAGCTGGTCGCGGATCGGCAGGTTGCGGATGCGCTTGCCGGTCGCGGCGAAGATCGCGTTGACCAGCGCGGGCGCGAAGGGCGGCACTCCCGGCTCCCCCACCCCGCTCGGCGGCGTGCCCGCGGCGGCCGGCATGATGTAGGTGTTGGTGACGCGCGGCGCCTCGTCGATCCGCACCACGGGGTAGTCGTCGTAGTTGCTCTGCTGCACCCGCCCGTCCTTGAAGCTGATCTCGCCCAGCTTGGCGAGGCTCAGCCCCATGACCGCCGCACCCTCGATCTGCGAGTAGATGCGCTCCGGGTTCACGAACTCGCCGCAGTCGATGGCGGTATCGACCCGGGGCACGGTGAGCACGCCCTTCTTGTCGACGGCCACCTCGACCACGGTCGCGATGTAGCTGACGAAGCTGCGGTGCGCCGCGATGCCGAGGCCGTGCCCCTCCGGCAGCTTGCGCCCCCATCCCGCCTTGTCCGCCACCAGCTCCACGACCCGGCGCAGCCGCCCAGCGTCGATGGGGTAGCTGTCCACCGGCTCCCCGTAGTTCCACGGCTTCTCGACCGAGGCGCTGAACGGCACGATGCGGGCGGGTCCGATCAGCTCCAGCAGCACGTCCTTCGGGTCGCGCCCGGTGGCCTGCGCGATCTCCGCCACCATGGACTGCACGGCGAAGGCGTGCGGGATGTTGGACACCGAACGGAACCAGCCGATGCGGGCGTGCGCCGCCGCTTCCGGGTTCTCGCAGCGCACGTTCTTGATGTCGAACGGCAGGTCGATGAAGCCCATGCCCAACTCGATGGGGATCTCGTGCTTGGCGCCGGGCGCGAAGGTGGAGCCGATGCTCGGCGCGGCGCTGCGGTGGCGCCAGGCCACCACCTTGCCGGACTTGTCCAGCCCGGCCTCGATCCGCTCGGCCGAGACCGTGTGCAGGAAGTCGTGGTGCACGTCGTCTTCCCGCGTCCACTGCACCCGCACCGGCGCGTTCAGCTCGCGCGCCAGCAGGGCCGCCTCCAGCACGTAGTCGCACTTCGACTTCCGGCCGAAGCCGCCGCCGAGCAGCGTCGGGTGCACCGTCACGTTGTCGGCGGAGATGTCCAGCGTCTTGGCCAGGTCCTCGCGCGTGCCGCCGGGGCTTTGCACCGGCGCCCAGGCCTCGATCTTGCCGTCCGCCCAGCGCGCCGTCGCCACCGGCGGCTCCATGCTGACGTGCGCGAGATGCGGCAGGTAGTACTCGCCCACCACCACCTTGTCCGCGCCCTTCAACGCCGCTTCCGCGTCGCCGTCGTTGCGCACCACGAGGCCGGGCGCGCGCACCGCGTCCTCAAGCTCCTTGCGGTAGGCAACGCTGTCGTACTTGGCGTTGGCGCCGTCGTCCCAGACGATCTTCAGCGCGTTGCGCCCCTTGATGGCGGCGCCGGTGTTGCGCGCGACCACGGCCACGCCGCCGAGCGGCTGGAACTTGGACGGCCAGGGCCAGCCCCGCACTTCCATGACCTTTTCGACGCCCGGCACCTGCATCGCCTCCGCCGGGTCGAACGACACCATCTTGCCGCC
This sequence comes from uncultured Acetobacteraceae bacterium, assembly GCA_964251035.1. Lineage (GTDB taxonomy): Bacteria > Pseudomonadota > Alphaproteobacteria > Acetobacterales > Acetobacteraceae > CAHJXG01. Next base: position 30,587 of record CAXUJE010000017.1, read on the forward strand.
GACCACTGGCGGGCGGGCGATGGCCACGTACTTCATGCCCGGCAGCCGCACGTCGGCGCCATAGACGGCGCTGCCCGTGGTGATGTCGTGCAGGTCGGTGATGCTGACCGTGCCCTTGCCGATGTAGCGGAAGTCCTTGGGGTCCTTGAGCCGCAGGCTGTCCGCCGCCGGCACCGGCAGCGCCGCCGCGTCGCCCGCCAGCTCGCCGAAGCCCAGGCGGCGGCCGGAACCGTCATGCACCACCTCGTGCACACCGGCCCGGACCTCGGAAACCGGCACCTTCCAGCGCTGTGCCGCCGCGGTTTCCAGCATGGTGCGCGCGGAGGCGCCCACTTCGCGCATCGGGATCAGGTAGTGCCGGGTGCTGCGGGAGCCGTCGGTGTCCTGGTTGCCGTACTTGGCCTCGTCGCCCGGCGCCTGCACGATGCGGACGCGCGCCCAGTCGGCGCCCATCTCGTCCGCCACGATCATCGGCAGGCCGGTGCGGACGCCCGTGCCCATCTCCGAGCGGTGAGCGACGATGGTGACGATGCCGTCCGGCGCGATGGAGACGAAGACGCGCGGGTCGGTGACGACCCCATGCGGCATGGCGCCGGCGCCCGTCGAGTACGCCGCCAGCGCCCGGTGCGGCAGCACCGACGCCGCGAGCACAAGGCCGCCCACGGCGGTGACGCCCTTCAGCAGCCCGCGGCGGCTCACGTTCTCCACCGGGCCGAAGACCGGGCTGGTAGCGGGGCCGCTTGGCGCCTGCTTGCTCAAGTCCTGGAAATAGGTCATGGCTCAGGTCCCCGTTGCGGCGACGCGGACGGCCGCCTCGATGCGCTGGTAGCAGCCGCAGCGGCAGATGTTGCCGGACATGCCGCCGCGGATCTCGTCGTCGGACGGGTTCTTGTTCTCTGCCAGCAGCGAAGCCGCCTGCATGATCTGCCCGGCCTGGCAGAAGCCGCACTGCGGCACGTTCAGCTCGCGCCACGCCTTCTGCACCGGGTGGTCGCCCTGCGGGTGCAGCCCCTCGATGGTCACGACGTTCTGCCCGTCCACGTCGGAGACCGCGGTGATGCAGGACCGCGCGGCGCTCCCCTCCACATGCACCGTACACGCGCCGCACAGCGCCTGGCCGCAGCCGAACTTGGTGCCGACCAGGCCCAGCTCGTCGCGCAGGAACCACAGCAGCGGCAGGGACGGGTCGCCGTCCCAGCTCCGCTCCTCGCCGTTGACCTTGACCTTGATCATCCTGAATGTCCTCCGAGTAATCCGGCTATGGGCGGCGCGACCGCTGGCGCCAGGGGTCATGCTGTTGGAAAGTTGGCGCGGAAACCGCAGCGGCAACCTTCGCGATCAACTTCGGCTAACGCCGCAGCGTAGTGCCTGCCCTGCACGAACGCCACCCGGATTTTCGTCACACCTACACGAGTGCCTCAAGGCGGCGCCGGCTCGTGCAGGTCGGGCGGCGTCACGCCCTCGTAGTCCAAGGTGATCACCACCCGCATCGTGCCCTCCTGGCTTTCCAGGCGGCGGGGCCGCCCGTCCTGCGGGCCGACCCAAAGCTGGCTGCTGGCGCTGCCCGGCCCCGACACGTCCTGTTGGTAGCTGAACATGCGCAAGGGCGCGTCCGCCTCGGCGGCATTCGCCGCCTCGCAATGGTGCGGCGGGTAGCGGACCAGGCCGGCTGCCAGCGCCTCCCGGTCCGACGCCGTCATCGGCAGCTTCATCCAGCGCCCGGCGCCGGGCGAGGTCGCGTAGATCAGGTCGCCGACGACGATCTGCTCGGCCTCATACGGGCGCCGCCGCGTCGGCGTGGTCGCGACCAGGACCGAGCGGTACTGCGGCGCCGCCCCGATCGCCCGGGCCGCGGCCATCACGGCGGTGCAGGCGTCATCCTCCGCCCGGGCCGCGCCGGCAACGCCCCCCAGCGCCGCCACGGCAGCCAGGAGGCGGAGCGTTCGGACAGCCCGCCTCACGGCCGCGTCGAGGGTGGGC
>CAXUJE010000018.1:0-410 GCA_964251035.1 uncultured Acetobacteraceae bacterium
CTCCATCGCCGGGCAGCCGGTGCTGGCGCGCATCGCCGAGGGCATCGCTTACCGCGCCGTCCGCACCCGCGGCACGGTCGGCGGCAGCCTGTGACACGCCGACCCGGCGGCGGACTGGCTCGTCACGCTGACCGCGCTCCGGGCCACTGTGCTGACGACCGAACGCGCGGTGGCGCTGGAGCGCTTCGTGGCCGGGCCGTTCCGCACGGTGCTGCGTCCGGGCGAGGTGGTGCGCGCCGTCCGCGTCCCGCGGCCCGGGCCGGATGCGCGCTGGGGCTACTGCAAGCTGTGCCGCAAGCCCGGGGAGTTCGCGCACGCCATGGCCGCCTGCCTCCTGGATGGCGGGGAAACGCGCATCGTGATCGGCGCCCTGGGCGGCCCGCCGGCGGTGCTGGCCGCGTCGGAGGAGG
>CAXUJE010000018.1:420-32263 GCA_964251035.1 uncultured Acetobacteraceae bacterium
GTTTCCTGGCTCCGGTGGACCGGCACTTGCAGCTCACCGCCATGCGCCGCGCCCTGGCGATGGCCGGCGCATGACGCCCGTCTCGCTCCGGGTCAACGGGCGGGCGGTGGCGGCGGAGGTGGAGCCGCGGACCCACTTGGCGGACTTCCTGCGCGACCACCTGTTGCTGACCGGCACGCACACGGGCTGCGAGCACGGGGTTTGCGGCGCCTGCACCGTGCTGATCGACGGCGCGCCGGCCCGTGCCTGCATCCACTTCGCCGCCGGGTGCGACGGGGCAGAGGTGCAGACGGTCGAGGGCTTGGCGGAGGACCCCGTCACCGCCCGGCTACGTGCCGCCTTCACCGCCGACCACGCCCTGCAATGCGGCTACTGCACGCCGGGGATGCTGGTCACGGCGCGGGACATCGTGCACCGCCTGCCGGACGCCGACGACGACCGGGTGCGGCTGGAGCTTGCGGGCAACCTGTGCCGCTGCACCGGCTACGCCGGCATCGTGCGCGCCATCCGCCGCGTGCTGGACGAGCGGATGGGCATCGCCCGTCCCGCCCCGGTCCCGGTGCCCGCCGTGCGCTTCGGTCCCGTGGGGGACGCGGATGCCGCCCCGGCCGCGCCGGTGACGGAAGGGCTGCACCAGCGCCTCCGCTTCACGCAGCCAGCCGAGCGGGTCTGGGCGGCGCTGCACGACCCGGCCCTGATCGCCGCCTGCGTGCCCGGCGCGCAGCTTGACGCCGCGACGCCTGACAGCATCCAGGGCGTCATGGTGGTGGCCATCGGCCCGGTGCGCGCCCGCTTCGGCGGGACCGCGGCCATCGCCTATGACGAGGCGGCGCGCAGCGGTACCGTGCAGGGGACCGGGCAGGACCAGGCCAGCGGCACCCGCCTCAACGCGGCGGCGCGGTTCCAGGTGGCGCCGGACGGGGACGCCGCCTGCGTGCTGCTGGTCTCGGTGGAGTATGGCCTGCGCGGCGCCTTGGCCCAACTGGCGCGGGGCCGGGTGGTGGACCTGCTGGCGGGCGAGGTGGCTGCGATGTTCGCGCGCAACCTGGCCGCCCGGCTGGACGGCGGGGCCGCGCCCGGGCCGGCGGCGCTGTCGGGCGGGCGCCTGCTGCTGCGGGTCGCCTGGGCCTGGCTGCAGCGAGCGGTCGGGCTGGGCAAGCGATAGGCAGCGTGCTGCGGCGGTGCCCAGCGGCAAGGCAGCCGTCAGCATACTGACGGTCGCGGCCAGGTCCGCCGCCCCTGGCACAATCCTTGCTCACCTCACGCCCATGGCATCAAGCTCCGCCCTGCAAGACCGCTTCGGCGCAGCCGCCCCGGCGCTGCCCGTGCCGGACCTGCCGTTCGTGGCCGCCGTGCTGGCCCGGCGGACGCACCGGCGTTATGCGGACCAACCCGTGCCGCAGGCGCTGGTGGACCTGCTGTGCCTCGCCGCGCTGTCCGCCTCCTCGAAGTCGGACTACCAGCAGGCAAGCATCGTGCAGGTGCAGGACGCGATGCAGCGTGCCGCCCTCGCCAAGCCCTTCCCCGCCATGCCCTGGATCGGCGCCGCTCCGGCGTTCCTGGTCTTCCTGGGCGACACGCGCCGCTTGCAGCGTCTGGGCGAGCTGCGCGGCCACCCGGCGCCGAACACGGGGCTGGAAGGCTTCTTCAACGCCGCCGTCGATGCCGCGCTGGCCTTGCAGACCTGCATCCTGTCGGCGGAGAGCGCCGGGCTGGGCTGCTGCCCGATCAGCGTGCTGCGCAACCAGGCGCCGCTGGTGGGCGAGGTGCTGGGCCTGCCGGACGGCGTGTTCCCCGTGGCCGGGCTGTGCCTGGGCTGGCCGGCGGACGCCGGATACGTCAGCCTGCGCCTGCCCCCCGCGGTCACGCTGCACCGAGACCGCTACGACGACGCCCTGATGCCCGAGGCCGTCCGCGCCTACGACGCCGAGCGCGAGGCGCGCATCGACCGAGAACTGGCCGCCGCCGGCCTCCTGCGGCCCCGGGCCCGCTACGCCGCCGCCCTGATGCCCGCCGCCGCCCGCGCCTACGCCGCCGAGCGCGCGGCGCGCCACCCCACCCCGCCCGCCAAGCAGCGCGCCCCGGAGCGGTTCGGCACCGCCGCGCAGTATGGCTGGTCCGAGGACAAGGCGCGCCAATCCGTGCAGGGCGAGGGCGCCGCCTTCCCGCCCTGGCTGCGCGCCCGCGGCTTCACGTTCGACTGACCCACCCCACCCACCGGAGGACCCGCCCATGGAATTCACGCGACGCGGCTTGCTGAGGGGGGCCGCGTCCGGCGCCCTGGCGCTGGGCGGCGCCGGGCTGTCCGGCCGGGCGGCGGCGGCGCTCGCGGCCATCAAGGCCCGTGGGTACATGGTCGTCGCCACCGAGGACGACTTCAAGCCGTTCGAGTTCATCCAGGACGGCAAGCCGACCGGCTACGACACCGAGTTGCTGGAGCTGCTGCGCAAGACGGCGTCGTTCCCGATCCGGCAGGAGACGATCCCCTGGACCGGCCTGCTGCCCGGCGTCGGCAGCGGCAAGTACGACGCCGCCGTGACCGCAGCCCTGATCACGCCGGAGCGCGAGAAGTTCCTCGACTTCTGCAGCCCCGTCGCGGAGTCCACCGACTACTACGTGAAGAAGAAGGGGAACACGGCCATCAACGGCATCAAGGACCTCGCTGGCAAGAAGTGCGGCGTCCAGGCGGGCAGCGCCATGCTGTCTTCCCTGCCGGAACTGGAGGAGATGCTGAAGGCGGTCGGCGGCAAGATGGGGGAGGTGGTGCAGTACGTGTCCTACCCCGAAGCCTATCAGGACCTGGCGATCGGGCGCACGGACTACGTGGTGAACACGCAGATCAACCTGCAAAGCCTGGTGCAGGACAAGCCCAAGGTCTTCGAGCTGGGCCAGCCGGTTTCCAAGAAGATCTATATCGCCTGGGCCGTGAAGAAGGGCAACGCCGAGGTCCGGGACATGCTGGACACGTTCCTTCTGGGCGCGCGCAAGAGCGGCGAAATGGCGGCGTTGCAGCAGAAATGGTTCGGCCTGACCTTCGACATGCCGGAGCATTGGGCCGCCAGCTAGGCCTCGCCCCAGGATGGAGGCCGCCGAGGCGACATGACTGCCGCCGACCTCGCGGCCCTGCTGCGCGGGGCGGCCTTCACCGTGCTGTTCTCGGTGGCGGCCGTGGCGATCGGCGTGCCGGCCGGATTAGGGCTGGCGCTGGTCCGCTGGGCGCAGGTGCCGGTGCTGTCGCCTCTGGTGGCGCTGCTGGTCAGCATCCTGCGCGCGGCGCCCGCGGTGACGCTGGCTTTGCTGATCTTCTTCGCGCTGCCGCGGCTTGGGCTGTCGCTCGATCCCGTGCCGGCGGGCATCGCCACGCTGACCCTGTCCACGGCGGCGTTCAACTGCGAGATCTGGCGCGCGTCGCTGCTGGCGCTGCCGCGGGACCAGGTGGACGCGGCGCTGGCGATGGGCATGCGGCGCGGCGTGCGGTTCCGCCGGGTCGTGCTGCCCCAGGTGGCCCGCGCGGCGCTGCCCGCCTTGGTGAACGAACTGACGCTGCTGGTGAAGGTCAGCCCGGCCGTCGCCGTGCTGGGCGTCGTCGATATCACCCGCGCCGCCGTGCGGATCGGCGCGCAGACCTACGAGCCGCTGCCGCCGTTCCTCGCGGCGCTGGTGATCTACGGCTTCATTGTCTTTCTTTTCGTGCGATTGCAGCGCGTGGTCGAGCGGCGGTTCGCGTGACGGAGGAGTTCGCCGTCGTCTGGCAGCAACGGGCGCTGCTGCTCGACGGGTTCCTGACGACGCTGTGGATCTCCGCGCTCGCGTCCGCGGTGGCGCTGGCCCTGGGCGCGCTGCTGTCCACCGGGCTGATGTCGCGCCGCCGGGCGGTGGCGTGGGCGGCGGAGATGCTGGTGGACGCCATGCGCTGCGTGCCGTTCCTGCTGTTCGCCTACCTGATCTACTACGGCCTGCCGTCGCTGGGCCTGCAGCTCGGCAACTGGACGTCCGGCCTGCTAGCTCTCGTGGTCTATCACATGGCCTATATGGCGGAACTGCTGCGCGGCGCCTGGCGCGGCCTGCCGGTGGAGACGGTGGAGGCCGGGCGGGCATTCGGCTTCCATGGGTTCGGCCTGTTCCGCCGGGTGATCCTGCCGCCGGTGCTGTTCGCGGCGCTGCCGACCCTCGGCAACCAGGTGGTCCAGGTGATCAAGGACAGCGCCTTCCTGACCATCATCGCGGTGCAGGAGCTGACGCACGCCGCGACCGCGATCCAGGCGACGTTCTACGTCCCGTTCGCCTCCTTCATCGTGGCGGTCGGGCTGTACTGGCTGCTCTGCCTGGCGGTCGAGGGCGCGGTCGGCATGGCCGGCGCCCGGGCGGAGGCGCGGCGGTGACGCCGGTGCTCCGCGTCCGCGGCCTCGGCAAGGCGTTCGGCGCCCACACCGTGCTGGACGGCATCGACCTCGACGTGGGCCGCGGGGAGACGGTGTGCGTGCTGGGGCCGTCCGGGTCCGGCAAGTCCACGCTGCTGCGCTGCATCAACTGGCTGGAGCGCCCGGACCGCGGCCAGGTCCACCTGGGCGGCGTGCAGGTCGGCCTGCGCCCCGGCGGCCATGTCGCCATGTCGGACAAGGAGTTGGCGCGGCTCCGCACCCGGGTCGGCATGGTGTTCCAGCACTTCGCGCTGTGGCCGCACATGACGGTGCTGCAGAACATCACGGAAGCGCCGCTGCACGCCCAGCGCCGCCCCCGCGCCGAGGTCTTGCCGGAAGCGGAGGCGCTGCTCGCCCAGGTCGGCCTGCTGGACAAGCGGGACGCCTACCCCGCGCGCCTGTCCGGCGGGCAGAAGCAGCGCGTCGGCATCGTGCGCGCTTTGATGATGCGCCCGGATTTGCTGCTGTTCGACGAGCCGACCAGCGCGCTCGACCCCGAGCTGGTGGGGGAGGTGCTGGCGGTCATGCAGGCCCTGGCGCGCGACGGCATGACGATGGTGGTGGTGACGCACGAGATGGCCTTCGCCCGCGACGCCGCGACCCGCATCGTGTTCATGGACGGGGGCCGCATCGTGGAAACCGCGGACCCGCACGCCTTCTTCACCGCACCGCGGACCGAGCGCGCCCGGCAGTTCCTGCTGCGCTACGCTGGACCTACCCACCAAGGAGCCTCCGCATGACCGGCCCGATCTTCCACATGATCCCCGACGCCCCCAAGCCCGTGGCGCCCTACAGCCACGTCGTGGAGCGGGACGGCTGGCTGTTCGTCACCGGGCAGTTGGCCACCGACCCGGCGGATGACGCTCTGCCCTTGCCGGACGGGATCGAGGCGCAGACGGCCAAGGTGATGGACAACCTGCAGCGCGCCCTGCGCGGCGCCGGGGCCAGCCTCGCGGACGTGGTGTGCGTCCGGGTGTTCCTGACGCAGTTCGACCGCGACTACGCGGCGATGAACGCGCTGTACGCCAGCTACTTCCCGCCGGACCGGCTGCCGGCGCGGACCACGGTGGGCGTCACCGGCCTGGCGCGCGGCGGGATCATCGAAATTGACATGATCGCCAAGCGATAGGCGCCCATCCTCCTGCGACCCGGCGGAAGCGCGGAGTGTGGAAGGCGCAGACGACCGGCAGGGCGCCGGGCCAGGCGTCCTGCCAGGCCTCGCCCTGCACCATGGCGACGGCCAGGCCCACCGGCGCGACCCCCGCCGCCCGCAGCAGCGCCAGCCCGGCCTGCGCCGAGCTGCCGGTGCTGATCACGTCATCGACCAGCAGCACGCGCCGGCCGTGCAGGCGGCCCAGCAGCCGCGGGTCCAGCCACATGCGACGCGCCGAGTTGGCCCCGGCCGCAGGCGCGGTGATGGAGCCGAGCGGCGCCGACAACGTGTCGTCGTACCACCGCTTGCGCGTGGTGGACGGCGCGACCCAATTCTCATGGCCCAGCGCCCGCGCCACCGCCGCGCCCACCGTGTGCCCCAGGGTCGGCAGGCCCACCACGATCTCCGCCCGCAGCGGCGCTGCGGCGGCAGCGGTCCAGGCGGCAAGCTGGTCCAGCACGGCGAACGACGCCTGGTTGGCGATCAGGCCGGCCACCGCCACGCTGCCAAAATCCCGCAGCGGCAGCACCAGCCGGCGTCCGTCCGGCATGGCGGCCGGGTAGCAATCCGTCCAGGCAGGCTGCTCCGGCGCGCCGTCCACGAAGCCCTGCCAGTACTGCATGCCCCATCCTCCATGGCCCGGCGCCCGCGCCACTGGTATGCAGCCGCCATGCCCGACGACAATGTGCTCGACTCTGTGCCGACCGCCCACGACCTCGCCACCCGGCCCGGCTTCCTGATCCGCCGGCTGCACCAGATCCACGTCGCGCTGTTCATCGAGGAGTGCGCGGCCTTCGACGTGACGCCGGTGCAGTACAGCATCATGTCCGCCGTGCAGGCGCGTCCCGGGCTGGACCAGGCGCGGCTGGGAGAGGTGGTCGGCGTGGACCGCGCCACCCTGGCCAACGTGGTCGGGCGGCTGGACGGGCGCGGGCTGGTGCGGCGCCGGGCCAGCGCCGCGGACCGGCGGCTACGCCTGGTGGAGATCACCGCGGCCGGTGCGGCCCTGCTGGCCCGCATGGACGCGCCGGCCCGCCGCGCCCACGCCCGCACGGTCGAGGCGCTGGCGCCCGCGGGCCCCCCCCCCCCGGGCGGGGGCGCCCCGCCCCCCCCCCCCCCCCCCCCCCGGCCCGCCGCGCCCACGCCCGCACGGTCGAGGCGCTGGCGCCCGCGGACCGCCGGGCCTTCGTGCAGGCGCTGGCGCAACTCGTGCAGTCCGGCAACGCGCACGGCCGGGCGCCGCTGCGGCTCGGGTAGCGAAGGCTACGCCGCAACCGCCATCGGGCGGGGCACCAGCGGGCTGCGCGCCTCAAAGCGCCGCCCGGCGCGTAGCGCGAAGGCGGGGACGATCATCTGCGACGCCATCACCTTGACGCCGCTGTTGTCGGCCAACTCAAACCGTCCGTCCAGCACGTCGAGCACGGTGATGTCCGCTTCCCGCCCGACTTGCAGGCTGCCGATCGTGTCCCCCATCCGCAGCATCTTTGCCGGGTTGCCCGTGACGGTTGCCAGCACTTGCGGCAGGGTCATGCCGAGCGCCAGCAGCTTGGACATGGCGTTGGTCAGGTTGAACGGCGCCACGCCGAAGAACGGGTTGGCCGCCCGCGCCGCGCCGTCGGAGAGATCGGGCACGCGCACGTTGTAGCCGTGCATGTCGGCGCCCAGCGTGTGCGGCACGATCCCCGCCGCCAGCACCTTGCGCGCCATGTCGAAGGAGAAATGGGAGCCGTGGCCGACATCCACCGTGACCCCGCGCTCCAGCGCCGCCCAGACCACCGGGTGCATCTCCCCGGTCGCGGCGGAGATGAACCCGCCGGGGTGGCGGGTGAAGGGATGGGCCAGCACGTCGCCCGGCTCCATCAGCGGCACCAGCTCGCGCACGACCTCGTCCGGGTCGATGGTGACGCCGTCCTTGGCGGGCCAAAGCTGGCCCAAATGGATATACAGCGGCAGCCCGGCGCCCCGGGCGATCTGCTTGCCGATCTTGATCACCTCCAGCCCCCAGCGCGACGCGCCGCCGATCTCGGCATGGGCCTTGATGCCGCGCACCAAGTCGGGGTTCTCCCGGGCGGCCCGCACGGTGTGCTCGACGTTCAACTGACCGGGGCCATACAGGTCGGGGTACAGGTGCCCCTCCAGCCCGCCGACCAGGTAGGCGGAGATGAAGCACAGCACCCGCGTCCGCGCCGGCTCGGCGATGAAGGCGCGGAAGCCGGGGATGGTCATGCAACTCGGCCCGCCCTGGTCCACCACGGTGGTGACGCCGGAGTCCACGCCGACCATGTCCGCGTTCAGGCCGAACTTGCCGGTGACGTGCTGATACACGTGGCCGTGCGTGTCGATCAGCCCGGCGGACACCACCTTGCCCGACACGTCGATTACGTCACGCGCCGCCTCGTCCGGCAAAACCGGCTCGATTGCCGCGATGCGTCCGTCCCGGATGCCCACGTCCGCCACGCCGTCGCGCCCGGTCGCGGGGTCGATGACCCGGCCGCCGCGTAGGATGGTGTCCAGCCCTGAAGTCATCCCGGCCTCCCGCCTGCTGACGATGCAAGCCGTCAGTATGCTGACGATCCTGGCCGCGCGCAACAACGGCCTGCGGCTCTACCCGACATCGACCCACACGCGGCCGTCCCGCACCTGCACGGGGTAGGTCTTGAGGTCGGGGCACTCGGGGCCGCGCGTCTTCCGACCGGTGGGAATGTGGAACTGCCCTTGGTGGCGGGGGCAATCCACCCGGTCGCCGTCCACGCCGCCCTGGCTCAGCCAGGCCGCGTGGTGCGGGCACACGGCCGCGGTGGCGTAGGCCACGCCCGCGATGTCGTAAAGCAGGAGGGCCGCGCCTCCGGCCTCGACTTCCAAGAGCCGGCATCGCGCCAGCTCGTCGCGGGATGCGGCGTCCGTCCAGCTTGCCATGCGAGGTCAACTCCGTTCGTGGTGCGTTGCAGGATAACCCCGGCCCGCAATGCCATCGCGTCATTTTGACGGCACGGCCATCGCGGTGTTCACTACGGCGGACTGCCCGCCGCCGCGAACCACGGAGCCGGCCCGATGTCCATGGAGGCTGACCGCATGACGCCGCTCGCGATGGCGGAGGCGGCGCTCGCCGCGGACCGGGCCTACGCCGACCCGGCGCTGTGGATCACCCGGCTGCCGGATGCGGCGGTGCTGGAGCGCGCCCGCGTGCTGACAGGGGAGGGGCCGCGGGACCGCCCGCTCTGGGGCAAGCCCTTCGCTGTCAAGGACAACCTGGACGTGGCCGGCCTGCCGACGACGGCCGGCTGCCCGGGCTACGCCTACGTGCCCACCGAGACCGCGCCCGCCGTGCAGCGCCTGCTCGACGCCGGCGCCGTGCTGCTCGGCAAGACCAACCTCGACCAGTTCGCGACCGGCCTCGTGGGCGTGCGCAGCCCGTATGGCGTGCCGCGCAACGCCTTCGACCCGGCGCGCGTGCCGGGCGGGTCGTCCTCCGGCTCCGCGGTCGCGGTCGCGGCGGGCATCGTCTCGTTTGCGCTGGGCACGGACACCGCCGGGTCGGGGCGGGTGCCGGCGGCGTTCGGCAACATCGTCGGCCTCAAGCCCACGGTGGGCAGCATCTCCGCCCGCGGCCTGGTGCCGGCCTGCCGGTCGCTGGACACGGTGTCCGTGTTCGCCGCCACGGCCGACGAGGCGCTGGCGGTCGTGCGGGTGATGGCCGGCCACGACGACGCCGACCCATACTCGCGCCCGGCGCCGTTCGACCACCTGCGCCGCGCCGCGCTGCCAGGCGCCGTCCGGATCGCGGTCGGCGAGGACTTCTCGGCCTGTGACCCGGCGGTGGCCGCGTTGGTGCACGGCGCCGCGGCGTCGCTGGGCGCGGAGGCGGTGGACATCGCCCCGTTCCTGGAGGTCGCCCGCCTGCTGTATGACGGCCCCTGGGTCGCGGAGCGCACGGCCGCGCTGCGCGAGGTCGTCGAGCGCCGGCCGGGCATGCTGCATCCCGTGACGCGCGACATCCTGGAGGGCGGGCTGCGCCGGCGCACGGTGGACGCCTTCGTGGCCTTCCACCGGCTGGCGGAGGTGCGCAGCCTCGCGGCCCGCCTGTTCCGGCGCTACGACGCCTTGCTGCTGCCCACCGCGCCGTTCTGCCCGACTTTGGCCGAGCTTGCCGCCGATCCCATCGGCCCGAACAGCCGGCTCGGCGCCTACACCAACTTCGTCAACCTGTGCGACCTGGCGGCGATTGCGGTGCCGGCCGGCCTCACCCCGGATGGCCTGCCCGCGGGCGTCACCGTGATCGGCCCGGCCTGGTCGGAGGGCCGGACCGCCGCCATCGCCGACTGGCTGCACCGCGCGGCGGCGGCCACGGTGGGCGCCACCCGCCGCCCGTTGCCACCGGCCTCCGCTCCGGACCCGGACGGGTCCGATGAGACCGCGCTGTTCTGCGTGGGCGCGCACATGGCGGGCCTGCCGCTCAACCATCAGCTCGTCGGGCTGGGCGGCCGGTTCCTGCGCATGGCCATGACGCAGCCGCTCTATCGCCTGCATGCCTTGGGGAACCGTCCGGGCCTGGTCCGCGGCGGCGAGGGACGGGTGGCGGGCGAGGTCTGGGCGCTGCCGACCCGCGAGGTCGGCGCCTTGCTGGCTGGCGTGCCCGCGCCGCTCGGCTTCGGCACCGTCCTGCTGGACGACGGCGCCTGCCTTGGCTTCCTGGCGGAGGCCGAAGGCACCGTTGACATGCCCGACATCACCGCGTGCGGTGGCTGGCGGGCATATCTTGCACGGCAAGGCGCCGGGTCACTCGAGGAATGATGGCGCGTGCGGGATCGTGGCCGTTTGCACGGTGTCGTGGTTGAGCCAGAGTTGCGCCCCCTCGGCGCGAACGGCCGCGTCCACTCGCTCCATCGACCGCCGCGACTCCTCGGGGTCGCTGTTCATGGTCGGCACGCAGCGGTGCTCCATGTTGAAACGGTCATGGGCGGTATCGGCCGAGAGCAGGACCGGCCCGGCTTTGGCCAAGCGGACCAGCAGCGAGCAATGGCCGGGCGTATGCCCGGGTGTGGAGATGACCTTGACCGAGCCGTCGCCGAACACGTCGAGGTCGCCGTCCATCAGCTCGAGCCGGGCCTGCTTGAGACACGCATAGAGCGATGGGGCATAGCCGTACTGCGCGTAATCGGGGCTGAACATCGCCTGGTGCTCGCGGCGCTGGATATGCCATTTCGCGTGCTGGAACAGCCCGGCGTTGCCGACATGGTCGAAGTGCGCGTGGGACAGGATCACCGTCCCGATGTCCGCGGGCGTGAGGCCTATGTCGGCGAGCTGGCATTGGACTGTCCTGACGACGATGCCCCTGATGTTGTGGGCGATGACCCTCCCGCCCGGGTCGTTCGCGACCGCGTCCTCAATGCCGGTGTCCCACAACATCCACGCGCCCGCGCGGCGGATCAGGTAAGCGTTGCAGCTCAGCGTGGCCTGTTCGCCCGCCCAGTGGCCCGGCGAATAGACGGATCGGTCGGGCGCCACCGCGAACCCCCCATTCAGGGCGTAGAGCCGGTCAACCGTTCCAGACTGTCCTGCGTTCTCCATCACAGCTCCGATCCTCAAACCAGCGTGGCCGCGAGGCCGCTTGGCGCCCGCAGGCTCGCCCGTCGGAGGCCCAGTCGCGCCGTTGTCCCGAATTCGTTCCGCACGGTACTCGTTCCGCTCAAATGCCCTGCCCGCCGGACACTTCGATCCGCTGCGCATTGACCCAGCGGTTGTCCTCCGACAAGAGGCTTGCGATCATCGGCCCGATGTCGTCCGGCAGGCCGGCGCGGCCGAGCGCGGTCATGCCCGCGAACAGCTTGTTGATCTCCGGGTTGTCGCGGACCGCGCCGCCGCCGAAGTCGGTCTCGATCGCACCCGGCGCCACCGTGTTGACCGCGACCCCGCGGCTGCCGAGTTCCTTCGCCAGGTAGCGGGTGAGCACCTCCACCGCGCCCTTCGCCGCGGCATAGGCGGCGTAGCCGGGAAACGACGTCCGGGTCAGGCCAGAGGACAGGTTCACGATGCGGCCGCCGTCCGCAAAGAGCGGCAGCAGCGCCTGGGTCAGGAAGAACACGCCCTTGAGGTGGACGTCGACCAGATGGTCGAACTGCGCCTCGGTCGTTTCCGCGATCAGCGCGTAGTCGCCATGGCCGGCGTTGTTCACGAGGTGGTCGAACGTTTCACGCCCCCACGTCTTGCGCAGCGCGGCGCGCAGGGTCTCGGCGAACGGGGGGAACGCCGCCACCTTGCCGACATCGAGCTGAACGGCGACGGCCTTGCGGCCCATGGCCCCGATCTCGGCGGCGACGGCCTGCGCGTCGTCGTGCCGGCTCTGGTAGGTGAGGACGACGTCGCCGCCGCCACGCGCGATGCCGAGCGCAGTGCTGCGGCCAAGCCCGCGGCTGGCGCCGGTGACGAGGGAGATGGTGGTCATGGTGCGACTCCTGTGGCGTGACCGCCTCAATATCGCGCCAGGAGTTCAGCCGGCGTTGCCGGAACCTCGCCGTTCTTTGCCTGATCCTCCAAAACGCCGCGCGGCGCCGGCCGTGGTGGGGTAGGCTTGCGCCATGACCACCCTCCTCGATGCCGTTCGCCGCCATGCGGAGGCGCACGCCGACGCGGGCGGCGGCTTGGCGCAGACCCCGATCCCGGGTCTCACCACCGTGCGCGCGACCGCGCCGAGCGGCTTGGTCCACGCCATCTCCAGGCCGCTCGTCTGCCTCGTGCTGCAGGGAAGCAAGCAGGTCACGATGGGCGCGCAGTCCTTCGCGTTCGGCGCAGGGGACTCGCTGCTGGTCACGGCTGACGTGCCGACCGTGAGCCAGATCACGCGCGCGAGCGTCGCCGCGCCCTATTTCTCGCTGGTGCTGGAGCTTGACCCGGCGGTCATCGCCGAACTGGCGCTGCAGATGCGGGCGGTGCTCGTCGCCGACGACACGCCCGTGCGGGTCGAGCCGACCGATGCCGAGGTTGCCGATGCCGGCCTGCGCTTGATGCGCCTGCTTGACCGCCCGTCGTCGTTGCCGGTGCTGCAGGCGCAGCTCGTGCGCGAACTCCATTACTGGCTCCTCGCCGGGAGGCATGGGACGGCCATCCGGCGGCTGGGTTGGCCGGACAGCCACGCCCGGCGCGTGGCGCGCGCGGTCGCGGTGCTTCGCGCCGAGTTCGCGAAGGCGCTGCCGGTTGAACGGCTGGCGGCCATGGCGGGCATGAGTCCGTCGTCGTTCCACCAGCATTTCCGCGCAGTGACCTCGCTGTCGCCGCTGCAATTCCAGAAGCGACTGCGCCTCATCGAGTCCAGGCGGCTGATGCTGTCGGAAGGCACGAGCGCGAGCAGCGCGGCGTTCACGGTGGGCTACGAGAGCGTGTCCCAGTTCACCCGGGAGTATGGCCGGATGTTCGGTGCGTCGCCCGTTCGGGATACGGAGACGGTGAGAAGGGCGGAACGGGTGGCCTGATCCGTCGAGCGGATGGCCTCGTTCCATCCAATCAGAGTCTTCCTGGTTCGCGCCGTGGCTGTCACCGGAGCTTGTTGGAGGCCGGTGGAGTCTGGACGGCTACAAAACCGGGGTTTTGGGAAGGTGCTGGCGCTCCCTGGACCCTGCGCTGGCTCCCGGAGTTGGACTCGAACCAACGACCGAGCGATTAACAGTCGCTTGCTCTACCAGCTGAGCTATCCGGGATGACGCGGGACGCCCCTATAACGCCGCCGCGTGCGCGATGCAAACGGCAATTCGCGGCATGCGGCTTGCCGCACCCGCCTGGCTCTGGCATGGATAGGCTACTGCGGGCGTGGTGGAACTGGTAGACGCGCCGGACTCAAAATCCGGTTCCGCAAGGAGTGTCGGTTCGATTCCGACCGCCCGCACCACTTTTCGAGGATGGACCGGCTTTACGGCACGGAGACGGCCGGCAGATAGCTCGGCCGCAGAACGTCGAAGGTGCGCACCCCCACCTCGGACGGCGCCGGCGCCAGCCATGGGGCGGCCCGCAGCGTCGCGAGCGCGTCCGCTCGGCCCTGCGCCCAGCGCGCCTCCATCGTCGCCCGGCTGAACTCGTAGTCCTTCGACTGGCCCTGCGCGACGTCCGTGCGGTAGATCAGCTCGACGATGTCCATGCGGGTGCTGCAGCCGTAGCCGTGCAGCGCCTGTGCCTCGTCCAGCGCGCGCAGCTCCGGCGGCAGCTTGTCCCAGAGCTGGTCGATCAGGTGGCAGAGGTCGTGCCGCGTCGCGAAGCCGTCGGTGGCGGCGCGGGTGCGGCTGGAGTAGCGGATGTCCTTCTCCCGCTCCTGCGCTTCCTGGACCGTGGCCGGCACGGGGCCGCGGGCAGGGAACAGGTCAACCTGGAAGCTGAGCCGGCTCTGCCGGGGCGTGCTGTCCAGCACGTATTGCAGCGGCGTGTTGGACGCCAGGCCGCCGTCCCAATAAAATTCGCCGTCGATCTCGACCGGGGGGAAGCTGACCGGCAGCGCGCCGCTCGCCATGACGTGCTCGGCGCGGATCGGGATCTGGGCGTTGTCGAAGTAGGCGAAGTTGCCGGTGCGGACGTTCACCGCGCCGACGCTGAACCGGACCGTGCGCGCGTTGATCCGGTCGAAATCGACCAGCCGCTCCAAGGTGGAGCGGAGCGCGCCCGTGTCGTAAAAGCTGCTCGGCGGCGGGATGCGGAGCCAGGCGGCGGCGCTCTGCGGGTGGAAGAAGCCCGGGGTGCCGAACAGCAGCGCCCGCAGCGCCCCGGCCTGGCGTCCGGCGTCGCCCAGGTCGAGCGTCGGCACGCCGGGCCAGAAAGGCGGGGTGACGCCCTCCCAGAACTGCCGTAGCCGCTCCACCCGGCGCTCCGGCGAGTTTCCCGCGATCAGGGCGGCGTTGATCGCGCCGATGGAGATCCCGGCCACCCAGTCCGGCAGGTACTCCGACCCGGCCAGCGCCTCATACACCCCGCCCTGATAGCTGCCGAGCGCGCCGCCGCCCTGCAGCACAAAGGCCACCGGCTTGGCATAGCTTGGGGGCCGCCGCGGCAGGCGCAGCCCGGTCATGGCTGCGTCCCCTTCCACCATCGCGTGCCTCTTACCATCGCAGGCCACGGAACGCCACGAGCGCACCAGCGCCATGCCGACCCGGCCCAAGCCAACGCAACGCGATCGTGCCGGCACCGTGCCGATTCGAGGGCGTGTGTCCAGGCGCGCTCCTGCTGCATGCTGCACTTTTCGAACATCATAGACCAAGTAATGCCATTAAATGCGATACAACATCAAAAGACTTTCTCGCATTGCGAGTGAGGCGATCTCGGCTGCCAGACCCATTTCACCCAGATGTCAAGACCTTTTGCCGGAGTTTGCCGAGCAACAACGGCCCGTTCACAATGTTGTCAGAGCAACCAAAGTACTTGTTGCGGTTTTTTTAAGGAGTGGTCACATCAAGTTCCTCGCGCAACCCGTCCCAAGATCCCTGCGGTCCAACATGCGGAATATTACATACTCGATTCGTTAGGCGCGGTGCCTTTCGCTTTGCTTTTCGACGACCCACCCATGAAACCCATTGAGCTGGTAACGCAACAGAATATGCTTATTAGTTGAAAAGCGAGAAGGAAATGCGCCATTTAAATGCGGACCCGACCTGCCGGGCCATGTTCAAAAGCTCCTGGCGCGGCGGTCCCCACACTAAGCTGCCGCATTCAACCACCAGCCCGCGGACCCGGTTCGGCCGACTTTCGCTCATGCTGGGCGTGTATGCAGCCATCGGCACAGTCAGCATCCCGCTCGCCGCCGCCGCTGCGCAGCGCCATCCGGCACACGCTGGACATGGCGCCTCCTTGGTCGTCGCGTCCGGGCATGGCGCCAAGGTGGGGCGCAGCAGCCGGGTGCTCGCACCGCATGCGGCAAGCGCCGCCGCACGCCGCTCCAGGGATGTGCGTGTCGCGGGCGTCAGCCGTCCCGCGCACCCAGGCCGCTCCGCCATCCTGAGCCATGCGCTCGCCTCCAGGACCCGCGCCATCCGCAGCGCCAACGCCGTGCACCGCGGCGTCGTGCCGCTGGCCAACACGACCTGGGATGACCCGGCGGTACCGCCCGCCATACTGGACGCCATCCAGACGGCTGCCCATGAGTCCGGCGTCGATCCGCACCTGCTTGCGGCGATCGCCTGGCGCGAGAGCCGGTTCGACCCGGATGCCCGCAACCGCCAATCGTCGGCAAGAGGGTTGCTGCAATTCACCTCGGGAACATGGCTGCGGGCAGTCCGGGATTACGGCTCGGAGCATGACGTGGCTGGTTACGCGGCGGCGATCCACACCAGCCCGTCCGGCGACCTCGTGGTGCCCGACCAAATGCGTTCCGCCATCCTGCAACTGCGCAGCAACCCCGTCCTTTCGGCCAAGCTGGCCGCAGACAGCATGAAGCGGGAGCGCGTCGCCATGGAGGCGCGGCTCGGGCGCAGCGTGACGTCCGCGGACCTCTACTTGATGCACGTCCTCGGCCCGACCGGTGCCAGGCGCTTCCTCGAGACATTGGCCAAGCGGCCCGGCGAATCCAGCCTGAAGGTGGCGAGCCTGGAAGTGATGCGCAACGCCGGCCTGCTGGCGCAGGACGGCCATCCCCTGACCGTGGCCCACACCTACGCCGCCGCGGAAACGATGCTCGATGCGCAGCATATGCACTCGGCGCCGCTCCTGGCGACGGCAAGGGACGGCAGCGCATCGGCCTCGGCAGTGCCGCCGGCGGAAATGCCGTAACGCCGGCCTCGGCCGCCCGGCGGCGCATGAGCTCGAAAGAGCCTTGCATTCGGTCCTGCAACGGCCGTAGCCCTTGGAGGCTGGCCGGAGTATAACGCCATCCTTGTCCTGGCCGGCGCCGGATGCCGGTGGCGCTTCGGGCGCCGTCGCGAGCAAGGAGGGACCCCGTTGACCCCGCTATTCCGCCTGTTGCAACGCATCCCAGCGGTCCGGCGCCTCCAAGAGGAGCGCGACAGCCTGCGCGCCGCCCAGAACTCGATGCAGCTCAAGCTACGGGCCGCCTCTGCGGAGATGGACGACCTGGATGAGCAGTGCCGCGTGCTGCGGCGGGAGCGGGACCAACTGGCCGAAGCCGCGGCACGGCGGGCGGCCGAGCATGCGTCGCAGATCGAATCGGCGCTCCTTGCCAACGCGGCCCTGCTCAAGGAGCGCGACGCCCTCGTCGAGGAGCGTCGCGCCTCCATGGCGCATAAGGCGCAGGACGAACACGGCCAGACCGCCGGCGCCCTGGATGGGCTGCGCCGCACCGGGCCGGTCAAGGCGGCGGGGTAGCCGGGCCGCCGGCGCTACTTCTCCAGCACGTAGCTCCCGGGTGCGTCCTGCAAGGGCGGGTAGCGTCCCCCGCCCATCGCGGGCGGCGCGGCCTTCTTGCCGGAGCGCGCCGCGAGCCAGGCGAACCAATCCGTCCACCAGCTACCGTTGCTGGCCTGCGCCGCCGCGCGCCACTGCTCCGGCGTTTCAGCCGAGTGCTCGTTCGTCCAATAGGTCCCTTTGCCGCCGGGCGGGTTGATGATGCCGGCGATGTGCCCGCTCGACGCCACGACGTAACGTACGGAGCCGCCCGTCAGGTGGGTGATGCGCCAGGCGGCTTTCCAGGGCACGATGTGGTCCTTCTCCGCGCCGACGGCGTAGATGTCCTGGCGGATGCGGCCGAGGTCGAGTGCCTCGCCCTTCAACTGGATCTTGCCCGGCTCGATCAGGTTGTTCTCGACGTAGGTGTTGCGCAAGTACCACCCGTGCGCCGTGCGGGCCATGCGGGTGCCGTCGCTGTTCCAGTACAGCAGGTCGAACGCCGGCGGCTTCTGCCCCATCAGGTAGTTGTTCACCACGTTCGACCAGATCAGGTCGTTGGAGCGCAGCAGGTTGAACATGTTGGACATCTCGCGGCTGTCGAGGTAGCCGCGCTCCAGCATCTGCTGCTCCATGAAGTCGATGGTGGGTTCGCCCAGGAACACCGCGGTGTCGCCGACCTTGGTGAAGTCCTGCAAGGACACCATGAACGTCACCGCGCCGAACCGCTCGTCGCCCTGTGCTGCCAGCCAGGCCAGCGTCATGGCCAGCAGCGTGCCGCCGATGCAGTAGCCCATGACGTTGACGGTGGGGCTGCCGGTGATCTCCCGCACCACGTCGCTCGCGGCCAACGGGCCGAGGTCCACATAGTCCTCGATCGTGGTGCCCTCCATGGTGCTGTCGGGGTTGCGCCAGGACACCATGAACACGGTGAACCCCTGCTCCACCAGATGGCGCACCATGCTGTTCTTCGGCTGCAAGTCGAGGATGTAGAACTTGTTGATCCAGGGCGGCAGGATCAGCAACGGGACCGCATGCACCTTCTCGCCTTTCGGCGCGTACTGGATCAGCTCGATCAGCTTGTTGCGGTACACCACCTTGCCCGGCGAAAGCGCCAGGTTGCGCCCCGGCGCGAACGCCGTGGCATCGACCATGCTGAGCTTGCCTTCCTTGATGTCGTGCAGGAGGTTGCGCGCACCCTCCGCGATGCTGGCGCCGCCGGTTTCCACGGCGCGCTTCAGCGCCGCCGGGTTGGCGGCAAGCTGCAGCGTGGGACTCATCGCGTCCACGAACTGGCGCAGGTGGAAGTTGAGGTGCTGGCGCTCCGCCGTGCTCAGGCCATCGGCCTCGCCCGCCTGCCGCAGCAGCCAGTCCGATGCGAGCAGGTAAAGGTCCTTCAGCGTGCGGTAGGCGGGGTTGCTCTGCCACTCCGGCGCCGCGAACCGCTTGTCGCCGGGGGCGCCGGGCGCTCCCGCCGGCGTGCCGCCAAGCTGCCCCCACCAGCGCTGGCCGGCCTCGTTCCAGGCGTCCATCGCCGATTGCCAGGCTTGCGTGTTGAACTCGGCGATGGCCGCGAACGCCTTGTCGGGCCGGCTCATGGTCTGCAGCCAGACCGTGCGGAGCGCCCGCGCGATCTCCGCCCAATCGACCGGGATCACTTGATGGAGCGGGTTGGCGTTGAGCGCGTCCTCGGCCGCGCGCAGGACCGGGTCGCGGGCCAGCATCTCGCCCAACTGCTTCATGCCGCCTTGCAACAGGCCCCCGGCGAACTGGTCGGACGGCATCGGCCAGGCTGCCTGCCTCGGCGTGCCATCCGGCGCCGGGGCCAGGCCGCGCCCCAGCTTCGAGGACGCCTCAGCCCACGCTTCCCAAAGACCGAGCAGCGCCTCGGGACCCGGCGGGACCAGCCCGGCGATGCCGCTTTCAGGGGCGGGCGCCGCGTCGCCGCTTCTGTCCTCCGGGACGGACACCGCCTCGCGAGGAGATGTGCCGGAGCTTTGACCTGCCATGGTTCATATTCTCCCACCTGCGCGACGCTGCTTGGCCGCAACTCATGCTGTGCAGCACCGGCAGTCTGGTAGGCGGCGCGTGTGGGGAGGTCAACAGCCGCGGCACGGGCTGCGCGTCGGACGTGAGCGGGGATGCCGGACACGCGGCACGTCGAGGCGCAGCCCCTTCGGCGGAGGGCGCCGGCCTCCGCCCGGGGCCGACGGCTAACGGACGACGCGGCCGATCACGTAGCCGACCACGGTCGCGACACCCAGGGCCGCGAAGGGCCGCATCCGCACCTGCGCCGACAAGCTTTCTTTCTGCGCATCGACCTGGGCCGCCGTCCGGCGGGCGCCGGCGCCGGCGCCGCGCACCTGCTCGGCGCCCCGGCGGATCGGCGTCGCCACCGTCTCCGTCACCGTGGCCGCGGCGCTGGACACGGCGGCGGCAGCGCGCTGCTTGGCGTCCGCCAGGACCGGCGCGGGATCGCTCGCACGCAGCTCATCGAGCTGGGCACGGAGCTGTTCAACCTCGTCCGAGGTGCTGTTCGACGTGTCTGCCATGGGGTCCTGCCTGTTGCTGCACCCTTATAATGCCGCAGCGGCGGCCGAGGTTGCAGCGGCGCCAGCCGCGAGGCGGCACGCCGGGCTTCGAGGGGGCTGGTGCGCCTTCCGTACACGCCAGTGTGGAGTAACCCGCAACGACCTCAATACGTTTGGCGGTGGATCATTACAAACAGAGTAGAGTTGTTACGTGCGATGGCACCGCGACGGAGACCTACAACCCTGGGCAGTAATTTTTTGATGAATAGTCTCTAGCAAAATCCGTCTTGATGTGGGTAAAGCCTGTATCAAGGAGATTTGAGAGGAGGTTGCATGCTGGAACCATTTCCCGACGATGCTGTCGTGGCGGCTGGCCGTGTTTTCGTCGCGTTGCGAAAATCCGGCCGCGTCGCGAGCAGCAAAAGCCGGGTGTTCCATGCCGTGACGCCTTACTGCCGCATGTCGCTGTGCGCCGACGAGCCGGGACCCGGCTCGCACTGGGCCGAGCCGCCGGGCCAGCAGATCACCTGTCCGGCCTGCCTCCGGCGGCTGTCTCGGCTGCAATAGAAGCGCCACACGCATCGCGCGCCGGCCCGTCCTGGAGCGGCCGGCGCGTATCCTATCCAAACGCGCCGACCTCGTGCGACAGCGCCGCCGTGATCTCCCGCGTCAAGCCGAACAGGCGGCGCATCGGCTCGAAGATCCGCTCATGCTCGCCGGCATAGGAGGCGTGGGCGCCGGGGCCGGGCGGCTCGCCGAAGTCGCGCTGGGCCGCGGCCCCGCTGTCGCGCGGGAACACCTCCGTCAGCAGGCCGAGCGTCGCGGCCACGTCCAGGCGCAGCAGCCGCGCCCGCAACCCCTCCGGCGTGGCGCCGTGGCGCGGCGAGAAATCCGGCACCTGCACCGCCAGCAGCCAGACCCGCCCGATGATCGCCAGCCGCAGCGCGTGCAGCAGCGTCTCGCGGTCCGCCATGCGCGGCAGGTCCGGCCAGACCCGGCGCAGCAGCACCTGGTCGGCCTGCGCCCGCCGCATGGTGCCCTGCATCGGCGCCCATAGCCCGAGGCCCGTCAGCGCGTCGGCGACATCGACAAGCTGCACCGCCCGGCCCGGCAGCCGCGCGTGCGCCGCCCGGTCCAGCCAGGAGCCGGGATCGAGCATCGACACCGTGCCGCGCAGCACGTCGAGGTCGGAATGCCGCGCGGCATGCTCCGCCAGCGCCAGCGCGCGGCGGAAGCGCGGGCTGCTCTGCCGAAGCTCGGCGAACAGCTCGGGGTCCCGCCCCACGGCGGCGCCCAAGCCATGCAGCACGTTGGCGCACCAGCCGAGCTGCTGCAGGATGGCGTTGTTCGGGATGGCCCGCAGCTCCCGCGGGTGGCGGATGGCAGCGGGACCGCCAGAGTCGCTCTGCCGCGCGCTGGGACGGGAGCCGGTGGCGTCCAGCAGCGCCGGGCCGAACGCGCCGAGCAGGGCGGCGTAGCCCGGGTCCTCCACCAGCTCCTGCATGGCATTGGACGCGGTCGCGAAGAACCCGGCGGCGAAATCGCCTTCGGCATAGATCGGGTCGGGCCGGGTAGGCGGCGCCTGGAAGACGTGCTCGGCCACCCGCGCGATGCTGGCCAGCGCCAAGGCCGGGGTGTCGAACAGCAGGTAGCCGTCGCCGCCCTGGAAGCTGCTTTCCTCGCGGATGCGCAGGCCGCCGGCGGCCAGCGCCATCCGGGCGGCGGACGGCGAAAGGTAGGCGAGCCGGTCGGCCAGCGACCCGGGATGCGCGCCGCGGCCGATGCTCTCGCCATGCGTGTCGAACAGCACGACCTCGACATCGCCCAGGCCGTGCCGGCCCAGCGCCTCCACCAGCCGGAGCTTGAGCCGCTCGACCAGGTAGCTCGCGGGAAGCTGCCCGAGGTAGCGGCCGGAATCCGAGTAGCCGAACTGCAGGCACACCCGGCCGATCTTGCGCACGTAGGCGCGGTAGTGCGGCGAGCGCAGCGCCTCCTCCAGCACGCGCACGCCCTCCTCCAAGGCGTCCGCGGTCTCGAACAGCGGGCTGATCTCCACCTGATCCTCGACGCCGCACACGCGGGCCAGCCAAAGCGCCGCCAGCAGGGTGTAGCCGCTGCGGGTCTCGGCGATCAGGAACCGCGCCGGGGTGTGCCGGTCGATGTGCTTGGCGATCTGCGCCACCAGCATCATCAGCCGCATCGCCGAGGACTGCTCGCCCAGGAGCGCACCGAAATCGACCGGCTGCGCCTGCACGGCGTCGAGCGCGTCGTCGATCCCGGCCAGCAGCGTGCGGCGGCGGGAACGGTCGGCGGGCGGGTCGTCGAGGCCGAGGCGCAGCCGGGCCGCGTTGTGCACCTGCGTCGCGTTCAGCCGGAAATGCGCGCGGGCAAGGGAAAGCCCGTGCGCCAGCGCGCCCGCCCGGGCGACGCACAGGCGGCGCTGCGCCGCCCTGTCCGCGCGGGCGATGGCGCCGGCGAACAGCGGCAGCAGCGGCTCCGGCGACAGCAGCGCCTCCTCGCGCCCGTCGATGAGCGCGCGGGCGAACGGCTCCACCGCCGCCGGGTCGGGGCCGGAGGGCGCCAGGGCGAGCTGCGCATCCACGGTGGCAAGGGCTTGCTCCAGGCGTGCGTGCAGGGTGGCGGCGCATGGCAGGCCGGCGACATCGGCGGCGAGCCGCGCCAGGCCCAAGCGCTTGGTGCGCAGCCGCAGCCGCAGGCTGTCCCACCAGCCGATGTCGGTGCGCCCGTCGGTGTCGAGGCCGACCCAGGAAGCGAGCACCACGGGCGCCGGGTTCAGCCCGGTCCAGGCCTGCGGGAATGCCATGCTCGCCGCGTCCAGCAGCGCGCCGCACAGCGCGTCGAGCGCGTCCCGCCCATGCGAGATCGCGGCGTTGGCGGCCCCGAACTCGTCTTCCAGCGTCGGCTTCGACGGCCGGTGGGAGGGCGGGTAGCCGCCCGGCGGCCTGCCGCTCGCCGCCCCGGCGATCTCGGCATACACGGGGGGCGCCAGGGCGAAGGTGGGATGCGCGGTGAACACGCAGGCGTAGCGCGGGCGCTCCATGAGGGCGCGCACCTCGCGGAGCGGCAGCGGGCTGTCCTCCGGGTTGGGCCGCACCAGGCGCTCCGCCAGTTGGGCGAGCGCCACCTGGGACGCAGCCAGCTCGGCGCCGCCCACGTAGTCCGACAGCCGCCGCGCGCGCTCCCCGGCCGCCTCGTCGCGCAGGAAGGCGACGATGCCGGCGAGCTGCGCCTCGTCCAGCCGGCCCTCGTCCAACTGCCGGCTGATGGCCAGCGCCGCGGTGAGCACCGGGTTGCCGAACGGGTCCTGCGCCGCCCGGGCGCGGGTCTCGCTGATAAGGTGCAGCAGGGCTGCGGCGCCGCGCTCCGGGCCGGCCTCCAAGTCGGGCGCCGGGGCAGGCGGCGCGTCGGGCTGCAAGGCGGTTTCCGATGGCTGCACAGCCGCTGTCCCTCTTTGTTGGCCCGGCATGGGTCCGGGATGCCCTGGCCAGGCACGATGCCCGCCCGCCGTGCTGCGCTGCAAGATGCAGGCCACATGGCCACGTGCCAGGCGTGTCAGCCCGATGAACCCTTATGCGCATTGACCACTGGTCTGCATTGTGACCAAACAACGTCCAACTATGGATACAGTCCTCACCGGCCCCCGTCTCCGCAAGCCGCGTGGCCAGGGTGCCACGCGCCGGGCCGAGATCCTGCTCGCAGCCCAGCGCCTGTTCCTGGAAGAAGGGTTCGAGCACACCACCATGCGCCGCCTCGCGGACGCCGTGGGCGTGTCGGCGACCGCGCTGTACGTCTATTTCGACGACAAGGACGCGATCCTGCAGGCCATCGCCGAGGCGACGTTCGCCGAGATGCTGGCGGTGCTTGAGGCCAGCCAGGACGCGGCGCTGACGCCGCTTGAGCGGTTCCGCGCGGGCCTGCGTGCCTACGTGGCGTTCGGGCGCGCCCGGCCCGACGCCTACCGGCTGACGTTCCTGGCCAAGATGCTGTCGCCGGCCTCGCCGGGCCGGCGCGCGATGGACGGCGTGGAGTGCGACGCCGCCGACCGCTCCTTCGCCATCCTGGAGCGTGGCGTGGCGGAGCTGATGCAGACCGGGCAGTTCCGGCCCGGCAACCCGCTTCTGGTGGCGGAGGCGCTTTGGGCCAGCCTGCACGGCGTCACCGCCCTGCTGATCGACTTGTCCGCCCATGTCGAGTCCCCGCCGGAGCTGCTGGTCGAAACCGTGCTGGACACGGCGGTCCGGGGCCTTTCGGCCAGGTGAATTACCATTGTTAACTTAGCGGCGGTGATCTAGGGTCTGCGTTGGACATCCTTGGGACGACGCCGATGCGAACCGCCGCCCTGCTTGCCTGCCTCGCGCTCTTCGCCTGCGACAAGCCGGCCCCCACGCAAGCGGAAGCGCCGCCGCGGCCGGTGCGGGTCCAGGCCGTGACGTTCACTGAGCCGCGGGAAACCCTGACCTATTCCGGCACGGTGCAGGCCCGGCGCCAGGCCGACCTGGCGTTCCGGGTCGGCGGCAAGATCATCGGCCGGTCCGTGGACCTGGGCGTCCGGGTCCACGCCGGCGACGTGCTCGCCCGGCTCGACCCCGCAGACCTCGCGCTGGCGGCGGAGGCTGCGCAGAACGCCATGGCCGCCGCCGCCGCCGACGCGACGAACGCCCGGCTGGAGTTCCAGCGTTACGAGAACCTGGGCCGCTCCTCGCCGTCCTTCCTGGCTTCGGAGCGCGAGAGGCGCGTCGCCGCCAACATGGTGGCCAACGCCCGCCTGGCGCAGGCGCAGCGCCAATACGCGCTGGCGCTGTCGCAGCAGAACTACGGCACCTTGTTCGCCGACGCGGACGGCGTCGTGGTGGGGTTGCCGGTCGAAATCGGCCAGGTGGTGTCGCCCGGCCAGACCGTCATGACCGTGGCGCACACCGCGGAAACCGAGGTGCAGGTCGACCTGCCGGAGAACCGGCTGCCTGAACTGCGCGCCGCCGACGAGATCACGGTCGTGCCGTGGTCGGACCCGTCCCGATCCTTCGTCGGCCATGTGCGGGAGGTCGCGGCGCGGGCCGACCCGGCCAGCCGCACCTTCGCCGTCCGCATCGCGGTGCAGGCGCCCGGCGAGCAGTTGGCGCTGGGCGGCACGGCCACGGTGCGGCTCACCGGGCGCGGCGCCGGGCCGGTCGCGATCCTGCCCGCCTCGGCGCTGGGCGACTGCGACGGCAAGCCCTGCGTCTGGGTGCTTGATGAGCAGCAGGGCCACGCGACGCCCCGCCCGGTCACGGTCGCGGCCTTTCGGGAGGACCATGTCGCCATCGCCGCCGGGCTGCAGGCCGGCGAGCAGGTGGTGACGGCGGGGGTGACGCAGCTCGATCCCGCCTTGACCGTCGTCGCCTGGGGGGGAGCGCAGCGATGAACCTCTCGGCCCTCGCGCTGCGCCACCGCACGCTGACCTGGTTCGCCATGCTGGCCGTGGCGGCGGCGGGCGTCTGGGCCTACTTCCAGCTCGGCCGCGCCGAGGACCCGCCGTTCACCATCAAGAACATGGTGGTGACAGCCAGTTGGCCCGGCGCGTCCGCCGAGCTGATGGCGCGCGAAGTCACCGACCGGATCGAGCGCAAGCTGGAGGAGCTGCCCTTCCTCGACCACGCGGACACCCAAACCAAGCCCGGCAGCAGCACGACGGTCATCACGCTGCTTGACACCACGCCGCCGCGGCGCACCGCGGAACTGTGGTACCAGGTCCGCAAGAAGCTGGCCGACCTGGCGCCCAGCCTGCCGCCCGGCGTGCAGGGGCCGTTCTTCAACGACGAGTTCGGCGACGTGTTCGGCCTGGTCTACGCGCTCACCGCGGACGGCTTCACCCTGCCGGAATTGAGGCATGTGGCGGAGGACGTGCGGGAGCGCCTGCTCACCGTGCCCGGCGTCGCCAAGGTCCAACTGCTCGGCCAGCAGGACGAGCGCATCACGGTCGAGTTCAGCCCGCGGCGCCTCGCGCAGTTCGGCTTGTCGATGGGGGACGTCACGGCCGCGGTGCAGCGGGAGAACAGCGTGGTCGCCGGCGGCTTCGTGGAAACGGCGCGCGACCGCATCTTCGTCCGCACCGGCGCCGGGATCGACGGCGCGGCGGAACTGAAGCGGCTGCCGTTGCAGGCCGGCGGACGGTTGGTGCCGCTGGGCGACGTCGCGGAGGTCACGCGCGGCACCGTCGATCCGCCGGTCTCGACCATGCGGTTCAAGGGCAAGCCCGCGCTGGGCCTGGCGGTCTCGATGGCCGACGGCGGCAACCTGCTCGACCTCGGCCGCCGGGTCGAGGCGCGGGTGGCGGAGGTGGCGCCTACCTTGCCGCTCGGCGTGCAGATGGGCCGCGTGCACGACCAGGCGGAGGTCGTGGCGGCCGACGTGGGCGACTTCCAGGAAAGCTTCTTCGAGGCGCTGGCCATCGTGCTGCTGGTGTCCTTCGCAAGCCTCGGCTGGCGCACCGGCATCGTCGTCGCGATCAGCGTGCCGCTGGTGCTGGCGGGCGTGCTGGTGGGCATGAAGCTGCTGGGCATCGACCTGCAGCGCATCTCGCTCGGCGCCATGGTGATCGCGTTGGGCCTTTTGGTGGACGACGCGATCATCGCGGTGGAGACCATGTCGGTGAAGCTGGAGCAGGGCTGGGACCGGATGCGCGCCGGCAGCTTCGCCTACACCTCGACGGCGTTCCCCATGCTGACCGGCACGCTGGTCACGGCGGCAGGCTACCTGCCCATCGGCCTCGCGCAGTCCAGCACCGGCGAGTACACCCAGGACATCTTCCGCGTCGTCGGCATGTCGCTGGTGCTGTCCTGGATCGTCGCCGTGCTGTTCGTGCCGCTGCTGGGCGCAAGCCTGCTGCCGGAGGTCCGCGCCCATGCGGGCCATGACGTGTACGGCACGCGCGCCTACCGTGGGGTGCGCCGGGTCGTGAGCTGGTGCGTGCGTTGGCGCTGGGTGGTGATCTTCGCCACCGTGCTGGCCTTCGCCGCGGCTGTCGTGGGCTTCACCCGGGTGCCGCAGCAGTTCTTCCCGAATTCCGACCGGCTGGAGGTCATCATCGACATGCGCCTGCCGGAGGGCAGCGCCTATGCCGCCACCGCGGCGGAGGTTTCCCGGCTCGACGCCGTGCTGGCCGCCGACCCCGGGGTGAAGTCCTGGGTCGGTTACGTCGGCAGCGGCGCCCCGCGCTTCTTCCTGGCTTCTGCGCCGGAGCTGGAGAACGCGAACTTCGCCCAGGTGATCGTCAACATGCGGTCCATTCCGGCGCGTGAGGCGACGCTGGCCCGGCTGCACGCCCTGTCCGACAGCGGGGCCTTTCCCGACGTGCGGATGCGCAGCGGCCGGCTGGAGCTGGGGCCGCCGGTCGGCTACCCCGTGCAGTTCCGCATCGTCGGACCCGACCCGCTGGTGCTGCGCGGCGTCGCGGACCTGGTGCGGGCGCAGATGCGGGCCAACCCGCACCTGCGCAACGTCGGCGACAGTTGGGGCAACGCCGCCAAGTCCGTGCAGGTCGAGGTCGATCAGAACAAGGCCCGGCTGCTCGGCCTGACCAGCGAGGACGTCTCCACCGCCCTGCAGGCCGTGCTGCAAGGCGTGACCATGACCCAGTACCGGGAAGGGACCGACCTGATCCCCGTGCTGGTCCGCGCCAAGGCGTCCGAGCGCGGCAACCTCGCGGAGCTTGCGGAGCTGCCGATCCCCGCCGCCGGGCACACCGTGCCGCTGGGCCAGGTGGCGCGCATCTCCTATGGCATCGAGGCGCCGACCGTTTGGCGGCGCAACCGTACGCCGATGCTGCTGGTCCGCGCCGACATCGTGGACAACACGCAGGCGCCGGTCGTGACCGCGCAGGTCTTGCCGACGCTGGCGGCGATCAAGGCCGCGCTGCCGCAGGGCTATTCGATCGAGACCGCCGGCGCGGTGGAGGAAAGCGCCAAGGGCCAGGCCTCGGTGAACGCGGTGATGCCGCTGATGGTGTTCGCCATGGTCGCGCTGCTCATGCTGCAGTTGCAGAGCTTCGGCCGCGTGGCGATGGTGATCCTGACGGCGCCGCTGGGCCTGATCGGCGTCAGCGCGGCGCTGCTGCTGACCGGGGCGCCGTTCGGCTTCGTCGCCACCCTGGGCTTCATCGCGCTGGCCGGGATCATCATGCGCAACTCGGTGATCCTGGTCGATCAGATCGACACCGACGCACGGGCCGGCCTGCCGCTGGCCGAGGCCATCGTCGAGGCGACGG
The DNA here is from genome assembly GCA_964251035.1 of uncultured Acetobacteraceae bacterium. Lineage (GTDB taxonomy): Bacteria > Pseudomonadota > Alphaproteobacteria > Acetobacterales > Acetobacteraceae > CAHJXG01. The sequence continues at coordinate 28,096 of CAXUJE010000018.1, forward strand.
TGCGCCGGACCCGTCCCATCGTGCTGACCGCCGCCGCGGCGATCCTGGCGCTGGTGCCGCTGGCGTTCTCGGTGTTCTGGGGGCCGATGGCCATCGCGATCATGGGCGGGCTGGTGAGCGCCACGGCGCTGACGCTGTGCTTCGTGCCGGCGCTGTACGCCGCGTGGAACCGCGTCGGGCGGGTGCCGGCACGGGTTGGTGCGGATGCGGCGGCGATGGCGCCGAGCAAGGTTTATCAGGCTTAGTGGTCAAATCACACGCTTGGTATCCACCCGCGACATGGCAAGAGTCGACCGTTCTCGGACATTCGCGCCAGATTTCTGGCAACACGTAAGCCGCTGATCGGATCGGCTCAGATTGGCGGTGCAAAAACCTTGCAGACCGTGTGAAGGCTCGGACGTGGAGGATCACGCGCAAATTAGGTTCCGGTCTTTATGCGTCCTCACAAGTCCATGTCGCTAGGAACCAGTCTAAGCATCAGATCTTGACTGGTTGCGGTTAGGGCATGGAGTTTTCAACGGTCTGCTGTATGAATTATGCAACACTTGGAGCAGATAGCTTCCAGCAACAACGTCTTTGACTCAGTCAGCGAGGATTGTGGCGATCGTATATAGATCCTGAAAGCACAAAGCCTGATCCATGAATGGACGTATGCCCCGCAACGCGAGCACGTCCGCCATCATGTAATGCGTCCAGTATGTCTGATAGTCCGGTCGGCCGTCGACGGTCGGGGCGAGGGGCAAAGGCACAAGACATTCCAGCGTCTGCTTATTGGACGGAGTTGGCGCGTCCCGAGAGAAGACAAAGATGGTGACGTCGGGGGGCCAGGTGTTCAGAGCCGTGGTCGGGATCTGGTGAAACTCAAAGCGTGGGTCGGTGAGGGCAGTCAGGATCGGGATTACGTCGTCAGCCATGCTATAGGGCGTCTCCAGGATAAAGGCGGATATACAGCGCCTCGCGCGTCCGTGGCGCCTAGCTGTTATCAGTGGCGAATGGCACCTGGTCACATCCTATCACAAATCCGGTTCTCAGTTGGTAACGGAACCGCACCATACGCCTTGCATCCTTCATAGTGTAGGGTTATAAAGTTCATACTATCGTGACATAGAGAGGTTTGTATGATACCAACCTGGGCTGAACCCTACCGTGATGGCGAACTTCGTGTCGGTTGGGCTTCGTGGGACGACGGCCCTTTCAAGGACCGTTCAATCAAATACGCCTACCCCGACAAGAGCGGGAAAACCTCACGTGGATGTCCGGAACTGCCATTCGACATTTTAGTCGATATGGTTGTTCGTGCTTATGAACTAGGTGAGTTGCAGCCAGGACAGATCGCCCAAGTTAAGACAGCGTTTGGCAACCAAGCAAAGTCAGAACAGCGAGATACTAGCCTGCCGTAACTCCGATGCGATACTTGCTTTCACCATTCTCGAATGGAGGAACATAATGCTGGTGGATGATGTTTACGCTGGCTTGACAATTGCACCCCTGACCGGTCGGGCGCTCGCTAGCGTCATCCCAGCCGGAATTCGCCAACTCCCGCGCGTTGACCATCCGGCAGTTTACCCTCCCTTGCGGGAACTCACCCAGGCGCTCTACCGACTCACCAGCCGGTACCCGGCGCTATTGAGCTCTAGCGGCCCGATCAATTTCTATGATTACCAACAACCCGACGTTGCGGCTTGGCGTTTCAATCCTCTCGATCCGTCGCACATATTTGGCTTTGCCATGGGGCGCGCTAGCAAATCACAATGGAATATCGCTTTCACTATAGTGCCTGAGGGCCAACATTTTGCGCGCGTGGGCGTTGGCTTCGATGTGAAAAATAATTCGCAAGCAGCCTTAGATTTTGCCTTCTATTCGCACCGGGTTTCCGGCAACCCAAACGCGTTCGACGCATTGATGGCTGAAATGTTGGATACAGGCTACGGCGAGGTCGATGGGTCAGATCAACAACCGATCAACGCCGCTTGGTTAACCGCGCAAAAGCCGAGAGAGTGGATTTTTGCAGGCGCGTATGTCCCTGTCGCACACACTGCCGCTTGGACGACCTTGCAGTTTGCGGATTACGCACTTGGCGTATTCAAGCAGTTTACCATCGCAGGCTTCGCGCCCTAAGCGGGCTTCGGGTCACACCGCTTTAGTGAGATCAGTCACAGGCGGTTGCATGCTGCCAAGTTCTTACAGACCGTGTGAAAACTCGAATATGGAGGATCACGCGCAAGTTATATTCCAGTCTCTATGCGTTCTCACAAGTTTATGTCGCCAGGAAGCAGTCCAAGCATAGGATCTTATTAGTTACCGTTACAGCATAGAGTTTTCACACGGTCTGCTTGATTTCCGCACCAAGCTGAAGGTCAGCTTTCCACCAAGTGCGGTCGTTCCGAATTGTTTGCACGCGAATATGAATATCAGGTGTGCGATTTTGACCATTAGGCCCTGATCAGTCGTCGGCAGGACTGCGGGACCCCGCCTCGACCCGGTAAAGCGCATGATACCGCGTGCGCCGCGCCGCACGGGCGGCCTCCGGCGCACCCGGCGCCACCTGCTCCTCCACCGGCAACGGCGTGCACACCTCCGTCACCGACCCGGCGCCGCCCGCCAACATCGCCAGCCGGGCCGCGCCCAGCGAAGCCCCCAGCACGGCGCCGCGCGGGCGCAGCAGCGCCAGGCCCAGCACGTCCGCCAGCATCCCCGCCCAGAACCGGCTGCGCGACCCGCCGCCGACCAGCGCGCACTCGCGCAAATCCACCCCGGCCTCCCGCACCACGTCGAGGCCGTCCGCCAGCGAGAAGGCGACGCCCTCCAGCACGGCGTAGGTCAGCGCCTCCGCCCCATGGTTCGGGCGCAGGCCGGCGAACAGGCCGGTCGCGTCGGGGTCGTTGTGCGGGGTGCGCTCGCCGCTCAGGTAGGGCAGGAAGATCGGCGCATCCCGCCGCCACTCTGCGGACTCAGCATGGGCCGCGACCCGGCCCAGCAGGGCATCGATGTCCGTCTGGCCTAGCGCCTCCGCCATCCAGGACAGCGCGGACGACGCCGAGAGCGTCACCGACATGACGTGCCAACGGTCCGGCAGGGCGTGGCAGAAGGCGTGCAGCGTCCGCTCCGGCCGGGCCACCAGCCGGTCGGTCGCGGCGAACACCACGCCCGAGGTGCCGAGCGACAGGAACCCGGCGCCCGCCGCCACCGCGCCGATGCCCACGGCCGACGCCGCGTTGTCCCCAGCGCCCCCTGCCACCACCACCTGCCGCCCGGCCAAGCCCCACGCCGCCGCCAGCGCCGGGCGCAGCAGGCCGGACACCGCGGACCCCTCGACCAGCCGCGGCATGTGCCGGCGCCCCAGGCCGCACGCCGCCAGCAGCCCGTCGTCCCAGTCCCGCGCCGCGATGTCGAGCCAGAGCGTGCCGGAGGCGTCCGACATCTCGCCCACCCGCTCCCCGGTCAGGCAAAGCCGCACGTAGTCCTTGGGCAGCAGCACCGTGCCGAGCCGGGCGAACACGTCCGGCTCGTGCCGCTGCACCCACAGCAGCTTCGGCGCGGTGAAGCCCGGCATCGCCCGGTTGCAGGCGCGGGTGCGGAAATCCGGCACGCGGCGCTCCAGCTCGACGCACTCGGCGCCGGCGCGTCCGTCGTTCCACAGGATGGCGGGGCGCAGCACCCTGTCTGCGTCGTCCAGCAGCACCGCGCCGTGCATCTGCCCCGACAGCCCGATGCCGTCGAGGCCGGCCCAGGCGTCCGGCGCCGCCGCCCGGACCTGCGCCACCGCGTCCTCCGTCGCGCGCCACCACGCGGCCGGGTCCTGCTCGGACCATTGCGGCCGCGGGCGCTGCACGTCGAGCGGCGCCGACGCCTCCGCCAGCACGGTTTGCGCGTCGTCGATCAGCAGCGCCTTGACCGACGAGGTGCCGGCGTCGATGCCGAGCCAGCTCATGCGTGCGCCGTCCCTATGTTGGTCATTCTTGCTCCTTGCGGCCCGGCTGCCGCAAGCGTGCCGGATGGGCGGCGACGCTATTGTTGCAGGATGCGGAACGCAAGGGCCGGGTCCGCGCGGCAGCGACTCCAAGTGGCTGCGGGCGGTCATGGGTTCCTGTGTGTTAGTGGTGTGGTCCAGGTCCTGGATGGAGCTTCTGGACACGCTCCGTGCTGGCGTGCGCTCGGCCTGTGCGGC
>CAXUJE010000019.1:0-3600 GCA_964251035.1 uncultured Acetobacteraceae bacterium
TAACAGGAGTGTGCAGATTGCAGAGGGGGGGGGGCCCCGCCGCGGCGCTGGCGCGCCAGGCGGCCTACGTCGTCACCGCCGTCGAGGGCGCGGCGCTGCACCTCGGGCGGCTGCGGACACGGGCGGCGGAATTCGATCCGGAGGTGCGGGACCGGCTGATCGCGGGCGCACTGGTGCCGGGCAGCCTGTATGTGGCTGCGCAGCGCTACCGCCGGGCGGCGCGGGAGGCGGCGATGCCGTTGTTCGGCCGCTTCGATGCGCTGCTCGCCCCCAGCACCCCCTGTCCGGCGCCGCCGCTCGGGGCGAAGGTGCTGCATGTCGGCGGCCAGGAGCTGCCGCTGCGCGCCACGGTGGGCCTGCTCGCCCAGCCGTTCTCCTGCCTCGGCCTGCCGGTCGCGGCGGTGCCCGTCATGGGTCCGGGCCTGCCGCTGGGCGTGCAGGTCGTGGCGGCGCCCTGGCGGGAGGACGTGTGCCTGCGCGTCGCCGCCTACCTCGAACAAGCGGGGGTGGCCCGCGCCGCCGGGGAGGACCCAGTATGGATGTGAACCGGCCGGACGTGCTGGCGGAGGTGGAAGCCGCCTTCGCCCGCTACGAGCGCGCCCTCATGGCCAATGACCTCGCGGTGCTCGACGAGTTGTTCTGGGCCGACCCGCGCACCATTCGCTATGGTGTGGGGGAAGTGCTGCACGGCATCGAGGCGATCCGCGCGTTCCGGGCCGCCCGCCCGGCACAGGGGCTGGCGCGCGTGCTGGAGCGCACTGTGATTACCACCTTCGGCCGTGATTTTGCCACCGCGAGCACCCTGTACACGCGGGACGGCGCGCCGGGCCAGCTCGGGCGGCAGCAGCAGAGCTGGGCGCGGATGCCGCCGGGCTGGCGCATCGTCGCCGCGCACGTCAGCGTGATCCCGACGCCGTAGCCCCCGGCCCGTGCGTCCGGGCCGCCGGTGCCCGGCACCGTTTGCCCGCCTCGATCAGGTCAAGTCAGGCCAGCGTACGCCGCCATGCCGTCCACTTGCGTTTCCATGCTACGTTGTCCCATGGCTCGTCGCTCATGCTGCAAACGGCAGCACTGCGGCACGGGTCATCAGGAGGCCAGGCATTAGCACCAAGGACGTGAGACACCAGGTCCAATCCGGCGAACCCGCGCCGGGGATCGTCGCCCTTGGGCGCCGCGCGCTGCACGGACTGATCTGGATGCTGGCCCAGAACTTGGTCGCCCGCGCCTGCAGCGTGTTCAGCCAGTTGGTCCTGGCGGCGTTGCTGCAGCCGGCGGACTTCGGCGTCATCGGCCTGACCTACACCGTCACGAGCATCGCCGCGGCGTTGACGAACGTCGGCCTCGATGACGTCGTGCTGCAGCGTGAGCGTGCCCTTCGTCTCTGGATCGGGCCGGCCTTCTGGATCAGCCTGGGCCTTGGGTCGGCGGCGGGCCTGCTGGTTCTTGCCCTCTCGCCTGTGGCCGCGGCCATCTACAAAGCACCCGACATGACCGGCTTGCTGGCCATCCTCGCCCTGGCGATGCCGATCGGCGCATTGGGGACCGTGCCGACGATGGTGCTGCGCGCGCGCATGCAGTTCGGGGCGCTGGCGATCTACGGCACGCTTGAGACGGTCGGGCAGGTGCTGATGACGGTCGCGCTCGCTTGGTACGGCTTCGGCGCCTACAGCTTCGTGCTGCCCGGGCCGATCGTGTCCGCGCTGCGCGTCGTCGTGCTCTGGCGGCTGGTTGCTTCCAAGCCGAACCTCCGCCCCCAACGGACGCGGTGGAAATACGTGATCGGGAACACCACAGTCACCTTTGCCAACAGGGTGCTGATCTCCCTCATCAACCAGGGTGACTACATCGTGCTTGGCTTGGTTGGAAGCCAGGCGTCCGTCGGCGCGTACTACTTTGGGTTTCGGCTTGCGGCCCAACCTTTGTTCACCCTGGCCGGCAATTTCACCAACGTCCTGTACCCTGCCTTGGTGCAGATGAAGTTCGACCCGGAGCGGCGGAACCGCGCCGTGCTCAACGCCGCCACGTTGCTTTCGTTCTGCGTGATGCCGGTGGCCTTGCTGCAATCGGCGGTCGCCGAGCCGTTGATCACCAGGTTCTTCGACCAGCGATGGGCCGCCTCCATTCCCATCATCCAGCTTCTCAGCATCGGGCTTGCCTTTGACGCGATCTCCTGGGTCGCGGGCACGCTGCTCGGCGTCCGAGGCGAATTCAGGGCAGGGCTGCGCTACACCGCCATACAACTGCCGATCTTCTTCGCGCTCGTGGCGGCCGGCGCCGTCCTGCATGGGGCGGTCGGCGTGGCCTGGGCCGTTTGCGCCTACTACGTGGTCACGCATCCGGTTTACGCGTTCCTCGTGTTCAGGCGGATCGGGCTGACGGCCCGGCAAGTGGCGCTCATGCACTTGCAGCCCACCGCCTATGCCGCCGTCGCGGTCGGGGTGGGGCTGGCCGTCTCGACGCTGCCATTCGTCGCCGACCTCCCCTTGCTCCGCGCGGCCGTCATCGGCTCCGTCGGACTCCCCTTGTATGCCGTGCTGGTGCGATGGCGGGCGCCGGAGGTGTGGGGGGCGCTGTGGGACCGCGTTGCCGCCGGCTTTCGCCGTCGCGTCCCCGCTTGAGCCGCGGGCGCAGCCCCCACATACCCAAAGTTTGGAGACGCCAGATGGCGGACCGGATCTCCCAAGCCATCGCCTGGTGCTCGACACGGACGGGATCGGCCGTTTCAACCGTCCTGGTCGGCGCCGTGGCGGCCTGGTTCGCCCTTCCCGCGCTTTCCATCGCCTACTCGGAGGGGTTCCAGCCGCAGGTCGTCATCAACGCCCACGCCCTTGCGCTGGGCGACCTAGGCCTCAGCGACATGCTCTACCCGTTCAACGGGCGGTTCTTCCTGCTGACCCGGCTCGGGACGAGCCTCGCGGTGCTGGGCCTGCAACGCCTCGGCGACCTGTCCGGCCTGGCCGCTTTCCGTCTGCTCGGCGTCGGATCGCTCCTGCTGCTGCTGGGGGCGCTGCTGACGCTGCTTTGGCGGGTTTACCGGGTCGGCTTCGTCCGCGCCCTGCTGTGCTGCGTGCTGTTCCCGCCGATCTTCGAATCCGCCTATCTTCCGAACGACAACATGCCGTCGGCCGCGTTGGCCTGCCTGGCCCTGCTGCTGTTCTGGACCCGTCCAACTCTCCCACGAACGGCGATAGCGGGGCTGCTGCTCGGGTTGGCCGTGCTGGTGCGGATCGACGCGGCGCTGATCGCGCCCTCCTTCGCCATCCTGCTGCTGACCGAGGTGGAGGGATGGGGCGCGCGGGCAGTCCGGGCCTGCATCGCGGGCGCGCTCGTCCTGGCCGTTCCGGTGGCGACGTACCGGCTGCTCGGCCTGTCGTTCGGGGACACCTTCGCGGCGGTGGGCCGGGCGACGCTGCTGTGGGACAGGCCGCATCGGCCCCTGCACAACGACGCCCTCACCCTGCTCCATGGCGTCACCGCCCTGGGAGGGGTGGCCTGGCTGCTGGGGATCGCCTCGTTTGCCCGGCGGCGGGGGGGGGGGGGGGGCGCGGGCGCCCCCCCCCCGCCCGCCGGGGGGGAAAAAGCCGCGGACGGGGGGGAGGG
>CAXUJE010000019.1:3610-13511 GCA_964251035.1 uncultured Acetobacteraceae bacterium
GGCGCCCCCGCCGGGGGTGGGGGGGCCGGGGGGGTGGGGCGCGCCGGGTTGCCCGGGGGGGGGGGGGGGGGGGACCGGGGCCCCCCCACCGCCGTGCCGCTGCTCTACATCGCGGCCTATCGGTCGCAACTGGTCGAGGGGCGGTACTTGCTGCCCCTGTCGCCTTTCATCCTCCTGGCGATGGCGGAGGGGCTGGGATCGGTCGGCCCCCTGCCCCGCCGGGCGCGGCTCGTCGCGCTGGCCGGACTGGCTGCGGGGCTGGCGATCTGGCTCTTGCCCCCGCCGCCGGGTTTGAAGCCGTCGCTGGCCGCCGATGACGAAGGCCCCCGGCTGGTGCTGGGCCGGGGGTGGAACCCGCTGCCGACGCTGTGGTGGCAAAACCGGCTGCGGGACGGGCAAGCGGCGGTGGCCGAGGGCATCGAGCGTGCGGCGGCCCTGCCCGACCCGGTGGTCGTCACCGGCTACTGGACGGGAGACCGGCTGACGGCCTCCCTGCTGCTGGAGCACGGGTTCGCCCCGTCGCCTGGCGGGGTGCCGGAGGCGTGCCGGGGCATCGCGGAACGCTGGGTCCGCGGTCCGGCCGACGTGCTGCTCGTCCGGACCCATATCCCCTTCTTGCATCACAGCGAAGGCATGACCTGGCAAGATGTGGGCCTGCCCTGCGCGCGGGCGGCGAGACCCGGCGCCGGCCAGGTGCTGGTCGTCAACTCAGGCCTGCTGGACCGGCCGGCGGCGGCGCCCGATGCGTCGGGGGCCATATTCTCGGCAGCCGGGGGTGGGCCGCCGCCGCTCGTGCCCGGCATGGCGTCCGTGCTTGCCGGCGTTTCCGTCGCGGTGCTACCGTTGGGCGGCGTGTCGGCTGCCCTGGACATGCCGCAAACGCCCGAGGACCGGCAAGCTGCCGCTGCCGCGATCACGAACCGTTCAAGCCTGTTGCGGTGAACCCAGGCCTACCCATTCGTTTGGAAAGCACGCCGTCCCCGACGTCCGACGGCTGGAACTTGCAGAATCCCAAAAAATAGTCAACTCTTGGGACCAACGTTCAACCAGGGAGTGTAAGCCGGGTCACTCCGCAATGGCCATCTCTTGGCGTTGCGGCACGTCGTCATGTCGAAACACGTTTCCCAAGGTTTATTGATGGTCAGGTCGCATCATTGACGCCCCAACCCGGACTGGATGCGCCGAGCCACTGCCCTGCGCGACATCGGACGGATTGACGTCAGATGAAATTCAGGCCCGAACAGTTTCATCGCGTGTTCTCGCGGGCGACGTCGGGTGCAAGGCTGCACGGAGCCGGCACGCCGGGTACGCGTGGACTGCTGATCGCCTTTCCACTGGCGGTCGTCGCCCTTTTTACGCCGCCATACCAGATCCTGGGCGCATTCGGCGCGTTGCACGGCGCTTGGGCGGCGGTGCTTGCGGCAACCATCCTTTACGGCGCGGCCCATGTCCTCCGCGCGGTGCGGCTGGCGCTGCTGGCGGCGCCGGCGCTCAACATGCACGTCCGGACCGTCGTGCTCCTGCATTTCCACACGGCGCCCGTGTCCTTCATCGTCCCATTCAAGCTGGGTGAACTCTACCGCTGGCAGCAGCTGGCTTGGCTATCCCGGAACCCGGGCGGCTCACTGATGATCGTGCTGCTGGACCGCATGCTGGACGCGCTCGTCCTCCTGCTGGCACTGGCGGTGGTGGCCGGCGTCGCCGGGCGGATGGCGCCCGGCACGATGCTCATCGCGGGCCTCCTCACCCTTGCGACGGTGCTCGGCCTGTTCGTCGTACTCGTCGCACCCGGCTGCCTGCATGCGTTGCAGGCCTATATCCTGCAGAACCACTCGGCCCCGCGCGCCCGCAGGCTGCTCCGCCTTGTCGATGCCTCGCGGCTGGCGGTCAGCAGCGCGAGGGAGCGCCTACGGGGCAATTTCATGCTCCTGCTGTTCATCTCTGCCGTGATCTGGGTCATCGAAAGCGGCATGCTCGTGTTGCTGGCGCAACAGGTGAGCGGCTCCGGCCCCTTCCTGCCGTCGCTGTTCGCCCGGACGCTGTTCCCTCAGGTCACAGAGGGGACGACGCCGCAGGCCATCAGCCTGTACATGCTCGCCTGCCTGCTCACCCTTCTCCCGCTCTGGGCGCTTGCCACCGCCCTGTACCTCACGCGCATCCGCTCCCCGCTGCGCAACGTCCCCGCTTTCGCGCCATCCTTCTCGGCCCGGCGGACCCGGCGGCTGCACCTGCGCGTGACGGCCAAGACGCTATGAACCGCCCGATCACCGTCATCTACGACGACCGGCGGACGCCGCCCCCCGACATCAACGCCATCATCGGCGCCACCCGGTTCTCGGGCATCCTGCGCAAGCGCCTGTCGCTCGGCGAGGAGGTCCGGCGGTCCTGCGTGGAGGGCGGCGCCACGGACCTGTTCCACCTGGTCGATGAGCGCGACGCCCATCATCTGGCCGAGCTGATCGAGGACAGCCAGCCGAACCACACCTTCCTGCGCCTGCCGTCCTTCCTGATGCCCGCCCGGCCCGGCGGCCTGCCGGCCGCGATCGACAAGGGCCGCTACATCCTGCAATCCATCCTGCTCGCCCCGGTGTTCGACGACGACGCCGCCGCGATCCTGACCGCGCCCGACGCCATCGCCCTGCTCCGCGCCCGCGGCCCGGCGAACATCCGCGAGCTTGCCATCAGCCTCGCCGCCGAGCACCCGACCATGCTCGACCACTTCGGCTTCGTCGACCTGCGCCGCCCGGAAGCGTTCCTGGCCTTCATGGGCGACGCGACAGAGGCTCGGCATTTCAACACCACCGCGCGGGTCGGCGCCGTGTTCCGCAAGATGTCCTCCAACCGGGTCAAGATGGCGCGGGAGTACGGCTTCTTCCACGTCGTGCCGGAGCGGCTGAAAGCCTTCCTGCTGCCCACCTTCGACTTCAAGGAGGACGAGGAGCGCGCCGGCTACTCGATGGAGCGCCTCAACGTCCCTGACGCCGCGCTGCAGTTCATCCACTTCGCCTTCGACGAGCGTTCGTTCACGACCTTGGTGGACCGCTTCTTCGACTTCATCCACGCGCGTCCGACGGAGGAGGTCGGCGTCGCCGCCGTGCGGGAGCGGGCGACCCGCGACATCCTGGGCAAGATGGACAAGCGCCTGGCGGAATGCCTGGCGAGCGACGTGGGCCGCCAGCTCGACCGGGTGCTGGAGGCGTCCGGCCCGCTCGGCGGGCTGCGGGCCATGCAGGGCCGGGCCGACGCGCTGGTGCGGGAGGCTATCCGGCGCGACCCGTCCGCAGCACTCGCCATCGGCCACGGCGACCCCTGCTTCTCCAACATCCTGTTCGACCGGCGTATCGGCATGTTCCGCCTGATCGACCCCCGGGGCGCCCGCACGCTGGACGAGGCCTGGATGCACCCGCTGTATGACCTGGCCAAATTCAGCCACTCGGCCATGGGCGGGTACGACTTCGTCAACAACGACCTGTTCGACTGCGCCCTGGCCGAGGACCTCACGCTCCAGTTGACGCTCGACAATGGCGGCCCGCCGCATTGGAGCCGGGACATCCTCAAGGAGCGGATCGAGGAGGAGCATTCGCTGTTCGTCATCCGCGCCTACGAGCTTTCGCTGTTCATGTCGATGCTGCCGCTGCACATGGACCATCCGCGCAAGCTGGCCGGGTTCGCGCTGATCGCCGCCCGACTCATCCAAGACCTGGAGGCTGCACGATGATCGCCGGAACCAAGGTGCTGGTCGTGGACCTCGATGGCACGCTGTGCCCCATCAAGGGGCCGAACGAGAGCTACCGGGACCTCCAGCCGGAGCCGCTGCTGCTGGCCCGGCTGCAGAGCATGGCGGCCGAAGGGTGGCGCATCGTGATCCAGTCGGCCCGGGGCATGCGCAGCCACGACGGCAATCCCGGCGAGATCAACGCCCGCGTCCTGCCGGTGCTGATCGACTGGCTCCAGCGCCACGCGGTGCCGTTCCATGAGGTGCACGTCGCCAAGCCCTGGCCGGGCGACAACGGCTTCTACATCGACGACCGCTCGGTCCGCCCGCGGGAGTTCATCGAGAACTCGCTGGAGGCGCTCGACCGGCTCTGCGCGCGGGACCGTTTGGCGAAGGACGGGCAATGCCAGGAGTAGTCGCCGTCACCATGGCCGGCTTCGGCTCGCGCTTCGCCGCCGCGGGCTACACGCAGCCGAAGTACCGGATCGAGGCGCTCGGGCTGCCGCTGTTCGATTGGTCCATGGCAGCGCTCGGGGGCTTCAAGGAGGCCGGATGGCGCTTCTCCTTCGCCGTGCGCCGGGCCGATGCGTCGGCCGGCTTCATCCGCGAACGTTGCGGCCGCCTCGGCATCGCGGTCGATCAGCTTCTGGAACTCGACGCGCCGACCGACGGGCAGGCGACGACGGCCCTGATGCTTGCGGAGGCGGCCGAACCGGACCAACCCTTCGCCATCTTCAATATCGACACCTTTGTCCGCGCGGACCTGATCCGTCCCTCGCTGATCCCCGCTGGGTGCGAGGGTTGGGTGCCCTGCTTCCCGGGCGAGGGAGAGGGCTGGTCGTTCGCGCGCCTCGGCGAGGACGGGCGGGTGCTGGAGTTGCGCGAGAAGGCCCGCATCTCGCCGCATGCCACCGTGGGCCTGTATTGGTTCCGCTCCGCCTCGCTCTATGCCGAGGCCTACGCCGCCTACTTCGGGACGGGCGGGCGTGAGGAGAAGGGCGAGCGCTACGTCGCGCCGCTGTACAACCAGATCATCTCGGAGGGCGGCCAAGTCAGGATTGCCCGGCTCGGCCTCCATGACGTGGGCCTCCTGGGGACGCCGGCGCAGGTCGAGGCGTTCGTGCGCGCCCCCCCCGCCGCGGCCCTGAGCGCGGCGCGGAGGCTTGCCGGCCAAAGCGGTTGAGGCACCCCTCGCCTTTCGTCACGCCAGCACGCTCCGACCTGTCCCGAGCCGAGCGATGGAAACCTTATGCCAAGACAACAGGGACTGATCCTTGAGAAGCGGCCTGAAGCCGGGGCGCGCGGCATTTGGCTTTGGAGGGCGCTCGCCGCCTGCATCGCCGCCTACCTGGTCAGCCCCGTCCTCTTCTCCCAGCACCTTGAAGGCTACACGGCGAACCTGCGGGCCATCACGCTTGTCTGGGAGCGGGGCCAGCTTGCGGATTTCGATCCCGTCACGCCGGTCATCATACAATACCTTTTCGCGACGCGGACCGGGATCATCCTGCTCCTGAGCTTCATTGACCGCGCGTTCGGACATCCTGGCGACGCCGGGTTCCGTGGCCTCGTCATCGCAAGCTTCCTGCTGCTTGCAGCGAGTTCCGTGGTGATCGCCCGACGTTGGGGCAAGCTCGGCATCGCGGCCTGCGTGATCGGCTTCATCGCCATACCGGGCCTGGTCGATATCGGGTCGTTCTTCAACGACAACATCATTTCCGCGGCTTTGGGCATGGCCGCGCTTGCCGCCGTGTCGCGGTCCGGCTCGATCCGGGCCTGCGCGGCGTCGGGGGTCCTGCTCGGGGCTGCCACCCTGTGCCGCACTGACGCCCTCGCGCTCTGCCCGGCCATCGCCGGGCTGGTGTGGCTGCAGCATGGCCGGCTGGCGCAATTGCTCGTCCGTGGCCTCGCGGTGGCGGCCGGATTCCTGCTCGCATCCGCCGCGGCCTACGCGGTCATCGGCACGACGCTGATCGGCGCGCTGCACATACCGGCCCAGTTCGTGCCGCCGCGAATCGGCATCGCGTTCCGGATGACGATCTTCGGGCTGTTCATCGGCGTGCCAGCCCTTGTGCTGCTCTGCCTTGGCACCGCGCTGAACGTGCAACGCCACGTCGTCAAGAGTTTCGACGTCCGCTGGTGTCTGCTTTTCCTCGCTTATCCGGCATTCATCCTCAGCATCGCCGTGCTTCGGCTGTCCACTGAGGTGCGTTACATCTATCCCTTGCTCGCGCCGTTCTACCTCGTGCACGTCGGGCGCGGGCTGGAGTATTTGCATGAGCTTCTTCAAAGGCAGGGATGGCCACGGCGCATCGGCATTGCAGTCGCAGGCGGGCTTGTCCTGGTGTCCGTGGTTCCGCCCGATACCTTCGTCAGGGATGGGCCGCATGCCACGGTGGGCCGGCTGTGGATGCCGCTCGTCTGGTTCCGCTGGCAAGCATCGGTGGCGAACTCGCTGCGCCAGGTGGACCAGCTTGCCGAAAAGGCGGACGTCGATCCTCAGATGCTCGTGCTCAGCACGCACTTCAACGACGAGTATTTCTTCAGGCTGCGCCTCCTGGAGCATGGCTTTGAGGCAAGATCAGCCGAAAGCGAGTTCCCAGGCTGCCAGGGAGGCTTCTCCGTTTATGCCAAGCCCGGCCATAAGACGCTGCACATACGCTCAGAAAATCAGTATGGCTTTGTCCAGGCTGTTCCGAACGTCATCGTCCGGTCCGTGCAGATCCAGCGCGCGTTGCAATGCCCAGCGGCGTGGACCTTTGACGATGCCTACCTGGCGTTCGCGGGGGAAGATGTCCGGAACAGCGCGCTTCCGCTTGAGCCCATGCTGTTCCATCCGGTCCTCCCGAGAGTGCCGCCGGTTCCCTCCCTCAGCACCACGTTCGGACTGCGCGCGATCCTCTTCCCGGGTGCGCCCGTCCATGAGTCGGTGTCCGAAGCCCTGCGCGGCGAGTCAAGGATGGCCGACATCCATGTCATCCCGCTCACCCGGCCTGAGCTTGGAAACATCAAGGCCAGCGCGGACCAGATCATGGCCGACTTCGACACCGACGGCGAACCCCGGCCCTTTACTTACGAGGACTTCAAAGCGCTTTACCGCGCACGTTGAGGTTTGAGGGATTACGCTCTGCCATGGCGCGCATCTTCATCACCGGCTCCTCCGATGGCCTGGGCCGCATGGCCGCCCGCCTGCTGGTCGAGGAAGGGCACGAGGTGGTCCTGCACGCGCGTGACGCGGCGCGGGGACGGACGGCGCTCGACGCCGTGCCCGGCGCCGCCGCCGTCCTCACCGGCGACCTCGCGAGCATCTCCCAGACCCGCCGGCTGGCGGAGGCGGCCAACGCAACCGGCACCTTCGACGCCGTGATCCACAACGCGGCCGTGGGCTTCCGCGAGCGGCGGCGCATCGTCACGCAGGACGGCCTGTCCCACGTCTTCGCCGTCAACACGCTCGCGCCCTATCTCCTGACCGCGCTGGTCCGGCAGCCGAAGCGTCTGGTCTATGTCAGTTCCGAGCTGCACCGGCGCGGCGATGTGAGGCTCCAGGACCTCACGTGGGAACGCCGCCCATGGCGGGGCAACCAGGCCTACTCCGACACCAAGCTGCACGACGTGCTGCTGGCCTTTGCCGTGGCCCGCCGCTGGCCGGGCACCTTGTCCAACGCGCTGGAGCCGGGCTGGGTGGCGACGAAGCTGGGTGGCCCGCGGGCGACGGGCGACCTCGACGCCGCGCACCGGACCCAGGCATGGCTCGCCGCGAGCGATGAACCGGCGGCGGCCGTCACGGGCGAGTATTTCTACCACAAGCAACTCCGCAAGCCGCACGGCGCCACCCGGGTGCCGGAGCTGCAGGACCGCCTGCTCGCTGAATGCGAACGCCTGTCCGGCGTGGGCCTGCCGCCCAGCTGACTCAGAGCATCGGCACTCCGCCCGTCACCGGGATCAAGGCACCGCTCATGTAGCTGCCGGCGTCCGAGGCCAGCAGCACGAACGCCCCGGCCAGCTCCGCCGGCTGCCCGGCGCGGCCCAGCGGCATGCCCTGGCCGAGCTGCTCGATCTCTTCCGGGTCCTTGGCGATGGGCTGGATCGGTGTCCAGATCGGCCCGGGCGCCACGCAGTTCACCCGGATGCCCTGCGGCGCCAGCAGGTTGGACAAGGCGACCGTAAAGGAGGCGATGGCCCCCTTGGTGGCGGCATACACCAGCATCGACTTGGTGCCGGTCTTGGCCTGCACGCTGGTGGTGTTGACGATGGAGGCTCCCGGCTGCATGTGCGGCACCGCCGCCTGGGCCAGGTAGTACATCGCGAACACGTTGGTGCGGAACGAGGTCTCGATCTGCTCGGCGGTGACGTCCGCCAGCGCCTTGTTGACCGTCTGGTGGGCGGCGTTGTTGACCAGGATGTCGAGCCGGCCAAGCCGCGCCACGGTCTGCTCGACCAGCGCGTGGCAGTGCGCTTCCTCCTGGATGTCGCCCGGCAGCAGGACCGCCCGCCGCCCGGCCTGCTCGATCCAGCGCGCCGTGTCCTCGGCGTCCCCCTGCTCTGCGGGCAGGTAGGAGATGGCGACGTCCGCCCCTTCCCGGGCGAAAGCGATGGCGACGGCGCGGCCGATGCCGGAGTCGCCCCCGGTGATCAGCGCCGCGCGCCCGGCCAGCAGGCCCTTGCCGACGTAGCTGTGCTCGCCGTGGTCGGGCGTGGGGACCATCTTGGAGGTGAGGCCCGGCGCGGGCTGCTGCTGGTCGCCGATACAACGCCGTGCGCCCCGGGCGGATTGCTGCGGCTCAGCCGATCCTGCACGATCACGTCTCCCGGGCTGGCCCGACCTGCTTCGTGCAGGGCGTTTGCTAAACCCCGACACTTTTGATTGGAGCTGCCTCGATGTCCAGACTGGCCCTCGCACTGCTTGCCACCTGCATGCTCACGGGCACCGCACGCGCCGCCGACCCGGTGCGCATCACCGTGATCGCGGACCTGGACGACGACATCTACGACGCGCGCTCCGGCCGCGGCGGCGTCGATGCGACGCGGATGGCTGTGGCCGACTTCGGCGGCAGCGTGCTGGGCCGCCCCATCATTGTCGATGCGCTGAACGACCACAACAAGCCGGCCGAGGCGCCGGGCCTCGCAACCCAGGCCTATGACGCGGGTGCCGACCTCCTGATGGACGTGCAGAACTCGCCGATTGCGCTCGCAGTGGCGAAGGTCGCGACGGAGCGGCGGCTTGCCATCACCACCGGCTCGGCCGTCCCGGCGCTGACGCGGGGGGCGTGCAGCAAGTATGTCTATCACTACTCCTTCGACTCGGTTGCCATCGAGACGGCGACGGCGGACTCCCTGGCGGCCCTGCCGGACGGCAAGCGTTGGGTGGCGGTCGTGGCGGACGCCGGGTTCGGGCGCGGGGCGCTGACGACCGTGGCCCCGGTGGTCGCCCGGCACGGCGGGCAGGTGGTGAAATCGTTCATCGTGCCGCCGGCCACCAGCGACCTGTCGGCCATCTTGGAGGAGGCGAAAGGCCTCGACCCCGACGTGGTCGCGGTGTTCAACGCCGGCGCCGCCAACGACGCCGAGGTCACGTCTGTGACGAAGGCGGGCCTGCGGGCGCGCACGACGACGGCGCTGCTGTATTTGGCGGACGTGGACCGGGTGCGCGACGGCTATGCCGGGGTGCAGGCCGCGGTGCCGTGGTACTGGAACCAGGACCCGGCCGCCCGCGCCTGGGCCGACCGGTTCGCCGCGGCCCATGACGGACGCCGCCCGGATGCCGCACAGGCGGCCGACTACTCCGCCACGACGCAATGGCTGCAAGCGGTCCGCACCGCCGGCACCACGGACGCGGACGCCGTGGTCCAGGCGCTGGACGGGCACAAGTTCGACGACATGTTCGCCCACGCCGGCGAGTTCCGCGCCAGCGACCATGCGGTGGTGCACGATCTTTACGTCGTGAAGGTGCGGTCCCCGGCGCAGCTTCCCGAGCCGCATGCGTGGTACGACGTGCTGGCGACGGTGCCGGCTGCGACGGCGTTTCCGGTTGGGACCGAGTGCAGGATGGCGCCGTAGTCGTGATCATTTCTGAGTTGATTATTCGTTGCAAATTGGCTACAAAACGGTGGGCTGATAGCTCAGCGGATTTCAGAGCACTCCCTTGATAAGGGAGAGGTCGGCGGTTCAAATCCTCCTCGGCCCACCAAT
>CAXUJE010000019.1:13611-31891 GCA_964251035.1 uncultured Acetobacteraceae bacterium
CACGGCGTCCCCTACCCCGCCTTCCGCTGCTCCGCGCACAGCACCACGACAAGCCGCTGCACGCCGACGATCTGCCGCAGGTTGCCCTCGACCAGATGCAGCATTTCCGACGGCATGGCATCCGCCCTGATCTCGATCAGCATCGCCGCGCCCCGGCGCTGCATGCGCACCACGTCGGGGATCAGGTTGCGCCGGGCGAAGGGCGCCAGGGCACGGACAGCCAGGCCGGGTTCGGCGTCGGCCAGCAGCTCGAAACGGACGGAGCGGAAGGGTGGATCGTTGGGCAGGGGAAGCATGGAGTGACTTTCAGAACGCGATGTCGCCGTGTTGGAGAGCCGAACAGACCCGCTGCGTGCCTGACGCCCTTTGGGACGGCCCTTTGCTGCGTCTTGCGTGGTTGGCGGCATCGCCACGGCTCCATTCCGGATACGTTTCGGAAACCTAGCCGAGCACTTCGGCCCCGTCCTGAACCAGAGGACCGGGGCCGTCACCGCAAAACGGACTGGATCGCCGCCTCACGGAAGAGTTCACGCCGCCAAATCCCGGCTCCGCAGCAGGGCCGCCGTGCTGGGCGCCCGCCCGCGGAAAGCGACGTAGAGCTGCATCGGGTCCTGCGTGTCGCCCGCGCCCAGCACCGTGCGGAGCCGGGCGGCCAACGCGGGGTCGAACGGGTCGCCCGCGTCCTCAAACGCCTGGAACCCGTCGGCTTCCAGCACCTCTGACCACATGTAGGAGTAGTAACCCGCGGCATAGCCGCCGCCGGCGAACAGATGCTGGAAATGCGCCGGGCGGTGCCGGATGCCGATCTCCGGCGGCATGCCGATGCGCCCGAGGAACTCCTGCTCGAAGGCGTCGATGTCCACCGATCCCGGGTCCGGGTGGCTGTGCAGCGCCATGTCGATCAACGCGGAGGCGGTGTACTCCACCGTGCCGAACCCCTGGTTGAACCCGCGCGCTGCCAGCAGCCGCGCGATCAGGGCGTCCGGGATCGGCTCTCCGGTCGATTGGTGCCGAGCGTAGCGGCGCAGCGTGTCCGGCACCGACAGCCAATGCTCGTACACCTGCGACGGGAACTCCACGAAGTCCCGGCGGACGGAAGTGCCGGACTGCGCGGGGTAGCGCACCCGGCTGAGCAGCCCGTGCAGCGCATGGCCGAACTCGTGGAACAGCGTTTCCGCGTCGTCGAAGCTGAGCAGCGTCGGCTCGCCGCGGGCGAAGTTGTTGTTGTTGACGATGACCGGGGAAACGGGCGCCTCGAAGCTTTCCTGGTCGCGATAGCTGCTCATCCAGGCGCCGGACCGCTTGTCCGCCCGGGCGAAGGGGTCCGCCAGGAACAGGCCGACGTGCCCGGCGGCGTCCCGCACCTCATAGGCCCGTACGTCAGGATGGTAGGTGGGCACCTCCGGGCATAGGGCGAAGCTGAGGCCGAACAGCCGCGCCGCAGTGTCGAACGCCGCCTGCTCGATGTTCTCAAGCACGAAATACGGTTTCAATTCTCCGGCGTCGATCGCGTAATCAGCACGGCGCACCTTCTCCGCGTAGTAGCGCCAATCCCAAGGGGCCAGGGCGCCGTTGAACCCTTCGCCGCGCGCCACGGCCAGCAGCCGGTCGCGCTCCGCGGCTGCCTTGCGTTTCGCCGGCTCCCAAACCTCTGCCAGCAATCCCTCGACCGCCTCCGGCGTGCCGGCCATGGTGTCCGCCAGGCGGAAGGCGGCGAAGCTCGGGTAGCCGAGCAGACGTGCCCGCTCGGCGCGGAGCGCCAGGGTTTCGGGGATCAGCGCCCGGTTGTCGTGCGCGCCGGGCCGGGCGCCGCGGGCGATCCAGGCCTCGTAGGCCGCCTGGCGCAGGTCGCGGCGGTCGGAGAAGGTCAGGAACGGCTCGATCAGCGAGCGCGACAGCGTGACGACGTGGCCCGGCATCCCGCGCTCCGCCGCCGCCTGCCGCGCCGTTTCCCGCACGAAGTCCGGCAGGCCGTCGAGGTCCGCCTCCGCCAGCGGCAGGTGCCACGCCTTCTCATCGTGCAAGACGTTCTGGCCGAACTGGGTATGCAGCACCGCGAGGCGTTCCGAGATGGCGGCCATCCGCGCCCGCTCCTCCAAGCCCAGCGCCGCGCCGCTGCGGACCATGCCGAGGTGCACGCGATCCAGCAGGCGCCGCTGGTCCTCCGCCAGCCCCAGCTCGTCGCGGCGCCGGTGCAGCGCGTCCACGCGGGCGAAGAGCTGCGGGTCAAGCGAGACCTGCGTGTTGTGCTGCGCCAGCTTGGGCGACATCTCCGTGTCGGCGTCCTGCAAGGCGTCACCGCCGAGGCTCACCACCAGGTTGGAGAACGCCATGCCGATCCGGGCGAGCAGCCGGCCGCTGCGCTGCATGGCCTCGACCGTGTTGGCGAAGCTCGGCTCCGCCGGGTCGGCGCCGATGGCGGCGATTTCCTGCAGGTGCTCGCGCATGGCGTGCTCGAACGCGCCCTCGAAATGCTCCGGCCGGATGCGGTCGAAGGGCGGCACCCCGAAGGGCGTGGTCCAGGGTGCCAGGAGCGGGTTCGCGTCGGTCATGCGCTCAGTCGGACCAGAACCGGCGGCCGTGGTCAAGACGGCAAGCTATTTGCTTGACAGCGGCGACGGCTGCCAGTCGATTGGATGCATACCAATGATCTCATTCACCTCCTGCGCCATGGGTGGGCGGACATGCTGACACGACGGGTCTTGATCGGGACGGCCGTCTCGGGGCTGGCGGCGCCGGCGGTCGTGCGCGCTCAGGGCGACGCGCCGATCCGCATCGGCGAGATCAACAGCTACACCGCGGTGCCAGCCTTTACCGTGCCGTACCGCAACGGCTGGCAGGTGGCGGTGGACGAGATCAACGCGCAGGGCGGCGTGGCCGGGCGCAAGATCGAGGTCTTGAGCCGGGACGACGCCGGGCAGCCGCAGACCGCGACGCAGCTTGCGGGCGAGCTGCTGACGGACGCGAAGGTGGACCTGCTGGCGGGCGGGTTCCTGTCCAACGTGGGCCTCGCGCTGAGCGATTTCGCCGCACGCAGCAACAAGCTGTATGTCGCGGGCGAGCCGCTGACCGATGCGCTGGTCTGGGAGCATGGCACCCCGACCTGCTTCCGGCTGCGCCCGTCCACGTATATGCAGGTCGCGATGCTGCTGCCGGCGGCGGCGAAGCTCCCGACGAAGCGCTGGGCGACCGTGGCACCCAACTACGAGTATGGCCAATCGGCGGTGCGGTGGTTCAAGGCGCTGATGAAGGCGCGGCGCCCGGACGTGGAGTTCGTCGCCGACCAGCTTCCGGCGCTCGGCAAGATCGACGCTGGCGCCACAGTGCAGGCGCTGGCGGACGCCAAGCCCGATGGCATCTTCAACGTCTTGTTCGGTCCCGACCTCACCAACTTCGTGCGCCAAGGTAACACGCGCGGGCTGTTCGAGGGGCGGGACGTGGTGTCCGTGCTGACCGGTGAGCCGGAATACCTGCTGCCCCTGGGGGATGAGACGCCGGAGGGCTGGCTCGTCACCGGCTACCCCGTCGGCCAGGTGCCGAGCGCCCGCGCCTTCGAGAGCGCCTACCAGGACCGTTTCAAGCAGGCGCCGCGGATGGGTTCGGTGGTGGGCTACACGCTGATCCACTCGATCGCCGCCGGGCTTGCCAAGGCGGGAAGCACGGAGACGGCCAAGCTGACCGCGGCCTTCGAGGGCTTGCCATTCGACTCGCCGTTCGGCCCGGCAATGTACCGCGCCGCCGACCACCAGAGCACGTTCGGCACCTTCGTCGGACGCACCGCGCTGAAGGGAAGCGAGGGCGTCATGGTCGATTGGCAGTACGTGGACGGCACGGACGCGCAGCCGTCGGACGCCGAGGTGCGCACGCTGCGGCGCTGAGCCACGCATGGGCGCCCTGCTGGTCCATGCGCTGACCGGGCTGGCCGGGGCGTCCAAGCTCTTCCTGGTCGCGTCGGGGCTGACGGTGATCTTCGGCGTCACCCGCGTGGTGAACTTCGCGCATGGCAGCCTGACCATGCTGGGCGCCTACTTGGGCTGGACGATCCTGACCCATCTGCCGCGGGACCCGGCGTGGTTCGCGCTCGGCGTGGCGGGGACCGCGGCCGGGCTGGCGGCGCTCGGCGCGCTGCTGGAGATGGGGCTGCTGCGCCGGCTTTACCGCTCGCCCGAGCTGTTCCAGTTGCTGGCCACCTTCGGCGTCGTGCTGGTCGTCCAGGACGCGGCGCTCGCGGTGTGGGGGCCAGACGACCTCACGATCTCCCGCCCCCCTTGGCTGCGCGCCTATGTCCGCATCGCGGGCGAGCGGTTCCCGGTCTACGATTTGGTGCTGATCGCCATCGGCCCGGCCATGCTGGCTTTGCTGTGGCTGGTGTTCAACCGCACGCGGTGGGGCCGGCTGGTGCGGGCGGCGACGTGGGACCGGGACATGGTGGCGGCGCTTGGGGTGGATCAGCGGGTGCTGTTCACCTCCGTGTTCGCGCTCGGCGCCGGTCTGGCGGGGCTGGCCGGGGCGCTCGGCTTGCCCGATGGGTCGGCCAACCTCGGCATCGACCTGTCCGTCATCACCGACGCCTTCGTGGTGGTGGTGATCGGCGGCCTCGGCAGCATCGCCGGGGCCTACCTCGCCAGCCTGCTGATCGGGCTGCTGCAGGCATTCGGCGTCGAGCTGATCCCCAAGGCGACGCTGGTGCTGGTGTTCGTCGTGATGGCGGCGGTGCTGGTGCTGCGGCCAAACGGGCTGCTAGGCCGCGGCACGGCGCCGACCGCGCTGGCCGGGGCCGCCGTCTTGGTGCGCCCGCCCACGCGGGGGATGCTGTTCGGCTGGCTGCTGCTTTTGTTGCTGGCCGTGGCGGCGCCGCTGCTGGCCGGCCCTTACGCGCTGTCCATCCTGACGGAGGCGGCAGTCGCCGTGCTGTTCGCCGCCAGCCTGCATTTCGTCATGGGGCCGGGCGGCATGGCGAGCTTCGGGCACGCGGCCTGGTTCGGCATCGGCGCCTACGCCGCCGGGCTGTCGGCGCAGTGGCTGGGCACGCCGATGCCGGCGGGGCTGCTGCTGGCGCCGCTGGCTGCGGGCGGGGCCGCGGCGCTGTTCGGCGCGTTCGTGGTGCGGCTGTCAGGCGTGTACCTGGCCATGCTCACCCTCGCCTTCGCGCAGATCGTCTGGGCGGCGGCGTTCCAGTGGGTCGCCGTGACAGGGGGCGACAACGGCATCTTGGGGGTGTGGCCGCCCGCCTGGGCGTCGGGTCCCGCCGCCATCTACCTGCTGGCGCTGGCGCTCTGCGCCGGCGGGGCGGCCGTGCTGCAGCGCGTGCTGTATTCCCCGTTCGGCTACGCGCTGCGCGCGTCCCGCGATTCGCCGCTGCGGGCGGAGGCGATCGGCCTTGATACCCAGCGCATCCGGCTCGTGGCGTTCGTGGTGGCGGGCGCCGCGGCCGGCCTTGCGGGCGCGGTGTTCACCTACGCGAAGGGCAGCGTGTTCCCCGGCTTCGTCAGCATCCCGCGCTCCATGGACGCGCTGGTGATGGTGCTGCTGGGCGGCGTGCAGACGGTGGCCGGGCCGGTGGTCGGCGCGCTGGCCTATACCGGGCTGTATGACGGGCTGCTGCGGGCGACGGCGTATTGGCGCCTGGTGCTGGGGGCGGCCATCGTGCTGCTGGTGCTGGCGTTCCCGGAGGGGATCGCGGGCGCGGTGCAGCGCCGGCGACGCGCGTGACGGTGCTGGCCGTGGAGGGCTTGCGCAAGTCCTTCGGCGGGGTCGCGGCCGTGGACGGCGTGTCGTTCGCGGTGGAGCCGGGCGAGATGCTGGCGCTGATCGGCCCCAACGGCGCCGGCAAGACCACGTGCTTCAACATGGTGGGCGGGCAGTTGCGCCCGGACGCCGGCTCGGTGCGGCTGGCCGGGCGGGACATCGCCGGCGTCCCGCCACGCCGGATCTGCCGCCTGGGCGTGGGGCGGACGTTCCAGGTCACGGCCACCTTCGCCTCCATGACCGCGCGGGAGAACGTGCAGGTGGCGATCATGGCGCACCGCCGCAGCGCCTGGCGCCCGTGGCGGCCCGCGTCCGGGCTGGACGCCCCGGCAGCGGATGCGCTGCTGGACCAGGTGGGGCTTGCGGCCCAGGCGGAGCGCGCGGCGGGGGTGCTGGCCTACGGCGACCTCAAGCGGCTGGAACTCGCCATGGCGCTCGCCGCCGAGCCGCATCTGCTGCTGATGGACGAGCCGACCGCCGGCATGGCGGCGGGCGAGCGGGTCGCGCTGATGCAACTGGTGCGCGGCATTGCCACGGACCGCGGGCTGGCCGTGCTGTTCACCGAGCATGACATGGACGTGGTGTTCGGCGTGTCCGACCGCATCGCCGTGCTGGCCCGCGGCGCGCTGATCGCGTCCGGCGCCCCCGACGCCATCCGCGCCGATCCGCAGGTGCGGGCGATCTACCTCGGCGCCGGGCGCACCAGCGGGGGGCATTGATGCTGACGGTCGAGGGCCTCAACAGCTTCTACGGCCAGGCGCATATCCTGCACGATGTCGGGTTCAAAGTCGGCCCCGGCGAAGTGTCGGTGCTGCTGGGCCGCAACGGCGCGGGCAAGAGCACGGCCATGAAGTCGCTGATCGGCCTGGTGCGCCCGGCCACCGGCCGCGTGCAGTTCGCGGGCCTGGACCTGGCGCGGATGGAGCCGTACCGCCGGGCGCAACTGGGCCTGGGCTACGTGCCGGAGGAGCGCCGGATCTTCGCGGAACTGACGGTGATGGAGAACCTGGACGTGGGCCGGCAGCCGGCGCGGGAGGGTCTGCGTCCCTGGACGCCGGAGCGGCTGTTTGCGCTGTTTCCCAACCTCGGCGCCATGCGCCGGCGGCCCGGCGGGCGCATGAGCGGCGGCGAGCAGCAGATGCTCGCCATCGCCCGCACCCTGATGGGCAACCCGCGCCTGCTCCTGCTGGACGAGCCGAGCGAAGGCCTGTCGCCGCTGATCGTCGAGCAGATGGCCGCCGCGATCCAGGCGTTGCGGCAGGAAGGCCTGAGCATCCTGCTGGCGGAGCAGAACCTGCACTTCGCCGCCGAGGTGGCGACGCAGGCGGTGATCCTGGAAAGCGGCCGGGTCGCCTGGACGGGCAGCATGGCGATGCTGCAGGCGGACAGCGGCACGCACGGGCGCTATCTGGCAGTGTGAACACGGACAGGAGGAATAACCCCCATGGCACAGGATTCCACGATCGCGGCTGATCCAGACGCGAAGCTGCTGATCCGCAACATCGGGCTGTTGTTGTCCGGCGACATCGGGCAGCCGATCCTGGATGCCGACGCGGTGGTCGCCGTGGGCGGCCGGATCACGGCGGTCGGACGCCTGTCCGACGTCGACGCCGAGGGCGCCACCACCGTCATCGACGCGCATGGCTGCGCCCTGGCGCCCGGCCTGATCGACAGCCACGTCCACCCCGTTGCCGGCGACTGGACGCCGCGGCAGAGCCAGTTGAACTGGATCGAATCCACGCTGCACGGCGGCGTCACGACGATGATTTCCGCCGGCGAGGTGCACACCCCGGGCCGTCCGCGGGACGTGGTGGGGCTGAAGGCGATGGCGGTGTTCGCCCAGCGCGCCTTTTCCGCCTTCCGCCCCGGCGGCATGAAGGTCCACGCCGGCGCCCCGGTGATCGAGCCGGGCATGGAGGAGCAGGACTTCAAGGACCTGGCCGACGCCGGGGTGCGCCTGCTGGGCGAGGTGGGCCTCGGCGGCGTGAAGGACGGCCCGACGGCGCGGCGCATGGTCGCCTGGGCGCGCCAGTATGGCATCCAGTCCACCATCCACACCGGCGGGCCATCCATCCCCGGCTCCGGCCTGATCGACGCAGCCGTGGTGCTGGAGGCCGACACCGACGTGGTCGGCCACGTCAACGGCGGCCACACCGCCCTCCCCGACCGCGAAATCCGCTGCATCTGCGAGGGCTGCCAGCGCGGGCTGGAGCTGGTGCATAACGGCAACGAGCGCGCGGCGCTGTTCACCATGCGGACGGCGCGGGAGATGGGTCAGCTGGAGCGCGTCATCCTCGGCACCGACGGGCCTGCCGGGTCGGGGGTGCAGCCGCTCGGCATCCTGCGCATGATCGCGATGCTGTCCTCGCTCGGCGACGTGTCCCCGGAGGTGGCGTTCTGCTTCGGCACCGGCAACACGGCGCGGATGCGCGCGTTGGACACCGGGCTGATCGAGGTCGGGCGCGCCGCGGACTTCGTGCTGCTCGACCGGGCGCAGCATTCCGCCGGGCGCGGCCTGCTGGAATGCGTGCAGTTGGGCGACCTGCCCGGCGTCGGCATGGTGGTGATCGACGGCACGCCCCGGATCGGCCGGTCCCGCAACACGCCGCCGGCGGACAAGGTGCCGGAGGTGCTCGCCTGACGGGCGTCCTGATGTGCGGCGGCGCGACCCAGGGATCGCGCACAACGTCGGATGGGTTGACACCGTGAGCGGGCGGGTCACATCCTTGTTAGGCTGAGGTAAACCGGCTCGTGGGAGGGTCGCTCGCGCATGCGGGCGGGCTATACGCCAGGTCGAAATGCCGTTTACGCCCAGATGATCGGATATCTCCGGGCCGAAGCTGCATCTGGCTTTGGATGACACGGGCACATGGGCCGGGCATCGTCGTTGATGCAGGCGCAGTGCGGCGAGACCTGATGGGCGGATGGCATGGTGAGCACAGCTTTGAAGACGCGCCTGACGCCGGCCATGCCGCCCGGGCCGTCCCGTACGTGGAGCGTGCGCCGCTGGGCGGCGCGTTGCGGCATCCTGGCGGCGTCCTTGGCCTTGGCGGCGTGCCAGCCTGCCGTGCTTGACCCCGCAGGCCCCATTGCGTCGGCGCAGCGGACGATCCTGATTGACTCGCTCATCATCATGCTGGCCATCGTCGTCCCGACGATCGCGGCGACGCTCGCCTTTGCTTGGTGGTTCCGCACGTCCAACCCCCGTGCCCAGCGTTTGCCGGATTTTGCTTATTCCGGCCAGATCGAACTGGTGACGTGGGCCATTCCGCTGCTGACGATCATCCTGCTGGGCGGCGTGGCCTGGGTCGGCTCGCACGAGCTCGACCCTGCGCAGCCGATTGCGTCCAAGACCAAGGCGCTGGACGTGCAGGTCGTGTCGCTGGATTGGAAGTGGCTGTTCATCTACCCCGAGCAGCACGTCGCCAGCGTGAACATGCTGATGATCCCGGCGGGCCAGCCCGTCCGTTTCCACATCACCTCGGCCAGCGTGCTGAACACGTTCTTCGTGCCGCAGCTTGGCAGCATGATCTACGCCATGAACGGCATGGCGGTGGAACTGAACCTGCAGGCGGACCAGCCCGGTCCGCTTTGGGGCCAGTCCTCGCATTACAGCGGCGACGGCTTCTCCGACATGCACTTCGAGGTGCGGGCGCTGACCGCCGCGGACTTCTCCGGCTGGGTAGAGGCCACGCGCAAGGACGGCCCGGTGCTGGACACCGGCAGCTATGCCGAGCTGGCCAAGCAGAGCATCAAGGTCAGCCCCTACACCTTCCGCGACGCCGACCCTGGGCTGTTCGAGAAGATCGTCAGCCAGGAACTGGCGCCCGGACCGGGTCCGAAGGAGTCCGGCGGCGGCCAGGCCGGCCAGAAGGCGCAGGAAAGCAAGGCCGGGGCGGCGCAAACTGCCCAAGTTGACCCGGTTATCCACATGACAGGAGAGCATTAGCATGTTGGGCAAGCTGACTTGGGCGGCCATCCCGTTCGACCAGCCGCTCCCGCTCGTCGCCGCGGGCATGGTCGGGTTCGTGGTCCTGTGCGTCTTCGGCTTGGTCGTGGCCAAGGGCTGGCTGCCTTACCTTTGGCGGGAGTGGATCACCAGCGTCGACCACAAGCGGATCGGCATCATGTACTGCCTGCTGGCGCTGGTGATGCTGCTGCGCGGCTTCTCGGATGCGATCCTGATGCGCTCGCAGCAGGCGCTGGCCTTTCAATCGCCGGGCTTCCTGCCGCCCGACCATTACGACCAGATCTTCTCGGCGCACGGCACCTTGATGATCTTCTTCGTGGCGATGCCGTTCGTGATCGGGTTGATGAACTTCGCCGTGCCCTTGCAGCTCGGCATCCGCGACGTGGCCTTTCCCACGCTGAACTCGGTGTCGTTCTGGCTGACGGCCACCGGGGCATTGCTGGTCAACATCTCGCTGGTGGTGGGGGAGTTCGCCCGCACCGGCTGGCTGCCCTACCCGCCCTTGTCTGAACTCACCTACTCGCCCGGCGTCGGCCCGGACTACTACCTGTGGGCGCTGCAGATCTCGGGCGTCGGCACGCTGATGTCCGGCATCAACCTCGTCACCACGATCCTCAAGATCCATGCGCCCGGCATGACCTACCTGCGCATGCCGATGTTCTGCTGGACCTCGCTCGCGTCCAACCTGCTGATCGTCGCCGCCTTCCCGATCCTGACCGCGACGCTGGCGATGCTGCTGCTGGACCGCTACATCGGCTTCCACTTCTTCACCAACGAGGCCGGCGGCAACGTGATGATGTTCATGAACCTCATCTGGGCCTGGGGGCATCCAGAGGTCTACATCCTGATCCTGCCGGCCTTCGGGGTGTTCTCGGAGGTGGTGTCGACCTTCTCGCAGAAGCCGCTGTTCGGCTACCGCTCGATGGTCATGGCGACGATGGTGATCTTCGTGCTCGCCTTCAGCGTCTGGCTGCACCACTTCTTCACCATGGGCGCCGGCGGCGACGTGAACGCGATCTTCGGCATCCTGTCCATGATCATCGCGGTGCCCACGGGCGTGAAGGTGTTCAACTGGCTGTTCACCATGTATGGCGGGCGCGTCACCTTCGCGTCGCCCATGCTGTGGGCCATCGGCTTCATGGTGACATTCGTGATCGGCGGCATGACCGGCGTGCTGCTGGCGGTGCCGCCGGCCGACTTCGTGCTGCACAACAGCCTGTTCCTGGTGGCGCACTTCCACAACGTCATCATCGGCGGCGTGCTGTTCGGCGCGTTCGCCGGCTATACCTATTGGTTCCCCAAGGCGTTCGGCTTCCAGTTGGACGAGACGTGGGGCAAGCGGGCGTTCTGGTGCTGGCTCGTCGGCTTCTACGTGGCGTTCGGACCGCTTTACGTGCTGGGACTGGAGGGCATGACGCGCCGGATGCAGCACTACGACGTGCCCGGCTGGCGCCCGTGGCTGCTGATCGCCGCGTTGGGCGCCCTCATCATCCTGACCGGGATCGTCTGTCAGGTCGCCCAGCTTGCGATCAGCATCCGCAACCGCGAAAGCTTGCGGGACCTGTTCGGCGATCCCTGGAACGGGCGGTCGCTGGAATGGGCCACGGCGTCGCCGCCGCCCTCCTTCAACTTCGCCGTGCTGCCCCAAGTGACGGGCGAGGAAGCGTACTGGGGCGTCAAGGAGCAGGCCAGGCGTCAGATGCACCTGTCGGACGAGCCTGAGTACGCCAGCATCGAGATGCCGCGGAACAGCCCGACCGGCTTCATCTGCGCCTTCTTCTCCACCATCGTGGGCTTCGCGCTGATCTGGCACATCTGGTGGATGGCGATCCTGGGCGGCGTAGGCGCCTTCGCCACCTTCGTGGTGTTCGCCTGGCGAGACCGGACGGAGTACGAGATCCCCGCCGCAGAGGTCGCGCGGATCAACCGCCTGAACCGGGCCGCACGCCGCGCGGCGCTCGCTGCCCTGCAGCCTGCCCAATGAGCACACCAGCGGATGACGGCGGGGCCAAGCCCCCGGCCACGCCGCAGGGGCGCGCATTCCGTCCGGGGATGTGGGCCGCGCTGCTCGGCACCGCCGCCGCGGCTGGCGCCCTGTTCGCGCTGCGCCCGGCGCCTGGCGGCCTCGTCCTGCAGCCGGCCGGGGGCGCCGCGCCTCTGCGCCGTGACACAGGACCGGGAAGGCCGGATGACCCGCCGCGTGCGGACCCGAACCACCTCGGCCATGACAGTGGCCGGGACACGCAGCACAACACCGACCATGCCGAGCGGGAACCGGCGTCCAAGCGGATCATCGTCGGCTACGGCTTCTGGATCTTCCTGCTGTCCGACATCATCATGTTCGCCGCCTTTTTCGCAGCCTACGCGGTGCTGCAGGACGAAACGGCCGGCGGCCCGGCGGGGCGGGACCTTTTCGACCTCCGCAACACCGGGATCGAGACGGGGTGCCTGCTACTATCCAGCTTCACCTGCGGCCTGGCGACGATAGGCCTGCAAGCGCGCAACGGCCGCTGGTTCTACGGCGCGATGGCGGCGACCTTCGTGCTGGGAGCGGCATTCATCGGGCTGGAGCTGCGGGAATTCTGGTCCATGGTGGCGGACGGCAACGGCCCCAGCCGCAGCGCCTTCCTGTCGGCCTTCTTCGCCCTGGTCGGCCTGCACGGCCTGCACGTGAGCGCCGGGCTGCTCTGGCTGCTGACCATGGTAGCGCAGGTGTGGGCCAAGGGCTACCGCGCCGACATCCTGCGCCGGGTCCTGTGCTTCAGCCTGTTCTGGCATGCGCTGGACATCGTCTGGGTGGCCTTGTTTACCGTGGTTTACCTGATGGGAGTGCAGTCATGAGCGGCGCCGAAGCAGGATACGACCGGCACCCCGCCGACATCGCGCCGGGCGATGAGCGCACCGAGGCGGGCGGCGAGAGCGAGAGCATTGGCGGCTACCTCGCAGGCCTTGGCCTGGCCGTGCTGCTGACGGTCGTGTCCTTCGTGATCGCGCGCACCTCGCTCGTTTGGCAGCCCAGCATTCCCCTTGCCTTGTTCGTGCTGGCCATCGCGCAGATGGGCGTCCACCTCGTGTTCTTCCTGCACATCAGCACCGGGCCAGACGCGACCAACAACGTCATGGCCCTCGCCTTCGGCGTTCTGATCGTCATCCTGCTCATCGGCGGATCGCTCTGGATCATGTCGCATCTCAACCACAACATGCTGCCCATGGACCGCATCATGCAGATGCAACGATGAGGAAGGCCGTGGAGGACGTGCCGGCGATGTGCCGAGGGGTGAAGGGCGCGATGACGGGGTTGGCTGCCGCCATCCTGCTCGCATCCATAGCCAGTGCCGGCGCACAGGTGCCGCGCAACGGTCCCGAGTGGGACGGCAAAGACCACCAGCCGACCCAGTCGGAGGTAGTCCGGCGCGAAAACCAAGCCGGAATCCGGCCCCCCAAGGCCCAGGTGGACCGGAACAGGCGGACAGTGCAGCAACTCGGCCGGCAGTTGCTGCACGACGAGGCCGTGGACCGGCCTACCAACCCGCTCCCGCGTTAGCAGCGCTTTCCTATCGCGTCTGCTCCGTGCGGGCCGAAGCCGCCGGCCATGGCTGGGCGTCTCCGCCTCGGTCGCCGCGCAAAGCGACGATGTTATGGGTCACATAAACCTCGCATCGCTTCACGTCATAGCGCCGGAGCGGCATCAGGCCTCCATTCAGACATAGCCGGAACAGCGTGTAGCCGTGCAGGATTTCGAAGAAATCACGCATCGTGACGCGCATCGCGATGTTTGCTGGGATGAACTCGAACTGTATGGCCTTGATCGCACCCCTGTCCAAGGCGCCCTTCGCTCCCCGCAGCACGTTGATGTCAAATCCCTCGGTGTCGATTTTCAGGAAATCGACGATGCCGGTTCCAGTCTTCGCCATGTAGGCGTCAATGGTCGTCACCTCAACCGTATGCGATACGGTGTCGGGATCGAACATGCCGACCGAGGCTTGCGCGAGGCTGGCCTGGGTGGAGCCATCAGCCTCTGCAAAGTCGTAAAGCTGCATCGTCCCGCTGCGGTCGGAGACGGCCATGTTGACCAGCGTGACCAGCGGCCCGGCGGTGCGCTGCCGCAAGGAGGCGAAGGTCTTGGGATGGGGTTCGAACGCATGGATGCGCGACCCCGGCGAGAGCCGGTGCAGAAACCGCGTATAAGCCCCATGGTTGGCGCCGACGTCGAACAGCACGCCGTTTCCAATGGCCGGCAGGCGGCGGCTTAGGAATCGCTCCTCGGCATGGCTAAGCCCGTAGCGGCCCTGGAATCCTATGGCAAATCCGTTCCAACGAAGCGCAAAATCATAGGCAAGTTCCGCCAAACGTTGCAGGCTTGGTCGGTTGAGGGCGTAGAAAACAGGAAACGCCAAGAACGTCACGGCTTGCTTGAGGGCGCTATTGGTGAACTTGGGCGTCGTCGGCGCCTGCGGGATGACCGAAGGGATAGGCTCTCCGTTTCCGGCTCCGCTGAGACCCTGCTGCCTTGCATCCGCCATGCCGAACTTCCAATGCCATGCCGCAGAACTTCGTGGAGCGTGGCCCGGAACTCATTCCAAATCAACATTGCAACAATCTGGCTCCCATGCCGCCGGGTCCTGCGGCGAATGCGCCCTGTCGAGGCGTCTATCCGGAAGCGAATCGGGTCGCAGTTCCAGCAGACTGGAAAGCCATCTCAGGGTTGCCAGCTACACCTGGGCGTCTCCGCGCAGCACGGGCACGCAACGCCCGCCCACCCAGGCGCGTATGCCGCCATCGGCGTCCCGGTCCGCGCCGGCCTGCATCCGGCTGGGACGGCCCATTTCGACGCCTTGCCGGATGTCGGGCGCCAGGGTGTCGCCGCCGTCCCCATGCAGCAGCAAGGCGGCCAGCGCCGCGCCGGCGCTGCCGGTCGCCGGGTCCTCGTTGATCCCATAAAGCGGCGCGAACGACCGGGCCGGACGGTGCATACGTCGCGGGCGTAAAGATACAGCAGGAAGTGTCCGGCGCGGCGCGCTCCAATGCCTCTGGCGGCACGGAAGCGAACACCGCCGCCGTGCCCACGGATGCGGCCGTGGCTGTGACGATGTCGCCCTCCGCCAACCCGGCGCAGGCCGCGAGGTCGCCCGGCGCCGGCGCGTCGGCCAGGCTCAAAGCTTGCGGCGCAGCGACGCGGCAGCCGGTCAACTTCCCGTCCCTGCGTTCGACCGAAACCTCGACCAAGCCCGCTTCTTCCTCGAACCGCAGCATTCCGCCCCGGTCCCGGCCCAGGCCGGCCAGGACCCAGGCGGCGCCCACGTTCGGGTGCCCGGCGAACGGCACCTCCGCCTGCGGCGTGAAGATGCGGACCCGCGCCGTGTTGGCCGGGTTGTCGGGCGGCAGCACGAAAGCCGTCTCGCTGAGGTTGAACTCGCGCGCCAGCGCCTGCATGGTCTCCGCGTCCAGCCCGGCCGCGTCCGGGAGGACCGCCAGCGGGTTGCCGCCGAACCGCTGATCGGTGAACACGTCGAGCGTCACGAAGGGATAAGTAGCCATCCGATCTCCATCGCGCAGCCTGGCGGGACCGCAGCGTCCGCCCATGCAGGCGGCCCCGTCAAGGAGTGCGTCATGCCGCAGCAGCTCGTCATCGGTTTGATAGGCGGCATGAGCTGGGAAAGCTCGGCCGAGTACTACCGCATCATCAACCAGGGCGTCCGGGACCGGCTGGGCGGCTTGCGCTCGGCGCGCTGCCTGATGTGGTCGTTCGACTTCGGCGAGATCGAGGCGTTGCAGCACGCCGGCCGATGGGAGGACGCGGCGGCGCTGATGGCCGACGCGGCCCGGCGGCTGGAGCGTGGAGGGGCCGACTTCTTCCTGATCTGCACCAACACAATGCACCGGGTGGCCGACCAGGTGCAGGCCGCGGTGCGCATCCCGCTGCTGCACATCTCCGACGCCACGGCGGAGCGGGTCCACGCCCGAGGGATCAAGCGTGTCGGCCTGCTCGGCACCGCGTTCACCATGGAGCAGGACTTCCACAAGGGACGGCTGCAGCGCGGCGGCCTGGACGTGATCGTGCCCGAGGCCGAGGACCGCGCGGCGGTGCACCGGGTGATCTACGACGAGCTGGTGCAGGGCCGGGTCGAGCCGGCATCGCGCGACGCCTACCGGGCGGTGATCGCCCGGCTGGCCGGGCGCGGCGCCGAGGCGGTGATCCTGGGCTGCACCGAGATCATGCTGCTGATCGGGCCGAGCGACAGCCCGGTGCCGCTGTTCGACACGACCCGCATCCATGCGGAGGCGGCGGTCGAGCGCGCCCTGTCAGGCCATCGCCAGGCCGGGTAGGCCACGGGGCACGGGCCGCCCGGCGGCGCCCTGCCTGGCGCCCGGCCGCGGATTGGTCCGCAACGGCAGCGATTTCTATGATATGAGACCCGGCTTGGCCCAAGGCGGGCCGCAAGAGCAGGCTGCTTCAGGATTTTGGGGGGTTCTTGGCGACGATCGTGACCGGGGCGGCAGGGTTCATCGGCTTCCACGTCTGCCGCGCGCTGCTGGCCCGGGGGGAGGCGGTCGTGGGCATCGACAACCTCTCGGACTACTACGACGTGCGGCTGAAGGAGGCGCGGCTGGCGCAGTTGGCGCTGCAGGGCGGCTTCCGCTTCGAGCGCATCGACATCGCCGACAAGGCCGCGATGCTTGCGCTGTTCGACCGGGAGCAGCAGGCCACCCGGGTGGTGCACCTGGCGGCGCAGGCCGGGGTCCGCCATTCCCTGGTTGACCCCTACGCCTACGTCGCGTCCAACGTCATGGGCCATGTCACCGTGCTGGAAGGGGCGCGGCGGCTCCCCCGGCTTGAGCACCTGGTCTATGCCAGCTCGTCCTCCGTTTACGGCGGCAACGCCAAGCTGCCGTTCGCCGAGAGCGACCCGGTCGATGCGCCCGTGTCGCTGTATGCGGCGACGAAGCGGTCCGACGAGCTGGTCAGCCACGCCTACGGGCATCTCTACGGCCTGCCGCAGACCGGGCTGCGGTTCTTCACGGTCTATGGGCCGTGGGGCCGCCCCGACATGGCCTACTTCAAGTTCGCGGAGGCGATCAGCCGGGGGGAGCCGATCACTGTCTATGACAACGGGGCGCTGCGGCGGGATTTCACCTACATTGACGACATCGTGGCCGGCACCGTGGCGTGCCTCGACCGCGTGCCCGTCCCGGGCGACGCGCCCCGGCTGTTCAACATCGGCAACAACCGCGGGGAGCCGGTGTCCGAGCTGGTGCGGCTGCTGGAGCAAAGCCTGGGTCGCCCGGCGATCCTCCAATCGGAACCCCGCCCCGCCGTCGATGTCGCCGAGACCTGCGCCGATCTTTCGGCCATTGAGCGGCACGTCGGCTATCAGCCGGCGACGCCGTTGGCACTTGGGGTGCCGCGGTTCGTGGAGTGGTTCGTGAAGTTTCGCTTGAGGTGAGCGGAGCCGCCATGGAAGCACGCAGGGATTGCCCGGCGTTCCCATGGGGATGTCACGATGGTTCGGATGCGGTTGCTCCTGGCGCTCCTGCTGGCGCCGGTGGCGGCGGCGCAGGCGCCGCGGCCCTGCCTGCCGAGCGCCGCGGACCTGGAGGCCAGCATCGCCCAGGCCATCGAGGGGGCGCGGCCAAGGCACTGGCAGCGCTTGAGAGCGGGGTCATCGACGTGCGGCACCTCGGCGCGGCGTGCGACGGCGTCGATACGGGTGCGGACACCCCTGCGTTCCGGGGGGCGCTGGCCCAGGCGGCCCTGCGGCCCTACGGTGCCACGATCCGCGTGCCCGCCGGGCGCTGCCTGCTGTCCGAAGGCTTGTCCGCGGCGCTCGTCCACAACCAGGCGCTGAGCATCGAGGGCGCGGGCGCCGACGTGTCCGAGCTGGTATTCACCGCGGACACGGACGGCGTGGCCATCACCCTTCCCTCGGCCAACGCCTGGCTGCGCAGCGGCACGCTCTGGGACTGACCCGGTTCGGTGGTTCTCCTGCACTTTGCGTGGAGCTGATCCTGCAAACCCAGAGGCTAACAAGCTGAGCTTGCTGCGGAATTGACCAACTATCCCGGCAACTCGGCATGACACGCTGACCAAAGCCTGCCAAACTAGAGTCTCCCGGCAATTTCAGCGTCTTAGCCGTCTTTCGCGGCCTTTCGCCTCCACGCAAAGTGCGGGAAAACCACCGAACCGGGGCAATCCCAAAGGCCGAATGCATCGCCCTGGTGGACGCTATGGTGGCGGCCGCGCCGCTCACGAACGGCCTGTCGCCGTGTCCGATATCCAGGCCATGAAGCCGTCGTAGCAAGCCGTTCCGAAAAGCGGCAATCGTGCGGCTCCGATCAATTGTCGGCGTAATGCCAGCGGCACGGGACGATGACCCTTCCATCGTTCCGGGACGATGGTATCGCGCGTGGGGTTGGTGGGGTCGCCGAAACGCGCAGCGTTTGCGGCTGGGCCACGCGCCAAATCAGACTCATACCAACGGTCATCCTTTATGACCGTTGGTATAATGCCAGCGGCCTCAAGCGTTGGCCTGTGCCCATTGTCTGGGTTGCGATGGATTGGAT
>CAXUJE010000020.1:0-31558 GCA_964251035.1 uncultured Acetobacteraceae bacterium
GCACCGACGTGCTGGTTGAGATCGCGGCCGCCCCGGACGCGGACCTGCGCCACGGCGCAGCGCTCGCCCGGCGCCTCGCCGCGCTGCTGCGCCCGGCGGCACCCGGCCTGGGCGCCCTGGTCGCCACCGGTGGCGAGACGGCGCTGGCCCTGTTGGACGCCCTGGGCGTCACCGGCATCCAGATGGTCGATGAAATCGAACCCGGCGTGCCGTTGGGACGGACCCGCGGCACGCTGGCCATCCCGGTCGTCACCAAGGCCGGTGCGTTCGGCGATGCCGGCACGCTGGCCCGCTGCCTGTCCCACTTGCGCCGCCGCCGGCGGCCGGAGAGCCTGCCATGAGCGCCACGCACGACGCCCGCCCGATCATCGCCATCACCATGGGCGACGCCTCCGGCGTGGGGCCGGAGATCATCATGAAGGCGTTGGCCCGCGCCGACGTCGCGGCGGCCTGCCGCTCGCTGGTCGTCGGTGACGCGGCCCGGCTGCGGGAGGCCGGCGCGATCCTGCGCAGCCCGCTCGCGGTCAAGGCTCTGACCGCTCCGAAGGAGGCCCGCTACGCCCTCGGCGCCGTGGACTGCATCGACCTGGGCCTGATCCCGCCCGGCCATCCGTGGGGCAAGCTCTCGCCTGTGTCCGGAGAGGGCGCCTACCGCTACATCGAGCGCGCGACCCGCCTGGTCGAGGCCGGTGAGGCCGACGCCATCTGCACCGCCCCCCTAAGCAAGGAGGCGCTGCACGCCGCCGGGCACAAGTATCCCGGCCATACCGAGCTGCTGGCCCACCTGACCGGCACGCCGGAGGTGTCGATGATGCTGGTCGCCCCCAAGCTGCGCGTGATCCACGTCACCACGCATGTCGGCCTGCTGGACGCGGTCCGCCGGATCGAGCCGGGTCTGGTGGAGCGGGTGGTCGCCCGGGGGCGAGAGACGCTGGTGAAGTCCGGCATGGCCGAGCCGCGCATCGGCGTCTGCGGCATCAACCCGCACGCTGGGGAGAACGGGTTGTTCGGCCAGGGCGAAGAGGAGCAGAAGATCATCCCGGCCGTCCAGGCCTGCCGCGCCCGGGGCTGGAAGGTGGACGGCCCGCTGCCGGCGGACACGCTGTTCTTCCGCGCGGCGCGGGGCGACTTCGACCTTGTGGTGGCGATGTACCATGACCAGGGGCACGGCCCGGTGAAGGTGATGGGGCTGGAGGCCGGCGTGAACATCACCGTCGGCCTGCCGCTGGTCCGCACCTCTGTGGACCACGGAACGGCGTTCGACATTGCCGGGCAGGGCATTGCCGACGAGGGATCGCTGGTGGAGGCGTTGCGCCAGGCTGCGGACCTGGCTCCGCGCCGGCGTTGAGCAGCGCCTGATGCGGGCAGCATGGCAGGGGTTTGCAGGCCCAGGCCGATCTGCCAGGGTTTTGTTTAGTTGAAGTTAACGGCCTAACCCCCTTACCAAGCTGGCAGTATCCGCAAGCAACGACCCCCTTCCGAAGATTTGATCGATTCTTAATGCTTTCCCGTTACGCTGCACGTTGTCGGGTGCGCACCTGCAATCACATCTCAAGGCAGTCCTCAAGCTTAGAGCCAGTGCGGAGACAACATGGCGTGTGATGTCCTGATCGTCGGCGCTGGCCTGGGCGGCGCCACCGCGGCTGCGGTCCTCAGCCGGGCTGGGCATGACGTCGTGGTCGTGGACCGGCACGCCGCCTACCCTGCCGACTTCCGGGCCGAGCAGCTTGTCGGCCCGCAAACCGACGCGCTGCGGCGCCTCGGCCTGCTGGACGGCATCGTCGGGCAGACGCCTCCGATGCCGAGCGCGACATCGGCCTGCTACGGCAAGGTCATCGACCAGACGCATAGCGTGCATTACGGGATCCACTACGCCGACATGGTCAACGCGGCCCGGTCCCTGGCGGCCAGGGCAAGGTTCATCACCGGGCGCGTCGCCCAGGTCACGACAGGCCCAGAGTTCCAAACGGCCGTCCTCGCGGACGGAACGGCCCTGGAGGCCCGGCTCGTCGTGCTGGCCACCGGCCCGAACGACGGCGGGCTGCTCGCTCCGCTCGGGATCAGCCGGACGATGCTGAGCGAGCACCATTCGCTGACCTTCGGGTTCGACCTGCAAACCGCGTTGCGCCGCATCCTCGTGTATTACGGCGAGCGGCCCGGCGACAGGATGGACTACTTGGCCGTGTTCCCGATCGGCGGCGCCATGCGCGCCAACCTGTTCTGCTATCTCCATTCCGGCGACCCCTGGGTCAAGCTGTTCAAACGCGACCCCAAGCAGGCCCTCTTGGGCGTCATGCCGTCCCTCGGCCAAACCATCGGACCCTTCGAAGTCGTCGGCAGGGTTCAGGTCCGGCCGAACTCCATCCAGCGGGCGGACGCTTGGCAGCGGGAGGGCGTCGTCCTGATCGGGGACGCCTACCAGTCCTCCTGCCCGGCGGTCGGAACGGGCATCGGGCGCATCCTGGCCGACGTGGAGGCCTTGAGCCGCTTCGTGCCGTCGTGGCTGGCGACGCCTGGCATGGGCGTCGACAAGCTGGCGCAGTTCTACCAGGACCCGGCGAAACGGCAGTTCGACGACAAGGCCGTCCGGGACGCCCAATTCCGCCGGGCGCTTTGCAGCGAGACGGGGTGGCGATGGAAGGCCTATCGGACGCAATACTACTACAGGCGCCGAACGCTGGGGATCATGTCCCGTGCCATCGGACGCGACGTGCCTTCGTCAGGCAGCGTCATGGATCAGACACAGCACGTCGCGCAGGCCAGGACCGTCGCGGCCCGCAGCAGGTTGGCCCTGACTTGGAACGCGACCAAGCGCGCGGTAGCGGCGGTGATAACGCTGCTGACGTAGGCGCGCTCTTAATCCGCTCAGCCTTTATATGCGAAGCAACACTCCGCTCTTTGCGTTCGCGAATATGTGTTGTATGGCGGAAATTGACGCCCGAATTCGAGTGTCAAACTTCTCAGTCATCCAGGTTTCCTCCGAGAAGAGCAGTCCCCATGAAAAAGCTCCTGTGCGCGGGTTTGGCAGCGGCCTCGATCTGCACTGCATTGCCAAAGCCGGCGGCGGCCGGCGGCGGCGGGTTCGTGTTCGGCACCATTCTTGGCTTGGGAGTCGGCACCGTGGTCGGGTCCGCCGTGGCGCGGCCCTACTATCCCTACGGCTATGCTCCTTATGGTTATTACCCTTATGGGTATTATCCTTACGCAGCGCCCTATGCCTATGGCTACCCGCCGCCCGTCACTTATGCGGTGCCGCCGGTGGCCTATGCACGGCCGGGCTATCCGGTTTCGCTGCCTCCGGCGCCGTCGTCTGCTGGCCTTGCGAGCTATGCACCGCCGGGGACGCCGCGCCCCTCCACCGCGCAAAACCAGGCTTGCCGTCCTGGCCAGTTCTTCAACACGTTGACCGGCAACTGCGACCGCCGCTGAGGACCGTGTCCATCTCGTCCTCTTTTGCGATGCAGATGCCGGTCCCGCGGCAAGCGGCTCATGAACTGAGGCCCAGCGCAGGCCGGGGGTGATGGCTGTTGTCGAGCGGATGGAACTCGCCGCACCCGCTGAACATGCCTTGCGTATGCCGTATGCCCTGCCACGGCGAGAACGTGGCGCGAGGCCGCAGCGCCACAAGAGCGGCTGACCGGCGCTGTCCCAACAAAGCACCCGGCGGACGTGCGGTTGAGCAATCGGCATCTCGGCGCCGAGCACCTCCATGAATGCGCCGTCCATCCCGTGCTCGCTTTCTCCAAGCACGCCAACCTCTTCGATGCCCTTCAGCCTCGGCCAGGTCACGGCGCCTTGCAGGCGCGTCAATGACCCTTACTGCGCTGCCCGCCGACGGGCCAGCGTCGGCAGTCGCACCAGCGCGCCAGCCACCAGCCGCGCGTGCATGGCGGCTAGCAGCAGGTTGTCCCGGCCGTAGCGGAAATGCGACACGCCGCCGTCCTCCGGACGGAGATAGCGCACCGGGGCCGCCAGGTTGACCACGGGAACGCCGGCCCAGCTCAGGCGGACCGCCGCTTCCGGATCGAAGTCGAAGCGGCGCATCCAACGGGACCGCTCCATGATCGGCAGCAGCTTGTCGATGGGGTAGACCCGGAAGCCGAACAGGCTGTCACCGATGCCGGCCCAACCGGTCTCAAGCTGCACCCACCAGTTGGAGATCCGGCGGCCACGCACCCGGAGTGCCGGGGCATCTGGTCCGAACTGCGGGACGCCGAGCACCATCACCTCCGGCCGCGCCTGGCTTGCCTGCATAAAAAACCGGATGTGCCCCGCTGGATGCTGCCCGTCCGCATCCATTACCAAGGCATGGGTGAACCCGGCCGCCGCCGCCAAGCGCAGCGCATCGAGTACCGCGGCGCCCTTGCCGCCATTCTGCGCCCGTCGGACCAGGCGCAGGCCGCGGCGCTGTCCAAGAAGCGTCTCCGACCCATCCGTGCTGCCGTCCAGCACGACCCAAACCGCGGGCCACTCTTTCAGCGCCGCCAGCACGGTGTCGAGCAGGCGCCCCCCGCTGTTGTAGCTGGGGACCACCACCAAGTGCGTCACGGCAGCCAGGGATCAGGCCGTCCGCTTGCAGGCTGTCGTCGCGCTCAGTGCGCGTGCGCGCCGGAAGCCCCCACGCCGGTTTCCGACCGGACGTATTGCTCGACGAATGCGGCCTGCTCGCGCCTCGCCCGCTGGCTGGCGTCGAGCTTCGAGAACAGCCAGATCGCGATGAAGGCGAGCGGGACCGAGAACAAGGCGGGGTTATCGTACGGGAACAAGGGCGACGCCGCCATGTGGAACGTGTCTACCCAGACCGCCTTGCTCAGCACGATCATCAGCACGGCGCTGATCAGCCCGAGGAAGCCGCCCACCAAGGCGCCAAGCGTCGTCGTGCCGCGCCAAAGGATGGACATGAGCAGCACCGGGAAGTTGCAGCTCGCCGCGACCGAGAAGGCGAGGCCCACCATGAACGCGACATTCTGGTTTTCGAACACGTAGCCCAGAAGGATGGCGACCACGCCGATGACAACGGCGCTGATCTTGGACACGTTGACCTCCCGCCCCTCCGTCGTGCGCCCGCGTGCGATCACCGAGGCGTAAAGGTCATGGCTGACCGCGGATGCCCCGGCGAGCGTCAGGCCGGCCACCACGGCGAGGATGGTGGCGAAGGCCACGGCCGAGATGAAGCCGAACAAGACATCGCCGCCGACCGCACGCGCCAGGTCGATGGCCGGCATGTTGGCGGCGCCGCCGATCAGGTCCTTGATTTTGTCGAACCCGCCATT
Organism: uncultured Acetobacteraceae bacterium; assembly: GCA_964251035.1. GTDB lineage: Bacteria > Pseudomonadota > Alphaproteobacteria > Acetobacterales > Acetobacteraceae > CAHJXG01. The sequence goes on from CAXUJE010000020.1 coordinate 5,274, forward strand.
GGCGCCGAGCTTGTAGTAGCTCGGGTCGTTCATCAGGAAGGTGATCGCGCCGAAGCCGATGATGAAGGTCAGGATGTAGAAGTAGCCGATCAGGCCCGTCGCGTACAGCACGGACTTGCGCGCTGCTTTCGCGTCGGACACGGTGAAGAAGCGCATCAGGATATGCGGCAGCCCGGCAGTCCCGAAGATCAGCGCGAGGCCGAGCGAGATCGTCGAGACCGGATCGGCGACGAAGGCGCCCGGCGCCATGATGGCGTCGCCCTTGGGATGCACCTGCACCGCGGCGGCGAACATGGCGTTCGGGTCGAAGTTAAAATGGATCAGCACCATCAGCGCCATGAACGACGCGCCGCCGAGCAGCAGGCAGGCCTTGATGATCTGCACCCAGGTAGTGGCCTTCATGCCGCCGAACACGACATAGACGATCATCAGCACGCCGACAATGGGCACGGCGAAGCTGTAGGGCAGGCCGAACAGCAACTGGATGAGCTTGCCGGCACCCACCATCTGCGCGATCAGGTAAAAGGAGACGACGATGAGCGTGCCCATGGCCGACAGCACGCGGATGGACGTCTGGTCCAGGCGGAAGGCGGCCACGTCGGCAAATGTGAACTTGCCGAGGTTGCGCAGCCGTTCCGCGATGGTGAACAGCACGATCGGCCAGCCGACGAGGAAGCCGATCGAGTAGATCAGCCCGTCGAAGCCGTTGGAGAACACCAGGCCGGAAATGCCGAGGAAAGACGCGGCCGACATGTAGTCGCCGGCGATGGCTAGGCCGTTTTGCCCGGCCGTGATGCCGCCGCCCGCCGCGTAGAAGTCCGACGCCGACTTGGTTTGCCGGGCCGCCCGATAGGTGATGCCGAGCGTGAACAGCACGAAGACGAAGAAGATAGCGACCGCGGTGAGATTCAGGCCCTGCTTCTCGATTGCGCCCTCGATCGCGCCTGCGGCCTGGGCGGCGTGCGGACAGGCCAGCGCCGCCAGGGTGGCGGCCACGGCCAGGCTTGAGCGCGGGATCACCGGCCGACCTCCCGCTTCAACTGTTCGGTCAACTCGTCAAAACGGCCGTTGGCCCGAACCACATAAACACCGGTCAGCACGAAGGCCGAAAGGATCACGGCCAGGCCGAGCACGATGCCCAAGGAAATGGTGCCCCCGCCGATTTTCTGCGCCAGCAGGGGCTTGTCGAAGGCGACGAGGAGGATGAAGCCCAGATAGATAAAGAGCATCAAGACCGAGAGCGTCCAGCCAAACCGGTTCCGGCTGGACACAAGCGCCTGGAAGTTGGGGTTGCGCAGGATGGCCTGGTAGTCGCCCGCGCCCACCTCTGTGGTCATCCGGCTTCCCACCGCGGTCGCAGCCGTCGCGTTCACACTCATTCCGGCTTACTCCCCGTCCCTGTTCTTCAACCTTGGCAAGGAGCAGCCATGGTTTGAAATCGCTTGTCAAGAGCGACCTGTATTCAGGGAGTTGGCGGCATGACTCCCGTTCAGTGAGGGGAAGGCCTAGACAGTGACCCCTGCCTGTTCAGACGGATGCACCGCGACGCGGGCCGTGCGGCGGCGGCCGTCGCCGAGATGCGAGAGATGCTGGGACAGCCGCTGCGCCGCGAACCGGGCGCCGTAGATGAACCGCATCGACGGCCCAAACGTCGCAGCCCCCAGGAAGCCGGCGAAATGCAGGCCGGGCACCGATGACTCAAAGCTGCGGTCGAGCAGCGGGGCGCCCTTGATCGTCCTGATGTCGCTTGCGATCTGCTCCAGGAACGGGAGGCGGCTGACCTCGGGCCGGTATCCGGTTGCGGCGATGACGTGGTCGGCCGCGAGTTCGACCGTTCCCTCCGCCGTCTCCACCGAGAGGCGTGCCTCGTCGCCTTGCATCCGGACGTTCTGCAAGGCACCGGTGTAGATCGGGATCACCCCATCGACGCGATGCTTGATCCAGCCCGACCCGGCCGGGGCGAACAGGCCGTAAGCCTTGGCGTAGCGGGTATTCTGCGGCAGGTAGCTGAACTCGTACGGCCTCTCTGACCAGAAATACGTGCGCCATCCCGGTCCCAGGCCGAAGTTGGGACGCCGCGCTCGTTGCCAGGCCGTGCGGCGGACGCCCGGCTTGTCCTCGTTCTTCGGTTCATACCATTTCAGCGGACGCCGGGTCAGCATGGTGACTTGGGCGCCCTGCTCATTCAGCAAGGCGGCAAGCTCGCAGGCTGACTGGCCGGCGCCGAGTACGGTGACCCGGCGCCCGCTGAATTTGGAAAGGTCGTTGTGCGCCGAGCTGTGCGACACCATACCCGGGGCCAAGGACGCCAGGGCTTCCGGGACGTGGCGCAAGGACAGCAGCCCGGTCGCCACGACGATCTTCCGGGAAAGGACCTGTTCCCCGGACTCAAGGGTGAGGCGGAAGCCACGGCGCAGCTTGGCGACGTCCAAGATCCGCGCCTCGTCCACCTCGCCGACGTAGCGGCGCTGGAACTCCCGGCCGTACTCGGCCACGGTGCTGCCGGGGACCCGCAGGCCGATGGGGGAGTAATCGGTCCGGCCGCTTTCCCGGTAAAACCGCTCCAGGGGGAAGCCGTTGTTCGGCGCCGCGATGTTGCTCGCGAACGCGTCCGACTTGAGCGTCAGCCCCTTGGGCATGTGGTCCGACCACATGCCCATCGGCTTGCCGAAAACCCGGAACGGGACGCGCATGTGACGCAGGTGCGCCGCAACAGACAAGCCATACGGCCCCGCGCCAATAACGACAACCTCAACCAACAAACTCTCCTTCAATGAAAGAAACGACAACGAAAAGGAACGCCTCAATGCGCTGCCGCAGTTCCTCTTCGCACGCTGCTTTGTGAACGATCCGTTTCAGCACTCATCCAGATCGAACCACGCTTTCAACCATAGCCGAAATAAAGCTTATTCCACGTTAAGTAGGTATTTATCGCGAAGCAAACATATAGGTCCTGGTCAATCAATCAAATGGTCCGAACCGGAATTCTTGTCGGATCACATAAGCTATAAGCAAACCCAACGCTGCCACAGAGAAGCGGTCAGGGTTGTCACTGCCTTGCCCAGTCGCCCCGGTTTTCGTAACGAATTAGTAAGGGCTTCCATCTCAGGTGTCTTGAGCTGAACGATCTAGGCCGACGAATGAAATGAACTACGCGCACCGTCGCCCGCCGGGCGATTTGTGATCGTACACCAATGCCGCCGGCGTCGAGGGGATCAGGCCAGGTCCAGCAGCCGCTGCCCCATGGCGACCACCGCGCCCTCGCGGCAGCGCAGGGCGGCCACGGTGCCGTCGCGCGGGGCGGCGACGGTGATCTCCGCCTTCATCGCTTCCAGCACCAGCAAGGGCTGGCCCGCGGCGACCCGGTCGCCCTCAGCCGCCAGCAGTCTCCAAACGGCGCCGGCGACCGGGCTGGGCACTGCCTCATGCCCGGGTGCCAGGGCGTCGGACGCGATGGCGAATGGCGGATCGGCGTCGTCCAGGGTGGCGTTGCTTCCTGCCCACCGCGACCGTTCGGCCTCGAACGCCACCTGCTGCCGCGCCTTGAACGCAGCGATGGACTCCCGGTTGGCGGCGAGGAAGGCGCGATGCTCGCGCAGGCTGAACGTGCCCTCGGTGATGTCCAACCCCGCCGTGCCGTGCGGGAAAGCGTCGCGGAAGCGCAGCAGCTCCTCCGCGGTCACCTCGTGGAATCGGATGCGGTCGAAGAAGCGCAGCAGCCAGGGATGGCCCGGCGCGAACTCGCGCGTGCTGCGGTGGCTGTTCCAGACCTGGCAGGTGCGGCCCACGAGCTGGTAGCCGCCCGGCCCCTCCATGCCGTAGACGCACAGGTAGGCGCCGCCGATGCCGACCGCGTTCTCCGGCGTCCAGGTGCGGGCAGGGTTGTACTTGGTGGTGACCAGCCGGTGCCGCGGATCGACCGGGGTGGCGACCGGCGCGCCCAGGTACACGTCGCCCAGGCCCAGCACCAGGTACTCCGCCCCCAGCACGATGCGCTTCACCTCGTCGATGCTGTGGAGGCCGTTGATGCGCCGGATGAACTCGATGTTGCTGGGGCACCAGGGCGCGTCCGGGCGGACCCCGCGCGCATAACGCTCGACGGCGAGGCACGCAGCCGGATCATCCCAGGACAGCGGCAGGTGGACGGTGCGGGAGGGCACGGCAAGGTCGTCGTCAGCGGGCAGGTCCGCCTCCAACCGGGCCAGCACGTCCAGCAAGCGCGCGGGCGGCAGCGCGTCGGGGTCATAGTGCACTTGCAGCGAGCGGATGCCGGGCGTGAGGTCGATGACCCCCGGCAGGCGCATGGCCGCCAACGCCTGCATCAGCGCATGGGCGCGGAAGCGCAGCCCAAGGTCCAGCAGCGGCTCGCCGTACTCCACGAGCACGTTGCGGTCGCCCGCCCGCCGGTAGGCGACGCATGGGGCGTCCGCGGTCGCAGGCCGGCCGCCAAGCAGGACGGATGCGCCGTCCCGGGTGGACGGCATGCGCCTGAACCGCACGGCATCCCCGGCGCGAAGCTGGCCCGCCTTCCACAGCTCGGACCCGGCGATCACCACCGGGCAGACGAAGCCGCCCAGGCTGGGGCCGTCCGGACCGAGGATGACCGGCATGTCGCCGGTGAAATCGACCGCGCCGACCGCATAGGCGGTGTCATGGATGTTGGACGGGTGCAGCCCGGCCTCCCCGCCGTCCGCGCGCGCCCACTCCGGACGCGGGCCGGTCAGGCGGACGCCGGTGCGGCTGGAGTTGTAGTGTACCGTCCAGCTTGCCGCGTAGAACGCCGCGATGCCGGCTTCGGTGATGAAGTCGGGCGCGCCGTGCGGCCCGTCCAGCACGCCGATCTCCCAGGCAGGGCCGATGGCGGGGCGCTCGGCTGCCGGGACGGCGCGGGGCGGAGACGTTGCCGCCGCGCCCGGGCGCAGCACGTCGCCAGCCAGGAGCGCCCGCCCCCGATGCCCACCGAACGCGCCCAGGGTGAAGGTGGACTTGGCTCCGAGATGGTCCGGCACGTCCAGCCCGCCGCGGACGGCGAGGTAGGTGCGGCTGCCCGCCGGCGCCCCCGCGCCGATGGCCAGCACGCCGCCCCGGCGGATGGCGACCGGCTCCCAGTACGGCACCGCGGCGCCGTCCACCGTTGCCGGCAGCGCCGCGCCGGACAGGCAGACGACGGCGTCGAAGTCGAAGCGCAGCGACGGGCCACTGACGACGACCTCAAGCCCCGCCGTCCCCTCCGGATTGCCGACGGCCAGGTTGGCGAGGCGGAAGCTGCGGTCGTCCATCGGGCCGGAGGGCGGGACGCCGACATGCCAGAACCCCAGGCGCCCCGGCCAGTCCTGCACCGTGGTCTGCGTGCCCGGCGACAGCACGGCGATCTGCGGCGGGCTATACTCCGTGTCGGCCAGGGTAGCGGTCGTGACCTCCCCGGCCAGCGCGCCGCTGCGCAGCAGGTGGCGCAGGTAGGCCAGGTTGGTCTCGATCCCCTCCAGCCCGACCGCGTCCAGTGCGGCAGCGAGCGCGCGCAACGCCGCCGGGCGGTCCTCCGCCGCGACGATCACCGTCGCCAGCATCGGGTCGTAGAACGGCGGCACCTCCGTCCCGTCCGCGACGCAGGCGTCGATGCGGGCGGTGTCCGGGAAACGCACCCGGCTCAGGCGGCCCGCGGCCGGGCGGAAGGCGTTGCCGGGGTCCTCTGCATAAAGCCTGGCCTCGATGGCGTGGCCGTGCGCCGGCGCGGGCGGCAAGCGCGGTATGCCCTCGCCCGCCGCCTGGCGCAGCATCCATTCCACGAAGTCGATGCCCAGCACGGCCTCGGTCACGCCGTGCTCGACCTGCAGCCGGGTGTTCACTTCGAGGAAGTAGGCGGCCTCGGCCTTCGTATCGTAGATGAACTCGACCGTGCCGGCGTTGGCGTAGGCGACGGCCTCGCCGAGCCGCCGGGCCGCGGCGTGCAGCTCCCGGCGCACGGCGTCCGGCAGGTTCGGCGCGGGCGCTTCCTCGACCACCTTCTGGTGGCGGCGCTGCGCGGAGCAGTCGCGGTCGCCCAATACGTCCACCCGACCCCGCCCGTCGCCGAAGATCTGCACCTCGACATGGCGTCCCCGGGCGATGGCGCGCTCGATGAACAGGCCGGGGTTGCCGAAGGCGCTGGACGCCTGCTGGGCCGCGCGGTTGAACGCCGCCGCCAGCGCGTCTCCGGTGTCGCACAGCAGCAGTCCGATCCCGCCGCCGCCGGCCGTGCTTTTCAGCATCACGGGGTAGCCGATGGCGGCGGCTTCCCGCCGGGCGGCGTCCAGGTCGGGCAGCAGCCCACTGCCGGGCGCCAACAGCACGCCCGCGGCCCGGGCGATCTCCCGCGCCCGGTGCTTCAGGCCGAAGTCGCGGATTTGCGCGGGCGTCGGGCCGATGAAAACCAGGCTCGCGTCGGCGCAAGCCTGGGCGAACTCGGCGTTTTCGGCGAGGAAGCCGTAGCCGGGATGCACCGCGTCAGCGCCGGCGTCCCGCGCCGCGTGCAGCACGCGGTCGATCCGCAAATAGCTCTCGCCTGCGGCGGCCGGGCCGATGCAGCGCGCCTGGTCCGCTGCTGCCACATGGGGGGCGTGGCGGTCCGCCTCCGAATAGACCGCGACCGAGCCGATGCCCATCCGGCGCAGGGTGCGGAGGATGCGGCATGCGGCGACGCCGCGGTTGGCGACCAGGACCCGGCGGAACACGACTCAGGCCTCCGCGTGATGCGCGGCCCAAGCAAAGGGCAGCACAGCAGCCGGGACCGCCCCTGGCAGCGACGAAAGATGGCACGCGATGCTGTGCGTGCCGGTGATGGGCCGCAGCATCGGGGCGTCGCTACTGCACACCGCCATGCGGTGCGGGCAGCGGGCGCGGAACGGGCAGCCGCCGGGGCCGGCGCCGCCCGTCTCCGCCATACCCGGCGCTTCATGCGCTGCCGAGGCCAGCAGCGCCCGCGTATAAGGGTGGTAGGGCGGCGCCAGCACGTCGGCAGCCTGGCCGGTTTCGACCAGCCTGCCGCGGTACATGACCGCGATCCGGTCCGACAACTGGCCGACCACGGCCAGGTCGTGCGAAATGAACAGGTAGGACAGGCCGAACTCGTCCCGCAGGTCCGCCAGCAGGTTGACCACCGCCGCCTGAACGGAAGCGTCCAGCGCCGACACCGGCTCGTCGCAGACGATGAAGCGCGGCTCGGTGGCCAGCGCCCGGGCAATCGCCACCCGCTGCCGCTCGCCGCCGCTGAGCTGGTGCGGGTAGCGCAGGCGGTAGGCCTCGGGCAGCCGCACCATGTCCAAGAGCGCCGCCACCCGCCGGGCACGGTCCCGTGGGGGCACCAGGCCGAACAAAGCGAGCGGACGCTCCAGCGCCTCGCCGACCGACAGGCGCGGGTTGAGCGAGGAGCCGACGTTCTGGAATACGATCTGCGCCTGCCGGCGGAACGGACGGAGCGCGCGGTCCGGCGCCCCGGTAATGTCCGCGCCGTCGAACTCCACGCTGCCCGCGCCCGGCCGCAGCAGCCGCAGCGCCAGGCGTCCCAGCGTCGACTTGCCGCAGCCGCTCTCCCCCACCAACCCCAGCACCTCGCCCGGCGAGACCGAGAGCGACACGCCGTCCACCGCCGCCACCTCGCCCGCGTCATGCAACAGGCGCGCCCGGCCATCCGCGAGGGTAAGCCGCCAGGCTGCCAGCCCGGAGCGCGCGGTGAAGCTGCGGCGCAGACCGGTCAGGTTCAGCAGGGCATCGCCGCGCTGGAACACCGGCTCGGGCGCGTCGCTCGGCGGCGGCGCCCGCCAGTCACCCAGGGCCGCCGAATTCCAGCAGCGGCCGGCATGGCCGTCAGGCAGCTTCTCCAGCGCCTGCGGCCTGGCCACGCAGCGCGCCTCGCTCCACGGGCAGCGCGGCGAGAACACGCAGCCGGTCTCGGGCCGCGCCGTGCCGGCCATCTGCCCGGGGATGGACGGCAGCCGCCCGCGCCGGGTGCCCGCCCGCAGCGGCGGCAGGGAGGCAAGCAGGCCCTTGGCGTAGGGATGCGCCGGCCGGGCCAGCACGCGGGCGGCGGCGCCGTGCTCCACCATCTGGCCTGCATACATCACCGCCACCTCGTCGCAGACCCGGCGCACCACGCCCAGGTTGTGGCTGATGAACAGCACGGCCACGTCTTGGCGGCGGCGGAGTGCCGCCAGCAGGTCCAGGATCTGCGCTTCCACCGTCACATCCAGCGCCGTCGTCGGCTCGTCGAGGATCAGCAGCGGCGGCTCGCAAGCCAGCGCCGCCGCGATCAGGGCGCGCTGTTTCATGCCGCCGCTGAGCTGGTGCGGAAAGGCGCGCGCCGCCTCCGCCGGGCGGGCGATGCCCATCTCGGCCAGCAGCTCCACCGCCCGGCGGTGCGCGTCCGCCAGGCTGGCGCCGTGGTGCTGCACCAGCGGCTCGGCAATCTGCCGGCCAACGCGGAGCGCCGGGTTCAAGGCGGTGAACGGGTCCTGGAACACCGAGCCGATGCGGCTGCCCAGCATCGCCCGGCGCCCTTCCGCCGTGAGGCCGGCGAGGTCCCGCCCCTCGAACACGATGCGGCCCCCGATGTCGGCGCCCGGTCCTAAGAGGTCCAGTATAGCCCCCGCGATGCTGCTCTTGCCCGAGCCGGACTCGCCCACGATCCCGAGCGCGCGGCCCGGCGCCAGGCTGAACGACACGTCGCGCACCGCCGCGACCGGCCCGTCGTCCCCGGCGTAGCGCACCGTGAGGCCGCGCACCTCCAGCAGGCTCACCCCCGCCCCCGGCGGCGCGGGTCCAGCACCTGGCGCAGCCCGTCGCCGAGCAGGCTGATGCCGATCACGGCGAGGCTCATGGCAAGGCCGGGGGCGAGCGAGATCCAGGGCGCGTCGTCCACGAAGGCGCGGCCGTTGCTGATCATCAAGCCCCAATCCGCCTCGGGCGGCTGCACGCCGAAGCCGAGGAAGCTCAGCACGGCGCCGAGCAGGATCGCGAACACCACGCGCAGGCTGGCCTCGACGATCAGCACCGGCCAGACGTTCGGCAGCAGCTCGCACAGCAGGATGTACCAGGTACGCTCTCCCCGGCTGCGCGCCGCCTCGACGAAGTCCTCGCTCATCAGGTCCAGGGCGACGCTGCGGGTCACGCGGGCGATGGGCGGCACGAACAGCACGCCGATCGCCACCGCGGTCTTCACCAGGCCCGGCGGCGTCACCGCCAGGATCAGCAGCACCAGCATGATCGGCGGGAACGACATCATGATGTCCAGCCCGCGCATGATCAGCTCGCTCGCCATCCCCGGCCGGTAGCCGGCGAACAGGCCGAGCGGCACGCCGAGCGCCATGCTGATCGCCGTCGCGATCACCCCCAGCGCAATGGAAAGCTGCGAGCCGAACAGCAGGCGGCTGAGGATGTCGCGGCCGTACTCGTCGGTGCCAGCCAGGTAGTGCAGGCTGGGCGGCGACAGGCGGTCGCGCACGTGCATCTGGTCGAACGGGAACGGCGCGACCAGTTGCGCCAGCAGCGCCACTGCGAGCAGGGCGGCCACGATGACGCCGCCGATCAGCAGCGGGAGCGGCCAGCGTCGCCGGCGGCGCAGCGCCCGCGGCAGCGTCCGCCCAGTCAGCGATTCACTCAACGCCGCCGCCGTAGCGGATGCGCGGGTTGGCCACGCCATACAGCAGGTCGGCGCCCAGATTGGCCAGGCAATAGACGGCGGTGAGCACCAGGATCGCCGCCTGCATCACCGGCAGGTCCTGGTGCTCCAGCGCGAAGATCAGCAGGCGGCCGATGCCGGGGTAGGCGAAGATCGCCTCCACCGCGACGATGCCGCCGATCAGGAAGCCGAAATCCTGGGCGAGCACGGTGATGGTGGGCAGCAGGGCGTTGCGCAGCGCGTGCCGGACGATCACCACCCGCTCCGGCAAGCCGCGGGCGCGGGCGACCTTGACGTAGGCGCTGTCGAGCGCCTCGATCATGCTGGACCGCGTGAGGCGGGACACGTGCGCGAGCAGGGTCAACGTGAGCGTGACGACCGGCAGCACCAGGTGGGCGGCGAAGGCGACGATCCCGTCCGAAAGGTCGGCCGCGCCAGAGGTCGGCAGCAGATGGAAGGTGCTGCCGAACACCAGGATCAGCACCAGCCCCCAGTAGAACTCCGGCACCGAGATGCCGACGTAGGTGAACACGGTGGCGGCGTGGTCCGGCCAGCGCCCCTGCTTCACCGCCGCGATCACGCCGAGTGCCGGGCCGAGGGTGGACACCACCGCCATGGCCGAGAGCGACAGCACCGCCGACCGGCCCAGCGCGTCCCACAGCAGCGGCGCCACCGGCCGTTCCATCATCATGGACTGGCCGAGGTCGCCGTGCAGCACGCCACGCGCCCAGCGCCAGTACTGCACCGGCAAGGGCAGGTCGAGGCCGAGCTTGTGCTCCAACGCCGCCTGAGTCTCCGGCGTGGAGTACTGCCCCAGGATCAGTTGCGCCGTATTGGATGGCAAGGCGTGGGTGGCAAGGAACACCAGCATCGACATGACCGCCAGCACGACAACGACGGCCCCCAGCCGCTGCAGGGCGTAGCGCGCCATGCGTCGCCTAGGCCTGGACGGTGACGGTGCTGATGTCCACCAGGAACAGCGGCGACGGCGAGAAGCCGCTGACCTTCTTGCTGACCCCGCAGGCGAAGTTCTTCACGTAAACGACGCAGCCCGGGCCGTCGTCCGCGATGATCTCCTGGAAGCGCCCATACAGCTTGGCCTGCTCGGCGGTGTCCGTGGTGGTCCGCGCGGCGTCCAGCAGCTTGTCCACCTCGGGGTTGCTGTAGTGCCAGAGCGTGTTGTTCCACGACCCGCTGCTGTGGTACCAGGGATACAGGATCAGGTCCGGCGTGGTGCGGCCGAAGAAGTTGTCCACGTTGAGGGGCACCTTGCCCTCCATCTCGGCATAGAACTTGTCCTGCGGCGTCACCCGGAGCGACACGGCGATGCCGGCCTGCTTGGCCGCGTCGCGGAACGCCGTCGCCAGCCGCTCCATCGGCGGGTCGGCGGACGGGATGTACATCTCGATCGGGAACCCGGCGCCCAGCCCGGCCTCCGCCAGCAGCTTCTTCGCGCCAGCGATGTCCGGGCCGAGGCTGAGGTCCTTGCGGAAGAACGGGTGCGTGGGCGGCAGCGGCGTCACCGTGGGCGTGCCGTGGCCGAAGGTCGCGATGTCCGTCATCGCCGTCTTGTCCACCAGCTTGATGAACGCCCGGCGCACGCGCGGGTCGTCGAACGGCTTCATGCCGTTGTGCATGACGATGCCCTGCCAGGAGCCGGTCGGCACCTCCATCACCGTCGCCACCGTGCTGCGCTTCAGCCGGTCGGCCTGCTCGGGCGGCAGGTCATAGACGATGTCGATGGCGCCGCTGTCCAGCCCGGCGACCGCGGTCGTCGCCTCCGGGATGATGCGCAGCACCGCGCGGCCGATCTTCGGCACGCCGGGCAGGAAGTAGTCGGGGTTCTTCTCCAGGGTCATCTGGTCGCCGGGGCGGTACTCGACGAACTTGAACGGCCCGGTGCCGACCGGCTTGGTGGTCAGCGTCTCCATCGCCGCCCGGCTCACGATCATGGCCTGGTAGCCCGCCGCCACCGCGGGCATGTCGGCATAGGGGATCGACAGGGTGAAGCGGACGGTCTGCGGGTCCACCGCCTCGATGCCCGCGACGATCTCCAGGTTGGCCCGCAGCACCGAGCCGACCTCCTTGTCCTTGAGCCGCCCGTAGGTGAACACGACGTCCTCGGCGGTGAACGGCTTGCCGTCGTGCCAGGTCACGCCCGGGCGCAGGTGGAAGGTCCAGCTTTGGAGGTCCGGGGTGGACTCCCAGCTCGTCGCGAGGTCCGGGATGACCCGGAGCTGCGCGTCCTGCTGGGTCAGCCGGCTGAACACGCACAGCGCATAATTGTATTCGAGGCCGCCGGTGCGGAACTTGGCCGGGTCGAGGGTGGCGACGGGCGCCGGGTAGGCCACGCGGATGGTTGCGGCATCGGCAGCCCGGGCCTCGCCGGGAACGAGGGCGGCGGCGCTGAGGGCCAGTGCAGCGCGGCGGGTCAGCGACGCTGGCGAAACGGGACGGGGCATGGCCGTGTTCCTTGGAAGGGTTGCCGCGCCCTGCTGCGCTGCAACGCCCGTGCCAAGCGGGACCGGCCGCAGAGGTGCCTTCGCGCGTGGGATTTGCCTGAACAGCAACCAAAATGGAAATTGGGCACGCAAATTTGCGCCAGGTTGCGCCATGCCGCTTGAAAGTTGTGCAGGTTTCATGGATGGCCTGCTTCGTGCAGGCCAAGGAAACCCAACAAGCAGAGAGAGCGACATGCCGCCCAAGCCCTTCCACCTCGCCTGGTTCATGAATTTCACCGCGGGCGACTGGGACAGCGACTTCGCCGCCGGCGGGCCGCCGTGGGACGGCCGGTTCTACGTCGACATGGCGCTGGCGCTGGAACGCGCCTGCTTCGACTACATCATGCTGGAGGACACCGTCATGGTGCCCGAAGCCTACGGCCACTCCACGGAGGCCGCGCTGAAGCACGCACTGATGGTGCCGAAGCACGACCCGATGCCGCTCGTCGCCCTGATCGGCGCCGCGACCCGGCGGCTCGGGGTGGTTGCCACCATGTCCACCATGGCCTACCCGCCGTTCCTGCTGGCGCGCCTCTGCACCACGCTGGACCACATCGCCGGCGGACGCTTCGGCTGGAACATCGTCACCAGCGGGGAGGACGTGGCGGCGCAGAACTTCGGCCTGGACAAGCTGCCGCCGCGCGAGCTGCGCTACGAGATGGCGGACGAGTACGTGGACCTCGTCTGCAAGCTGTTCGAGTCCTGGGACAAGGACGCGGTGGTGATGGACCGCGAGCACGGCGTCTATGCCGACCACACCAAGATCCGCGAGGTCAACTTCGAGGGCCGGTTCTACAAGTGCCGCGGCCCGCTCAACACCGTGCCGTCGCCCCAGGGGCGCCCGGTGTTCGTGCAGGCCGGCGGCTCCCCGCGCGGCCGGGCCTTCGCCGCCCGCAACGCCGATTCGATCATCGCGACCGCCAACGGCATCGACGGCATGAAGCGCTACCGCGACGACGTGCGGGCGCACGCCCGCGCCGCCGGGCGCGATCCCGACGACATCAAGGTGCTGTTCCTGATCTACCCGACGCTGGCCGACACGGACGAGGAAGCGCAGGCGAAGCGGGACCGCCTCACCCATTCCCCGGCCTTCGTCGAGATGGCGCTGGCGAGCGTCGCCTCCGTCACCGACATCGACTTCTCGCAGTTCGACCTGGACCAGCCGCTGCCGCCGCTCACCACCAACGGGGAGCAGGGATCGCTCGACAAGTTCGCGCAGTGGGGCAGCGGCAAGACGCTGCGGCAACTGGCGGCGGAGCGGTTCGGCGGCCTGCCGCCCGAGCTTGAGCTGGTCGGCACCCCCGACCGGGTGGCGGCGCGGATGGGGGAGATCATGGCGGGCGTGGGCGGCGACGGCTTCCTGATCAGCACGCCGTTCCAGCGCACCAGCCGCCGCTTCATCAACGAGGTCACGGAGGGGCTGGTGCCCGCCTTGCAGCGCCGCGGCCTGGCCCGCACGGCGTATCGCAGCGCCACCTTGCGCGACACGCTGAAGGAGTTCTGACGCGGCCCACGGCAGCGTGACGCCTCTGCCCCGTGGCCCGCGTTGACTCCGGCGTGCGGGCGCTTAGCGTGCCTGGGCGGCGACTTGCGACGTAAAGGGTGTTGGGGTTGCCTGGACATCAGGACCGGAGGCCGACCATGGGGCAGACCGTTACGCTCAACGCCGCGGATGGCGGCTCCTTCGCCGCCTACCTGTCGCTTCCGGGGTCCGGCAGCGGCCCTGGGATCGTCCTGCTGCAAGAGATCTTCGGCGTGAACGCGAACATGCGCGCCGTCGCGGATGCCTATGCCGAAGAAGGTTACGTGGTGCTCGTCCCTGACCTGTTCTGGCGGCTGGAGCCGGGCGTCGAGCTTGGGTTCGGCGACGCCGACATGCAGAAGGCGCGCTCGCTGAACAAGCGGTTCGACGTGGCAAAGGCGGCCGGGGACATCACGGCGTCCGTCGCGGCCCTGCGCGGCATGGCGGCCTGCACCGGCAAGGTGGGCGCGCTCGGCTTCTGCCTGGGCGGCCGGCTGGCGGTCTTGGCGGCGGCCCGGTGCGGCGTGGACTGCGCGGTGGGATACTACGGCGTCGGCATCGAGGGCATGCTGGAGGAGGCGGCCGGGATCGCCGTCCCGCTCGCGCTGCATTTCGGCGCCGACGACGCCCACGTCCCGCCCGAGGCGCTGGCGCAGATCACCGCGCGCCTGTCCGGACGCCCCGGGGTCGAGATCCATGTCTATCCCGGCGCCGGGCACGGGTTCGCCGCCCCCGGGCGCCCCGCGTTCGACAAACCGGCGGCGATGATGGCGCATTCCCGGTCGGTCGCGCTGTTCCGCCGGGTGATGGGACCGCATTACGACCTGGGCGCGCTGTGGGACAAGCATTGCGAATACGAGTTCGGGCTGCGCGACGTGGCCCGCACCATGTCCACCATGGTGCCTGAGCCGTACGTGAACCACATCCCGACCATGACCGGCGGCGTCGGGTTCCATGAGCTGTATCGGTTCTACCAGCACCATTTCGTGGACAGCAACCCGGCCGACACCAAGCTCGTTCCCATCTCCCGCACCATCGGCTCCGACCGGGTGGTGGACGAGATGCTGTTCAGCTTCACGCATGACCGGGAGATCGACTGGATGCTCCCGGGGGTCGCGCCCACTGGACGGTTCGTCGAGGTGCCGTTGCTCGCCGTGGTCTGCTTCCGGGGCGACAAGCTGTATAACGAGCACATCTACTGGGACCAGGCGTCCGTGCTGGTGCAGGTTGGGCTGCTCGACCCGGCGCTCTACCCGGTGGCGGGGCGGGAGCAGGCGGCGAAGCTGGTCGATCCCGGCCTGCCGTCCAACACGCTCAACCCGCGTTGGGGCCGTAGCGCGCCGGGCTCCCGGCCGGACGTGGCCGCCGCGGCGGCAGAGTAGAAGGCAGGCTGCAACCGCTCACGGATACCGCCGTTTCCTGCGCGCCACTGCAGGAAACGGGCGATGACCGGTACTGGCCGCAACGAAACTAGTCAGACGACGCCGGACGCGGGCCACGACCCGGTGCGCCGGACCCTTGTGCTCGGCGGCGGGCATGGCCCTGTCAACCGCGGTGGTGGCCGCGACAGAGGGGCCGGGCACGCATGCCGACGCCGAGCCGCGCGAGCTGGCCGGCAATGCCATGCCTGAGCCGCCGGCGGAGCGGCCGGCCGGGCCTCGGCTCCACCCTGGGCGGCAAGGTCGCGGTGGTCACGGGCGGCGCGCGACATCGGCCGGGCCATCGCGGTGGAGTACGGGGCAAATGGGGCGGCCGTCGCGGTGCTCGACATCGCGGGTCCCGTCAGCGCCCCGTCGGACGCCAAGCCCGCGACGACGGACGACTTGGCGGAGATGGTGCGCCAGGTGCAGGCGTATGGCCGCCGCGCCGTGTCCATCCGCACCGACATCCACGACATCGCCGCCCTGCGCGCCGCCGCGGCCCAAGTCGAGCGCGAGCTTGGCCCCTACGACATCGTGGTGGCCAACGCCGCGATCCAGCGCTGGATGCCGTTCTTGGACATGCAGGACAGCGACTGGCGCGACGTGATCGACCACAACCTGAACGGCACCGCCAACACGGCCCGCGCCTTCGCGCCGGGCATGGCGGGGCGCAAGCGGGGCCGGCTGATCCTGGTGTCGTCGATGCAGGGCAAGTACGGGACCAAGGACGCGGATCGGGCTACGGCGGCGTCCAAATGGGGTATCCTGGGCCTGATGGAGTCGGCGGCGCTGGAACTGGGCCAGCACGGCATCACCATGAACGCCTTGATCCCCGGCCTGGTCGATACGCCGCTGACGCGCTACGAGAAGCGCTTCGTGGAGACGGTGGCGGAAACCGGCCAGAAGCCGCCTGAGCATCCAATGCCGCAGCAGGCCTGGGATGTCCGGGCGCCCACGGTGCCGCTGCGCGTGGGCTGGCTGCCGCCGGACGACATCTCGCCCGTCGCGGTGTTCCTGACCTCCGATGCCGCCGCCATGGTGACGGGCACGGAGTATGAAGTCACCGGCGGCGACAGCGCCAAGGACGTGTAGCCGCTCCTTGGCTGCGTGCCGTCACAGGCTGCTTTGCCAGTTGAAGCCGAGGTTCTCCCAGTAACCGCCGGGGTAGGTGTTGGTGACTTCGATGGCGGTGATCCACTTGGGGTTCTTGAAGCCGAGCTTGGTGGAAGTGCGCAGGCGCAGCGGGTAGCCGAACGGGTCGGGCAGCGTCTCCCCGGCGTACTTGGTGGCGAGCAGGGTCTGCGGATGGAGCGCGGTTGCCATGTCGATGCTGCTCGGGTAGTCGTCGGCGGTCTTGAACGCGACGTACTTGGCCCGCGTGTCGGCGCCGATCCGCTCCAGGAACGCGCGCAGCGGCACGCCCGACCATTGGCCGATGTAGTCCCAGCCCTCGACGCAGATATGCCGGATGACCATCTCGGCTTCAGGCAACCCGGCGATCTGCTGGCGGGTCCAGGGGCGCTTGTCCGCGATCAGGCCCGCGAGTTCGAGCCGCCAGGCGTCGCCGTCCACGGGCTGCAGGTCCTGGATGTCGAAGTAGGCGTTGAAGCGCGGCGGCTTGAGCACCATCGACGCTGGGTAGGTGGGCGCGAGCTTGTCCGGGTCGAACAGCAGCGCCTGCACCCGGTCGTTGAAGCCCGACACCGCCCGCAGCGCCGCTTGCACCGAGGCATCGTCCGACACGTCGCAGCCGGTGAGCATGGTGAGCGCGCCGAGCGACAGGCCGCCGCGCAGCAACCCGCGGCGCTGCAGGCCGCGGATCGCCGGCTGGTGGTTGTCGAGGATCGCCGGGTCGGGCGCTTCCGCGGGGCGGAACAGCGACCTCATGGCCGCGCGCCCCGGGCCGGCAAGCGGGGACCGCCGGTGAGCATGGCCCACAGCGTCTGCGGCACCAGCAGCGACAGGGCGACGTGCACGACGAGGAAGCCGACGATGACCGCCATCCCGGTGAAATGCACGAGCCGCGCCGCCTGGAACCCGCCCAGCAGCGCCGTCAGTCCCGAGAACTGCACCGGCTTCCAGATCGCCAGCCCGCTCACCACCTGCGACACCCCGGCCAGCATCACGACGATGTACAGCACCTTCTGCACGGCGTTGTAGGTGGTCAGGTCCTCATGCGCGACGTGCAGGCGCAGCGTGTCGCGCACCGTCTGCACGAGGTCGCGGAGGCGGATCGGCAGCAGCCGCTCGCGCAGCCGTCCGGTGAGCGTGCCGTAGGCCAGGTAGGCGGCGCCGTTCAGCGCGAGCAGCCACATGCCGGCGAAATGCCATTGCAGGCTCTGCGCCGCCCAGTTGCCGATGCGGAACGGCTTGCCGAAGTGCAGGGCGCTGAAGATCACGCTGTCGTTGTAGATGCCCCACCCCGATCCGATCATCACCAGCATGGCGACGGCGTTGGTCCAGTGCATGACCCGCACCGGCCAGGGGTGCAGGCGCCTTGCCGAGACGGGGGACGCGCCAGGATGGGGGGCTGCTGTGGCGCTCATGGGACCTCGCATGCTCAAGCACTGACTCTAGCACGCGCCGCGCCGCCCGGCGGTGAAACGTGGTTATCGACTGCATGACAACCCGGCATGGCACGGGCGTGATAGGCTCGGCGCCGCCCGCACCCAACATGAGGCCCGCCATGCCGCCCGTCCGCCCGCTCGCAACCGGTCTGCTCGCCGCCCTGTTGCTGGCCGCCACCCTTCCCCTCGCCGCTCCCGCGTGCGCACAAGCGTCCACGCAGGCCGCCCAGCGCTTCCCGCAGCCGGTGCGGGCGGGCGACCTGATCCATCGCCAGGTGCTCCGCCCGGTTGAGCAGCAAACCGTGCTGGGCCGGGTGGACGGCGTGGCGCGGCGGGCGGACGGGGCGGTGCTGGTCGTGGTGGATGCGCGGGACGCCGGCTGGCGCGGCGCGCTCGGCCTCGGCGCCCGGCCGGTCGCCGTGCCTTCGAACGCCATGGCGCTGCTGGGCGAGCACCTGGCGCTCATGGACCTCACGCCCGCCCAGCTCCGCGCGCTGCCGACCTTCGACCCGGCCGGCACGGCGCCGGTGCCGCCCGACGACACGATCCGCATGGGCCTGGTGCGGCCGTTCCACTGACGCCGCATGGCAGCGGAGAACGGCCGCGCGCATAATGGACGCTGGATTGCAGAGGCTCCGCAGGGTGATGGCTGAACCGGACTGGCTGACGTGGACGCGGGAATTCCAGGCCATCGCCCAAACGGGCCTCGCCTTCTCCCGCGATCCCTATGACCGCGAGCGGTACGAAAGGCTGCGCGCCCTGGCGTCGGAGATCATGGCCGCGCGCACGGCGACGCCGGCCGAGCGGATCGAGGCGTTGTTCGAGGGCGAACACGGCTACGCGACCCCCAAGGTGGACGTGCGCGGCGCGGCGTTCGACGGCGCCGGGCGGCTGCTCATGGTGCGGGAGGTCGCGGACAACGGACGCTGGACGCTGCCCGGCGGCTGGGCGGACGTGAACCTTTCGCCCGCGGAGAACGTGGTCAAGGAGGTGCAGGAGGAAAGCGGCTACGAGGTGCGCGTGCGCAAGCTGGCCGCCGCCTGGGACCGGACCCGACAGGGCCACCCAGACCGCGTGTTCTCCTGCTGCAAGCTCTTCTTCATCTGCGACGTGGTGGGAGGCGCCGCGGCGACGGGGCCGGAAACCTCGGCGGTCCAGTGGTTCACGGAGGACGGATTGCCCGGCGACCTCTCGCTGGGCCGGGTGCTGCCCTATCAGCTTCGGCGCATGTTCGAGCATGCCCGCGACGCCACCCTGCCGACCGAGTTCGACTGACCCGGCCAAGCCGCCGGTTCGGACGCCTACCGCCCGGCCGTGAGCCGCCGCACCGCGTCGATGATCGCCGCCGGCTCCACCCGCCGGGTCACGTCGAGGTCGATCCAGGACGCCCGAATAATGCCGTCCTGACCGACCAGGAAGGTTGCCGGCAACGGGATGAACCCGCCGGGGTTGCCGTGCCGCTCCGCTAGGTCGATGCCGGCCCCGGCCAGCAGGGCGCGGTAGCTTTCGGGCGGGTTGACCACGACGCCGAACTGCATCGCCGCCTCATTGTCCACGTCGGACAGCACCTCGTAATGCAGGCCGTGCGACTGCTTCGCCCGGAGCGCCCGCCCTCCGGTGTCCGGCGTCAGGGCGGCCAGCGTGGCGCCTGCGGCGTGAAGCTCGGGCAACGCCTCCTCCAGCGCCGAGAGCATCAGCATGCAGAACGGGCACCAGTCGCCGCGGAAGAACACCACCACCAACGGCCCGGATCGCAGCAGCTCGCCCGACGACAGCAGCCGCCCCTCGGCGTTGGGCAGCAGGAAACCCGGCATCGGCGCGCCGGGCGCGAGGACGTGGGCGGTGATCTCCGCGCGGTTCAGCATGTCCATGAACCCGGCATAGGCCGCCCGGACCTCGCCCTGGAACTCGGTTTCTCGAAGCGCCGCAAGCCGCCGCGTCAAGTTCATGGAGCCTTCCCCGGGACAAAGGCCTGCGCCCCAGCATGCGAGGTATCCGTTTCCTTTGGCCGCAGCCAATTCCGGTGCGGCATGGTTTGCATGGCCGACGCGTTACCGCCCCGCCGCGTAGCCTTGCATGCCGCGCGGGTTGGCACCGGCGAACATCTGCGCGCCCTCCCGCCGCGCCGCGGAGAGCCGGCCCTCGGACCAGTCCGGCCCCTGCTCCGCCAGGTGGCCGCGCGCGCGCAGTTCGTCCAGCACGCCGGCGGGGTATCGGCCCTCCAGGACCAGCTTGCCGGGCCGGGCGATGCGGGGCCAGAAGCTGCTGGGCCAGTGCTCGGAATGGAAGCTCGGCATGTCGATGGCCTGCTGGATGCCGAGGCGGCCGTGCACCATGCGCAGGAAGAAGGTCAGCGACCATTGGTCCTGCTGCTCGCCGCCTGGCGTGCCGAACGCCATCCAGGGCTTGCCGTCGCGCAGCGCGAAGCTCGGGGACAAGGTGGTGCGGGGCCGCTTGCCGGGCGCCAGGCTGTTCGGCAGGCCGGCGCGCAGCCAGAACATCTGGCCGCGCGTGCCCATGGGGAAGCCGAGGCCCGGCACCACCGGCGAGGATTGCAGCCAGCCGCCAGAGGGCGTGGCGCTGACCATGTTGCCCCAGCGGTCGATCACATCGACATGCACGGTGTCGGCGCCGATCACGCCCAGCCGCGCCACCGTCGGCTCGCCCGCGCCCGGCGCCTGGTCGAGCATCCCGGCCCGGCGGTGTGCCTGATGGTCCACCCAAGGGGTGAAGCCCGGGACTCCGCCGGGGCGCAGGTCCATGGACGCCTGCGGCCCCACGGTGCCGCGCCGGGTCAGGTTGTAGTCGGCCGACAGCAGGTCGGCGAGCGGCACGGCGGTGAAGTCCGGGTCGCCGTAATAGGCCTCGCGGTCGGCGAAGGCGAGCTTGGCGCACTCGACGACGGTGTGCACGAAGTCGGGGCCGAGCAGGTCCATCGCGCCGATGTCGAAGCCGCGCAGCAGCGCCAACTGCTGGAGGAACACCGGCCCCTGGCTCCAAGGGCCGCACTTCAGCACGGTGTGGCCGTGGTAGTCGTAGGAGACGGGGTCCTCGACCGTTGCGGACCACTTCGAGAAGTCCTGTGCCGTGAGCAGTCCGCGGTGCCGCCGGCCGGACGCATCGAGCACGTCCGTTTCCGCGAAGAAGCGCCCGACCGCCTCGGCCACGAAGCCCCCGTACCAGGCGGCGCAGGCGGCGTCGATGCGCGCCTCCCGCGTGCCGCCCACGGCCTCCCGGCACAGACGCCGATAGGTGGCGGCGAGGTCCGGGTTGGCGAACAGGCTGCCGACCGCCGGCGTAGCGCCGCCGGGGAGGAAGACGGCGGCGCTGCTGGGCCACTCGGCCTCGAACAGCGGGCGCACCCCCTCGATGGTGGCGGGGACGCGCGGCACCAGCGGCACGCCCTCCGTCGCGTAGCCGATGGCGTAGGCGAGAACGTCGGCCAGCTCCCAGGTGCCCCAGTCCCGCAGCATCCGGCACCATGCGCCGAATGCGCCCGGCACCACCGCGGGCAGCAGCCCGGTCGCCGGGATCAGGTCAAGGCCAAGCGCCTCGAACGCTGCGAGAGTCGCGGCCTCGGGTGCTGTGCCCTGGCCGCAGACCACGTGCTGGGTGCCGGTGCGGGCGCTGTGGACGACCATCGGGGCGTCGCCGCCGGGTCCGTTCAGGTGCGGCTCGGCGACCTGCAAGACGAAGCCCGCCGCCGTGGCAGCGTCGAAGGCGTTGCCGCCGCGCTCCAGCACCGCCATGCCGACGGCGGTCGCCAGCCAATGCGTGCTGGCGGCCACGCCAAAGGTGCCGGCGATCTCGGGTCGCGTGGTGAACCACGTTGTGAGCATGGGGGGCCGTCTCCGGGTTGCGCGCCGCCCAGCCTACCGCCAAGGTCCGTCCGCGCAAAACCAGCGCGTGACGGAGCGCCGATGCTGATCCTGATCGTTGGGCCGTCCGGGGCCGGCAAAGACACCTTGCTGAACGGCGCCCGCGACGCGCTGGCCCATGACCTGCGCGTCCGCTTCGTGCGCCGGGTCATCACCCGGCCCGGCGACATGGGGCAGGAAGCGCACGAAAGCGTGACCGAGCAGGCGTTCGATCTGCGCAAGCAGGCCGGCGACTTCGCGCTGACCTGGCGGGCGCACGGGCTGCACTACGGCATCCCCGCCGACATCTCGGTGGACCTGGCGCGCGGCCGGATCGTCGTCGTCAACGTGTCCCGCGCCGTGGTGGCGGAGGCGGCGGCCCGCTTCCCCGTCTCGGTGATCGAAATCTCGGCGCCGGCGGACGTGCTGGCGCTGCGGCTCGCGGCGCGCGGGCGGGAGGACGCGGTGGATGTCGCGCGCCGCCTGGCCCGCTCCATCGAGCTGCGGCTGCCGGTGGAGCGGCAGACGGTGGTGAACGACGGCACAATTGAGGCCGGGGTGCGCGAATTGCTGGCCGCGATCACCCGCGCATCGGGAGACGCTCTGCAATCGTGAACGCGGCGCCGGGGCCGGCCTGGGTGAACACGCAGATGTCCGTCACCTGGCGCCGATGCGGCAGCGCGTCCGCCAGGTGCGCCTCTGCGGCCGGCAGGAACACGGCGCGCTCCGCGTCCGTCAAGCGCCGGGTCAGCGTCATGTGGAAGCGCCACTCGTCGAACACGCCGGGGTAGCCCCAGCGGAGCAGGTTCGCCTCCCGCGCCGCGGACAGCCCGGCCCCGCGGCGGCGTGCCAGTTCCGCCTCGTCCGGCGGCGCCCGGTGGCGGTCCACCCCGGCCACGCAGGCATCGGCCAGGGCGCGCAGGGCGGGGCACGGCTTGGCCTCCCGAACCGCGAGGAACCCCGACAGGTCCGCCACGTGCAGCCGCGGCATGGAGAACGGGGCCAGCCCGCGCGCCAGGGCGGCAGCGTCGTCCACGAACGCATGGTAGTTCGTCCGGAGCCGCATCGGCGGCTTCAGCGTGCAATGGAAGCCGTACAGCCGGGCGTCGGCGGTAACGGCGTGGATGTCCGGCAGGCCGGGCTGCGGCAGGGTGGCCGCGGTTTCCGGGTCGCGGCCCAGCCAGGCGCAGGCCTGCGGCCACAGCGGGTCGGACAAGGCGGGGGCGTAGTACAGCGCAACCCGCACGCTTAGCTCACCCGCTCCCCGCCGCGCCAGACCTGGCGGACGACCGCCATGCCCTCGTGTTCCCGCACGTGCAGGAGGTCGGCGCGCAGCCCCGGCTCGATCCGGCCGCGGTCAAGCAGCCCAGCCATGCGCGCCGGGTTCGCCGTCACCATGGCGACGCCCTGCGGCAGGGTGACGCCTGTCTGCCTGACGCTGGCGAAGGCGGCTTCCAGCAGGCTGGACGGCACGTAGTCGCTGGCATAGGCGTCCACCACGCGCGCCCGCACCAGGTCGGCCGCCGCGACGTTGCCGGAGTGCGAGCCGCCGCGCACGATGTTGGGGGCGCCGGCGATCACGCCCATGCCGCGCGCCCGCGCCGCGGAGGCCGCCAGCATGGAGACCGGGAACTCGCTGATGCGGATGCCGTCGGCGGCGTTCTCCGCCACCTCCTCCGCCGTGTTGTCGTCGTGGCTGGCCAGCACGATGCCGAGCGGCATGATGCGGGCCAGCAGCGCCCGGCGGTTGGGGCCGCGGGTCCGGGCGCGCTGCTCCTGCAATTCCAGGATGCGGTTCTCGATCCAGGCGAGGCCATGCCCTTCCCGCAGCCGCATCTTCCGGTAGCGGTCAAGGTTGGCATACTGGCCGACGCCGGGGCTGTGGTCCATCAGGCTGACCATGCGGACGCGGGGATGCTCGGCGACGGGGTCGAGCAGGTCCATCATGTCGGGCGCCGGCAGCTCGCAGCGCAGGTGCAGGAAGTGCTCGGACTTCAGCAGCCCGGTGCCGGCCAGCGCGTCCAGGTCGGCCACGCCGTCGCGGAAGGTGAGCACGCGGTCCTTGTCGAAGCCGAGGTCGCCCAGGCACAGCGCGTCCAGCACCGTGGTGACGCCCGCCGCGGCACATTGCGCGTCATGCGCCACCATGGCGGAGCGCGAGGGCCAGCGCGCGTTGCTGCGGGGCTGCACCTGGCGTTCCAGGTTGTCGGTGTGCACATCGACGATGCCGGGCATCAGCGTGTCGCCCGCAAGGTCCACGGCGCCCGGCGCCGAGCTGCGGCGACCGGGCTGCACGTCCGCGATGCTCCCGTCCTCCACTACGACGGTGCCCGGCACGACCTCATTTGGAAGCACGAGGCGGGCGTTGGTGAGGACCAGGGTCATGCGGCATCCCGATGGGGTGGACGGTTGACGCGCGGCGTCCCGACCCGCGGCACCGTGAAGGACGCCGACGGCCGCAGCGCCGCAGTCAATCGCTTGGCGATCCGGAGCTACCACAATGCCGCGAGTCCTGCCATCAGACGATGCCCGGGAGGGCCGCAAGAGTATGCGGCTGCATCAGGCGATGCTGTAATGCTCCTGGCCGTTGGCATGACGGGCAGGCTTCCTTGGCAGGCTCCCTTGAAGGACTCCACGATGGATTTGTCCGGCTTCCAGATCACCGAAAAACCCTACTACCAGCCGTCCGGCCAAGAGGTCGGCATCGTGGAGGCCGCGTTCCGGCAGCGCCTGCCGGTGATGCTGAAAGGCCCGACCGGCTGCGGCAAGACCCGGTTCGTCGAGCATGTCGCCTGGCGGCTCAAGCGTCCGCTCATCACCGTCTCCTGCCACGAGGACATGACGGCCGCCGACCTGGTCGGGCGCTTCCTGCTGACGGCGGAGGGCACGGTCTGGCACGACGGGCCGCTGACGCTCGCGGTGCGCCACGGGGCGATCTGCTACCTCGACGAGATCGTGGAGGCCCGGCAGGACACCACGGTGGTGATCCACCCTCTGGGCGACAGCCGCCGGGTGCTGCCGCTCGACCGCAAGGGCGAGCTTGTGCAGGCGCATCCGGATTTCCAGCTCGTGATCTCCTACAACCCGGGCTACCAGAGCGCGATCAAGGACCTGAAGGAGTCGACGAAACAGCGTTTCGTCGCGGTCGATTTCAACTACCCGGCAGCGGCCGTGGAGGCCGCGATCATCGCCCAGGAGGCCGGGATCGACGACGCCACCGCCCGCCGCCTCGTGCAGATCGGCGAGCGGTCGCGCCACCTGCGTGGCCACGGGCTGGACGAAGGCGCCTCGACCCGGATGCTGATCCATGCCGGACGGCTGCTGGCCGGCGGCGTTCCGCTGCACGACGCGGTGCGCGCGGGCGTGGTGCTGCCGATCACGGACGACGCCGACATGCGGGATGCGCTGGACAATGCGATCGCCGCCTGCGCGGCATGAGCGCGTCGGCCGCCGTCGCGCCGGGGGACGCCGCCTCGCGGCTGCGCCGACTGGTTCGATACCGCGACGTTCTGCGGCCTGGCTTCGAGCGGGCGTGGCGGCGCTTGCCGAAGCACGATGCGGCGGCCCTGGAGGATTGGACCTCGGCGGCGCTGGAGCTGATCGAGGTCAATGCCGGACCGGCCTGCCAGCTCGCGTTCTGGAGCGCCGCGGCAAGCGGGACGGCATCGTTGCGCATGCAGGCGGCCAGCGGGCGGGCGGCGGCGGCGGTGTGCCGGCATGCCGGCGCGCGGGCGGCCCTCGCCTGCCTGGAGGCGCTGCCCAGCGCCGTCGCCGCAACGGGCCAGGACGAGGCGCTGCGCCTTTGGTGGCAAGGGCTGGAGCGGCTGGCGCGGGAGGCTGCGGACTGCGTGGCGCCGGTGGCCCGGCATGCGGAAAGGCTTCTGGCCGACCGGCGCGGCCTTGTGTTCGGGGACTTCGTGGCGTCCGGGCTGAAGGCGTATGCGAAGGACGCCGTGCGGCGCCGGGCGTTCTTCTCGCTTGAGGACCCTTGGGCGCGGGCGCTGCTGGCGCGGCGGCCGGACGTGCCGGGGTTCGAGGCGCTGTCGCGCCTGCTATCCGCCTATACGCGGGCCATTTGGGGCGACGTGGCGACTTTGCGCGCTGGGCCGTCCGACAGCCCGCAGCCCCGTGCCAGCCTGGCGGGCCGGGTCGTCCTGCTGCCGCCATCGGTCGCGGCGGACACGGAAGCGGCGGCGCGACGGCTCTATTTGGCCACGGCCGCGCATGCCTCCGCCCACTTGGCGCAGCCGCCGGTGCGCCATGCAGTCGGCCCGCTGAAGCCGCTGCAGATCGCCCTGGTCACGCTGATGGAGGACGCGCGGATCGAGGCGCTGGCGATGCGGCGCTTTCCTGGGCTTCGCCGGCTTTGGGCGCCGTTCCATGCCGCGTTGCCGGACGGGCCGCGCACGGCGACCAACCTGATGGCGCGGCTGTCCCTCACCCTGTTCGACCCGGCGCACGCAGACCCCGACGGCTTCGTCGCGAAGGCCCGCGCGCTGTTCGCGGAGGAAACGGCGCGCAGCCTGGACGACCCGGCGCTCAGCTTGCGGGTCGGGCGCGTCCTGGGGCATGACCTCGGCCAGATGCGGGTGCAGTTCAACTGGCGAGACTACGTGATCAAGCCTGGATACCGCGACGACGGGCACCATCTTTGGGAGCCGCCGGACGAGCCGTCCCAGGCGCTCGACCTCATGGTTCAGGCCGCCCGAGGCCGGAACGGCGCGGCGGGCGGCACCGGTGGCGGCGAGGGCGCCTCGCGCAGCAC
>CAXUJE010000021.1:0-25016 GCA_964251035.1 uncultured Acetobacteraceae bacterium
TTCTCTTCCTGCATCGGGAAGTAGGACCGCAGGACCTGCTTCATCGGGTCGCGCGCGGTCTTGGTGATCTTATAGTCAGTGGGGAAGGTCATCGCCTCCTGGACGTAGCTCGGCGTCCAGCCGAGGTCGGCGACGCGGCGGGCCGCCTCGCCAATGCTCATTCCTTTCTGGGCGGTGATTTTGCTGAGACTGAGGCTGTCAGGCATTGTGGACTCTCCCTGTTCGGTTCAGGCCTGTCGCATTGGTTGTTCCCACGTCCGGCGCGGGACCGGCGCAAATCCGGTCGGGCACGCAGCCGACCGTATCTTAACCGCTTTAACCAGGTGCAAGTCCTGTACCAGACTTCATAAGCCCGTGACTCCTGGATATGTCCCACAACAGCTTCGAATACTGTAGCACCCACTGTCCTGTCTTGGGACGTATTGCGTCGCAGCATGTCCCAGAATGATCCATGTCTCTGGAGCGGCTTGGGACATCAATGCCTCTTCTCGGCGTCCGGGCGCGGCCCCAGCGTCTTGCCCTCGGCGATGAACCGCGCCGCGAGCACCAGCGTCCCCATGGCGAAATCCTTGCCGTGGTCCGCGATCATCCCGTCCACCAGCTTGCCCAGCCTCTCGAAATAGCGGTCCTTGGAGAGGGCTTCTTCGCTCATGGGGCCGTCCTTCGGCTCGAGGGTTGGGAAAAGCGGAACAGCGCGCCGGGCAGGGCGACGACGCCGGCCTCGCCCCCTTCCGTGCCCATCGCCAGGCGCGCGCCGTCCGCCGACCATGCGAGCGCCGTGACCGGGCCGCCGGACGATCCCTTGGCGAACAGCACGTCGTCCTGACCGGGCTGGCAGAGCAGGACCGCGCCGTTGCCGTAGCCGGCGGCGACCAGCGGGTGCGACGGGTGGCACGCCACCATGCAGACCGGCAGGCGGCTGCTGGGCATGCCGCATTCGGAGGGCTGCCCGCCGGCGCCGGGCGGGTCGAACGCCCAGCACACGACCCGGGGCGCCCCGCTGCTGGCGAGGAACCGCCCATCGGCCGAGAACGCGAGCGAGCGCGGCTGGCCGGGATAGCCGCCCATCTCGATGTCGCCGCCATCCGCGAGGCGCCACCCGTGCAGCGCGTTCTCCTGAAGGCCGCAGATCACGTACTCGCCGTCCGGACTCCAGGCGACCGACCGGGGACAGCCCTGGGTCGCCAGCACCCGCGGCAGTCCGGCGCCGGCCCGCCACAGCGTGACGCCGCGGTAGTGCGCGATGGCGAGCCGCGTGCCCGAGGGGTCGAAGGCGAGCGCCGTGACCGAACCCGGCGCCGTCAGCGCCAGGGTTCCAGGGCCGGACAGGTGGACCTGGCGACCTACGGCCCATGCGCGCCATCCGGCCCGCGACGCCACGACCAGATCGACCCACTGCCCGGGGTAGCGGCCCACCCCGCGCACCTCGCCGTCGGCGCCGGTGTGCGCCGCCACGCCGTCATCCCCGCCGCTCAGGAAGCCGCCCCCTGGGTCGGCCGCCAGCGACAGGCAGGCGCCGTCGTGCACGCGCTGACGGCCGACCGGCGGGCGGGGCGCGGTGCCGGGCGCCAGTTCCAGGCCGCCGCCCTCCCGTGGGCTGAGCTTGGGCGCGCCGTCCCATTCGGCCCGTGCGGTGGCCAGCGAGCCGTCGCCCAGCGCGAAGCCGGCGGTCGCCCCGTCCCAGGCAACGCCCGTCACCGGCGCGTCCAGCGTCCACGCCGCGCCGAGCAGGTCGAGCAGCGGCGGCGTCGGGTTTGGTCCGCGCGGGGTCATGCGTCGGCCTCGCACAGGCGCAGGCCATGCAGCAGCTCGGCGCGGTCAAGGCCGCGGCCGATGAACACGAGGCGGCTTTCGCGCGCCTCGCCGGCCTGCCAGGGCTGCGCCAGGTCGGTGTCCATCATCATGTGGACCCCCTGGAACACGAAGCGGCGGTCGGAGCCGGCGAGGTCCACGATCCCCTTGGCCCGCAGCAGGTCGGCGCCGCGCTCGATCACCAACTGCTGCAGCCAGGCCAGCAGCCGGGTGCGCTCCAGCGGCCGGTCCAGGCGCAGCGACACGCAGTCGATCGCGTGGCCATGGCCGTGATGGGCGTGGCCGTCAGCGGCAACATCCATCCGCGCCAGGTCGAAGGCGCCGCGGTCGAGGACGTCACCGAGCGGCACGTCGCAGCGCACGCCGCGCAGCAGCCGGGCTTCCGGGTTGGCGCGGCCGACCGTCGCCTCCGCATCCGCAAGCCCGGCGGCGTCCACCAGGTCGGTCTTGTTCAGCAGCACCGTGTCGGCCATCGCCAACTGCTCGGCCGCCTCGCGGCTGGCCGCCAGGCTGGCCGCCAGGTGCCGCGCGTCGGCGACGCAGACGATGCTGTCCAGCCGGGCGCGCTGGCGGATCAGGTCGTCGGCGAAGAAGGTCTGCGCCACCGGCGCCGGGTCGGCGAGGCCGGAGCACTCGACCAAAAAACCGTCGAACCGGTCCCGCCGCTTGACCAGGCCGCCAATTACCCGCAGCAGGTCGCCGCGCACCTTGCAGCAGGCGCAGCCGTTGTTCAGCTCGAACAGCTCCTCCTCCGCGCCGACCACGAGGCCGCCGTCGATCCCCAGCTCGCCGAACTCGTTGACGATGACGGCGTAACGGCGCCCGTGCCGCTCGGATAGGATGCGGTTGAGCAGCGTCGTCTTGCCGGCGCCCAGGAAGCCCGTCAGCACCGTGACCGGGACGCGGCTGTCGGCGACAGCTTGGCTCCCCGCTTGGCTCATGGCACCAGCACCGCGCGGCCCTTGATTGCGCCGTGGTGCAGGTCCTTCAGCGCCTCGTCCGCCTGGGACAGCCGGTACTCGCGGGTCGAAAGGTTGACCCGGCCGCGGTCGGCCAGGGCCATCAGCTCGACCAACTCGGGGTAGGTGCCGACCAGGTTGCCGACGATGGTCTTCTCGGAGGTGATCATGTCGATGGTCGGCAGCTCGATCTTCCCGCCGTAGCCGACGATGTAGTAGGTGCCGCCGTTGCGCGTCATGGCGAGGCCCTGCGCCACCGCGTCGCCCTCGCCCACGAAGTCGATCACCGCCTCGGCGCCGTGCCCGCCGGTCAGCGCGGCGACAGCCTCCACCTCGTTGCCGTCCGCCTTGACCTTGTGGTGCGCGCCGCATTCCTCGGCCAGCCGCAGGGCGACGTCCGAGCGGTCCACGACGATGATCTCGGCGGCGCACAGGGCGGCCAATACCTGGATGCCGACATGGCCCAGCCCGCCGGCGCCGATCACCACGCAGTACTGGCCCGGCAGCAGGTGGCGGGACGCCTTCTTCGCCGCGCGGTACGCCGTCAGCCCGGCGTCGGTGTAGGGCGCCACGTCCTTCGGCGCGAGCGTTTGCGGCAACTTGATCAGCGCGCGCTCCCCGGTCAGCAGGTACTCGGCATAGCCGCCGTCGGCGTTGATGCCGGGGAACTTGCTGCCCTCTGCGTGCATGTCGTCGCCGCGGCGGCAGGCGAGGCAGTGGCCGCTGGTGACGAGGGGATGGCAGATGACGGCGTCGCCGACCTTTACCCCTTCGACGCCGCGGCCGACCGCCTCGACCCAGCCGGCGTTCTCGTGGCCCATGATGTAGGGGAGGGCGACCTCGACCTTGCTGCGCCAGATGCCCTCGACGATGTGCAGGTCGGTGCGGCACACGCCGGCGCCGCCGATCCGCACGATCACGTCGGTGGGCGCGGTGATGCGGGGGTCCGGCACGTCCTTGTAATGGACGAACCGCTCGGCGGTGAGCGCCTCGTCATAAGCCTCCAGCACTGCTGCTTTCATGCGTCCGCTCCCCCGCGGTGTGCCGCCTTGCCGGTCGGCTTGTGGCAGGGTCAGCGCAAGGGTCGTGCCAGCATGGGAAAACGTGGTGCGACTTGGGGTTTACAGCATTTGGCCCGATCGCAACTGTTCCATGGCGGAGCAACAATGGAACAGGCAGTGTTCCATTTTGGAACGGTCGCTAGACGGCATTCAATGCTTGGGTTCGGTCGCCCATCGTCCTAGGCTGGCCGTTCCGGGCGGCCCGGCCGCCTGCACGAACGAGGCCGCGCAATGACCGGCCCGCAGGGGATGCGACATGCAGGCTTCGGCCACCGAACGACTGGACCGTGCGCGCAACGCCATGGAGCGCGGTGGCGCCGCAGCGCCCGACTTGGTGGCGCCGGAGATTTCAGCAAGCTGGACGCGCTGCCTGGAGCTGGGCCTCGACCCGCAGCGCCCGCCGCCGATCGAAGCCATCGAGGAGGCGCACCTCAAGGCGGCGCGCGACCGGGCGGACTTGGTGCGGGCGCTGGCGCTGGCGGAGATGCAGACGCTGTATCACCAGATCGCCGGGAGCAACTTCCTGATCGCCTTCGCAAGCCCGGACGGCATCCTGCTGGACACGATCGCCGACCCGAGCTTCCGCAACGCCGCCCGCACCGCCAGCATCCGGCCCGGCACGCTGTGGGCGGAGCCGTTGCGCGGCACCAACGCGCTGGGGACGGTGGCGCAGACCGGGCAGACGCTGACGGTGCACGGGGGCGAGCACTTCTTCGCCCATTACGGGTCGCTCACCTGCACCGCGGCGCCGGTGCGCGGCCCCGACGGGTCGTTGGCGGGCGTGCTCGACGCCTCCTCGCATTGCGGGTCGCGTCAGCAGCACACCCAGGCGCTGGTCGGCATGGCGGCGACGCAGATCGAGAACGGGCTGTTCCGCCAGCACCACCGCGGCAACCTGGTGATGGCGTTCCACAGCCGCGCCGAGTACCTGCATACGCTCAGCGCCGGGCTGCTGGCGCTGGACCCGGCGGGCATCGTGCTGGGGGTGAACCCGCAGGCGCGCTTCCTGCTGCAGGGCCTGCCCGCCCTGCCGCGCCGTCACTTCGAGGACCTGTTCCGCACACGGTTCGCGGCGCTGATGGAGGGCGGGCGCGCCGGGTTCCAGCGGCTGGAGGACCGGGTCGGCAGCGTCTTCGTGGCCGATGTGGAGAACCTGCGCTCGCTGTCGGCCCGGTTGGCGCCAGCGCGCGCCGCGGCACCGTCCGAGGTGCCCGTGGCCCCTGGCTTCGTAGCTGACGACCCGGCGGTCCGCGCCGCGTTGCGTAAGGCGGAGGCCGGAGCCGTGCGGCGGCTGCCGATCCTGATCCGCGGCGAGACCGGGACCGGCAAGGAGCAGGTGGCGCACCACGTCCATCGCGCCAGCGGTCGCCGGGGCGCCTTCGTGCCGGTGAACTGCGCGGCGCTGACCGGCAGCCTGATCGAGGCGGAACTGTTCGGCCATGCGGACGGCGCCTTCACCGGCGCCCGCCGCGGCGGCGCGCCCGGCCTGGTGTGCGAGGCCGACGGCGGCACCCTGTTCCTGGACGAGATCGGCGACATGCCGCTGGGGCTGCAATCCGTCCTGCTGCGCTTGCTGGACGACTGGTCGGTGCGGCCCGTGGGCGGGGGGCGGTCGCGCCAGGTCGATGTGCTGCTGGTGGCGGCAACCAACATCGAGATCGAGGAGGCCGTCGAGGCCGGGCGCTTCCGGCCGGACCTGTACTACCGGCTGAACACCGTCCCGGTGAGGCTGCCGGCGCTCCGCGACCGGTCCGACATGATGGTGAGCGCCCGGCGCCTCCTCGCGGAGGGGTCGCCGGACAGCGCCATCGACCCGGAAGCGCTGGAGCGCCTGGCGGCGTGGCGCTGGCCCGGCAACGTCCGGGAACTCCGCAACGTGCTGACGCGGCTGGCGATGGACCAGCCGGGCCAGCCGATCACGCTTGCAGCGGCGGCAGCCGCAGTGGGTCATGCAGCGCCGCGCGCGGGCGCGGGGCACAGCCTGCGCGACACCGTCAAAGGCCGGATACTCGCGGCCCATCGCGACACCGGCGGCAACCTGAGCGAGACAGCCCGGCGGCTGGGCGTGTCGCGCAACACCGTTTACCGGGCCATCGCAGTGCGCTGAGCGGCCTTGGCGGGCGTCGCACGGCCTGGCGCCGGCCGCGCGCTTGCCTGGCGGCCCGGCGACGGACAGGATGGAGGCCATGGACCTTGACGCCCTCGACCTGCAGCGCCTGCGCCTGGCCTTCAAGGTCGCCAACCAGTCGCGTGCGGACGGCAACCATCCCTTCGGCGCCGTGCTGGTCGGGCCGGACGGCCGCGTGTGGCTGGAACAGGGGAACGGCTTCGCGACGGAGGGCGGCGACATGACGGCCCACGCCGAGCGCCTGCTGGCCAGCAAGGCGTCGCGGCGGTTCGGGGCGGCGCGGCTCGCGTCCTGCACGATGTATGTTTCGGCCGAACCCTGCGCGATGTGCGCCGGCGCCATCTATTGGGCCGGGATCGGCCGGGTGGTGTATGGGCAATCGGAGCGGGACCTGAAGCGGCAGACCGGCACCCACGCCGAGAACCCCACCCTCGACCTGCCATGCCGCGCGGTGTTCAACGCCGGGCAGCGGCGGGTGGAAGTCGTCGGACCGCTGCTGGAGGAGGAGGCGGCACGGCTGCAGGAGGGCTTCTGGACCTAAAAAAGGGGGACGCCGCCCGATGGGTGTGTCGCCCCCATGCTGCATGCACGCCTTCGACGCTACTCGTCCGCCGCCAGCGGGTCGCGCGGCAGCACGCGGTGGCGCAGCACCATGCCGGCCATCGCCAGCCGCGCCGGGTCGTCCAGCCGCGCCGCCTCCCACGCCATCACGGCGGCGGAGGCGACGTGGTAAAGCGCCGACGCCGCCTGCCGCGTCAGGTGCGTGCCGCCGGGCGCCAGGGCGGCCTCGGCCAGCGCGACGGCGCGCGCCATCGCCGGCTGCACGTCCAGATCCGGCACAGCTAACCCGCGCAGGTGCGCCCGCAGCGCATCCAGCCCTCCGTCGCGCCGCGCGGCCCGCATCACGTCCAGCGCCACGACGTTGCTCGTGCCCTCCCAGATCGACCCCAGGTGCGCGTCGCGCAGCACGCGGGCGTCCGGCCATTCCTCGATGTAGCCGCAGCCGCCGCGGACCTCCATGGCGTCCCCGGCCACCTTGCGCGCGTCCCGGCAGGCGCGGAACTTCAGCAGCGGCGTGAGGATGCGCAGCAGCGCGTAGGCCCCGTCCTCCCCGGCGTCCGACCGGCGCAGGGCGTCTGCGGCTTGCAGGCTCATGCTGCGCGCCTGCTCCGCCCAGACCTGCATCTTGAGCAGTTGCCGCTGCATCAGCGGCATGTCGGCGAGCGGCACGCCGAAGGCCACGCGGCGCCGGGCCACGAAGCCGGCCTCCGTCACCGCGCGCCGCATCAGGCCGGCGGCCCGCACCCCGTTCGACAGGCGGGAGTTGTTGACCATGTCCGCCATCTGCCGGAACCCGGCGCCGGGGTCGCCGACCAGCCAGGCGGCCGCGCCGAGCAGTTGCACCTCCCCGCTGGCCATGGAGCGCGTGCCCAGCTTGTCCTTCAGCCGCACGATGTGCAGCGCGTTCGCCCGCCCGTCCGGCAGGATGCGCGGCAGCAGGAACAGGCTGACGCCGCGGATGCCGTCCGGCGCGCCGACCGGCCGCGCCAGCACCATCGCCAGCGCGGCGTCGGGGTTGGAGCAGAACCACTTGTCCCCCGTCAGCGCCCAGGTGCCGTCCGGCAGCGGCGCGGCCGTTACGGCAGTGGCGCCCACGTCGGACCCGGCGCCTTGCTCGGTCATGAACATCGCGCCCTGGGCCAGCGCGTCCATGTCCTGACTGGTCAGCGCCGGCAGGTAGCGCGCCACAAGCGCCGGGTCGCCGAAGCGGCGCAGGGTCCGCGCCAGGCTGTCGGTCATGCTGACGGGGCACATCAGCCCGAACTCGGCCTGCACGAACAGGAAGGTCAGCAAGTACTTGGCCGCCGGCGGCATCGGCGCCGGCCAGCCCAGTACGCCGCCGCGGTGGGACAGGGCGGCCAGGCCGTACTCGCCAAAGGCGAGGCGCTCCATCTCGCGGTAGGCCGGGTGCTTCTCAATGGATTGCACGTCCTCGCCGCGGCGGGTGCGGTGATGCAGCTTCGGCGGGTTGCGGTCGGCGGCGCCGGCCAGCTCGTCCAGGCTGCTGCCCGCGAGCGCGCCCAGGCGGTCTAGGTGCGGCGCCAGGTGCTCGAATAGGTCCGGCGGGAGGTACAGCGCCGCCAGGCGGGCAAGCGCCGGGTCGGCCCGGTACAGGTTCAGCCCGCGGCTGTCCGGGACCGCCTCTGCGCCGGTGGGGGAAAGCGCGTTCATGCCGGCTCCATCGCGCAGCCGCCCGCCGCCAGCGGACGGAAAGCCCGGTCCCCGGGCGTGGAGGACACCAGGCGGAAGATGTCCCACGGACCCGTGCTTTCCGCGGGCGCCTTCACCTGGAACAGGTGGGTGGGGCACAGGAACCGCCCGTCCGCCCGGATGCTCGCCGGGCCGAAGCAGTCATCGTCGGTCGGCAGGGCCTTCATCGCCGCGACCGCCGCCCGTCCGGAGGTGCGGGAAGCGCCGGCGGCGATGGCCTTCAGGTAGTGGGTGACGGCGCTGTAGCAGGAGGCGTGCAGGCTGCTCGGGTAGTTGTCGGGCGTCCGGGGCAGGAAGCGCCGGGTGAAGGCGCGGGTGCGGTCGTTCAGGTCCCAGTAGAAGGTCTCGGTCAGGAACAGGCCCTGGCCGGTCTGCAAGCCGACCGCCTTCATCTCGGTGATGAAGCCGAACATCGGCGCCACTGCCCGGCCGCCGCGGGACAGGCCGAACTC
This sequence comes from uncultured Acetobacteraceae bacterium, assembly GCA_964251035.1. Taxonomy (GTDB): domain Bacteria; phylum Pseudomonadota; class Alphaproteobacteria; order Acetobacterales; family Acetobacteraceae; genus CAHJXG01. The sequence continues at coordinate 8,684 of CAXUJE010000021.1, forward strand.
GGCGGCCTGCTTGACCGCGTTCTCCATGTCGCCGCCGGTGTTGCAGAACGCGACCACGTCGGCGCCGCTGGCCTGCGCCTGCAGCAGGAAGGAGGAGAAGTCCGTGGTGCCCGGGAAAGGGTAGGCGACCGCCCCCAGCACCGTGCCGCCGCCCGCCTGCACAAGCGCGGCCACCTCCCGCTCCAGCGTGTGGCCGAAGACGTAGTCGGCGACGACCAGGAAGAACGACCGGCGCCCGGCCCGCAGCAGCGCCTCCCCAGTGGAATGCGCGTTGCCCCAGGTGTCCGGCGCCCAGTGGACCTGGTTGGCGCTGCACGACTTGCCCGAAAGGTCGGCCGACGCCGCGCCGCTGATGAGCAAGGCGCGGTCCTTCTCGATGGCCTGGGTGCGGACGGCCAGCGCGATGGCGGTGTTGTTCACGTCGGCGATGGCGCTGACGCCGTCCCGGTCGAACCAAGCCCGTGCGATGGCGGCGCCGACGTCGGGCTTCTGCTGGTGGTCGGCGGCCATGATCTCGACGGCGAAGCCGTGCCGCTCCGGCCGGAAGTCCTCGACGGCCTGGCGGGCCGCGAGCACGCTGGTCGGGCCGGAGTTGTCGCGGTACTGGCCCGACAGGTCGGTGAGCACGCCGATCCGCAGCGGGGCGGCCGGCTGGGCGCGGGCACCGAGCGGCGCGAGGGCGGCGGCGATCAGGCCGCGGCGGCTGAGCGGCATGGCGTGGTCCTCCATCGCCCGTCTCGTCGGGGGGCGTTGCAGCGAGGGTAATACAGACGGCCGGACACCGCCACGCCCACGCCGGGCCGGGCGTGAGCTGCGCCGAACTCGATTGAGCTTATCCGATGCGGGCTGTAGCGTCCGGCCATGCGCATCGCCGCCGTCGAGACCTCGGTCGTCTCCCTCCCGTTCACCATGGGCGGTCCGCACCCGCTGTTCGCCGGGCGTCCGTGGGACCGGATGGAGATCCTTCTCGTGAAGGTCGAAACCGAGGACGGGCTGGTCGGCTGGGGCGAGGCATTCGGCCACGCCGCGATCCCTGCCACCAAGGCGGCGCTCGACACGGTCGTCGCCCCGCTGGCCCTCGGGCGGGATGCGGCGGACATCAACGCGCTGCAGCGGCAGATGCTGCACGCGGTGCACCTGCTCGGCCGCAACGGGCCGTTCGTCTATGCCTATGCGGGCATCGAGATCGCGCTGTGGGACCTGCTGGGCAAGCGCACGGGGCTGCCGCTCTGGCGCCTGCTGGGCGGGGCGGAGGTGCCGCCGATGGACGCCTACGCCAGCCTGCTCAACTACACCGACCTCGGCCTCGTCGCCTCCAACACCGCCGCGGCCTGCGCAGCCGGCTACCGCTCAATCAAGCTGCACGAGACGACCCGCGCCGCCGTCCTCGCGGCGCGGGGGGCGCCCGGCGCGCAGGACGCCGCCATCATGCTGGACGTGAACTGCGCCTGGTCGCCCCCGGTGGCGCGCGAGATGGCGGCCTCGCTCGCAGGCGACGGCCTGGCCTGGCTGGAAGAGCCGGTCTGGCCGCCGGAGGATGTCCATGGCCTCGCCAGCGTGCGCCGTGCCGGGGTGCCGATCTCGGCAGGCGAGAACGTGGCCGGGCTTCATGGCTTCAAGGCCCTGCTGGAGGCCGGCGCCATCGACGTGGCGCAGCCGAGCGTCACCAAGATCGGCGGCATCGCCGAGATGGTGCGGGTCATCCAGCTCTGTCAGGCGCATGGCATCGTCGTGGCGCCGCACAGCCCGTATTTCGGCCCCGGCTTCATCGCCACCCTGCACGTGACCGCCGCCCTGATCGAGCGGCCGCTGGTCGAGGTGCTGTGGCTCGACATGGAGGCCAACCCGTTCGACCCCTGGGTGCGCCCGGTGGACGGCAGGCTCGCCGTGCCGGGCGGCCCTGGCCTCGGCTGCGACCCCGACCCGGCCGTGCTGGCCCGCTACACCGTCGGCACGCCCACCCGTACCAGCATGAGGCCCAGCGCATGAAAGTCACCGCCGTCGAGACCCAGCCCGTGGTTGTCCGGTTGGACCAGCCCATCGGCAGCGCCTTGGGCCAGATCGCCGGTTTCGGCTGCATCCTGGTCACGGTCCGCACGGACGGCGGGATCACCGGCGAGAACCTGATCTTCACGCTGAACGACCGGCGCACGGCCGTGCTGCGCCAGATGGTGGACGAGCTGGCCGACGTGGCGGTCGGGCGGGACGCCGGGCACATCGCCGGGTTCTGGGCGCGGGCGTGGAAGGACATCAACTTCCTTGGCCACAAGGGCGTGCCGGTCGCCGGCATCTCGGCCATCGACGGGGCGCTGTGGGACGCCCTGGGCAAGGCGGCCGGGCTGCCGCTGTATCGCCTGCTGGGCGGCGCGCAGGACCGGGTGCCGGTCTATCACAGCGGCGGCCTGTGGCTGTCCCGCTCGGTCGACGAGCTGGCGGAGGAGGCGCAGGGTTTCGTGGCCCAGGGCTTCCGCGCGATCAAGATGCGGCTGGGCCTGCCTGACCCGGCGGAGGACATCGCCCGCGTGAAGGCTGTGCGGGACGCCATCGGCCCCAAGGTCAAGCTGATGGCCGACGCCAACCAGGGCCTGACGGAGGCGCAGGCGATCCGGCTCGGACGCCGGCTGGAGCCGTTCGACCTCACCTGGTTCGAGGAGCCGCTGCCCGCCTGGGACCTGGACGGCCTCGCCCGGGTCGCCGCGGCACTGGACACGCCCATCGCCAGCGGCGAGACGGAATACACCCGCTACGGCTTCCGCCGGATGCTGGAACTCCGCTCGGCGGACATCCTGATGCCGGATTTGCAGCGCGTGGGCGGCGTCAGCGAGTTCATGCGGGTGGGCCACATGGCCGAAAGCCACGACATCGCCGTGTCCAGCCACCTGTTCCCGGAAACCAGCGTGCAGGTGCTGGGCGCGCTCAGCAACGCGACGTTCCTGGAATACATGCCTTGGTTCTCGCGCTTGTACAACGAGGCGCTTGAGTTCCGGGACGGCAGCGCCGTCGTGCCGGAGCGGCCCGGCTGGGGGTTCACCTTCAACAGGGATTACATCGCCCACCTGTCGCGCTAGGCTTGCCGAACGACCCGGGACCAATTCGGGCGACAATGAGCTTTGGGGGAGCAGCCAAATGAACGTCACCCGCCGCGAGGTCCTCGCCGGCAGCGCCGCCGCCATCGGGGCGTCGGCGGCGGGACTGCCCCGCCCGGCGCTCGCCGCCAACGAGCCGATCCGGATCGGCTGGCTGACGACGCTCACCGGGGCCGGCTCGGCGCCCGGGATCGGCTTCAACCGCGGGGTGGAGTTCGCGGCAGGCGCCATCAACGCGGCCGGCGGGGTCAAGGGCCGGATGGTCGAGGTGGTCACGCGGGACACCCAGGGCGACCCGACCAAGTGCGTGAACGCGACGCAGGAGATGATCAGCCAGCAGAAGGTCCATGCGGTCTGGGGGCCGACCAACTCCGGAGAGTCGCTCGCGGTCACGGCGATCATGGCGCGCGCCAAGATGCCGAACATCCACCCTTGCGTGGTCGATGCCCTGATCGACCCGGTGAAGTTCCCCAACGCCTTCCGCATCGCGCCCTCCAACGGGCAATGGGACGAAGCCGCACGGAATTACTGCCTCAACGTTCTGAAAACCAAGAAGGTCGCGGTGTTCGGCGACACCACCGGCTACGGCGTGACCGCCGCCAACGCCTGCGCAGCCGGGTTCAAGAAGGCCGGGGGAGAGGCGGTCGTGGTGGCCAACATCGACGCCAACCAGCCGGACATGACGCCCGACATGCTGCGCGCCCGCAACGCCGGGGCGGAGGCGGTCGTGCTCTGGACCGTGGCCACGGGGATGGTCGCCCGTCTGCTCAACACCCGTGCGGCCATGGAATGGGACGTGCCATTCACCGGGCATCCGTCGCTGGCCTCGGGCGATCTCGCCGGGCTGATCGCGAAACCGGCGAATTGGGACAAGGTCTATGCCGTCGGCTACCGGAGTTGCAGCTACGACGCGAACGGCGCCTTGCCGCCCCGCAGCCAGGAGTTGGTGGAGAGGCTCGCCGGCAAGGTGAACCTGTCGGACTCGCTGCTGTGGTGGGTGGCTTGCGGCGTGGACGCGGTCAACCTGGTGGCCCGTGCCGTGGAGGCCACTGGCGACACAGGCAGCGCCGGCATCATCGGGTACTGGAACGCGCTCAACCCGTATCCCGGGTATTTCGGCGACTACCGTTTCACCACCCAGCAGCATAACGGCTACCCGGAGGACGCGGTGGTGATGTCGGCCGCCAACACGGCAAAGTCCGGCTCCTTCGCGCTGGCGCCGGGGTATGCCTGACATGCTCGCCTCGATCATCGCCTCCGGCTTGGCGATGGGCGCCGTGTATGCGCTGATCGGCATCACCTACAACACGATGTTCGCAACCTCGCGCGTCATGAGCTTCACCGCCGGGATGCTGGGCATGCTCGGGGGCGTGCTGGGGTCGTTGTTCATGCTGCGCTGGGGATTGCCGGTCATCGTCGGCCTGCCGCTGACGCTCCTCGCCTGCGCGCTGGTGGGCGTCGTGACCGAGTTCGTGGCGGTGCGCCCGGTGCTGAAAAGCCTCGATCAACATCTCTACGTCCTGACGACGCTGGCGCTGGCGCTGGTGATCCAGCAGGTCACGGCCATCGAGTGGAGCACGGAGCCGCGTCCGTTCCCGTCTTTGGCTCCGATGGGCGCCGGCGTGTGGGACGAGAAATACTGGCTGCCGGTGATCGCCTGCGCCGTGACGGTGGGCGGGCTGGAGTACTTGTATCGCCGCACGCTGGTCGGGCGGGCCTTCCTCGCGGTGGCCGAGGACAACTTCGCCGCACGGGCGCTGGGCTTGCCGGAGCGGAACCTGCGGGTGGCGAGCTACGCAATGGCGGGGGCGATCGGGGCGCTGGCCGGGTTCTCGGGCGGCCAGTTGCTGCTTGCGTTCTTCGCCAACGGCCCTTTGCTGAACTTCTACGGCTTCATCCCGGTGGCACTGGGCGGCCTGGGCAACAACCGAGGCGCTGTGATCGGCGGCCTTGCGCTCGGGCTGTTCCAGCAGGCGGCCAACTTCACCTTCGGCGGGATCTTCGCGTCGGTCGCGGTGTTCGTGCTGTTCATCGCCGTGCTGCTGGCCGCGCCCCAGGGATTGTTCGGGACCGCAACGGCGCGGCGGGTATGATGGACAAGCCGGTTGAGCCGTTTCCCACAACCGGAATTATGGATGCCGGACGCATCGACAGGCCGGCCCGCGGCGCGGGGCTGCTGCGTCGCCCGGCACTGATCCCGTTCCTGGTCCTGCTGGCGCTGGCTGCCGTCCTGCCGCTGACGGGCAACGACTACTATGCGCTGATCGCGACCCGGGCGGCGATCTATTGGATCTTGGTCGCCGGGCTGAACCTGATCGTCGGCTTCGCCGGGCAGCTCGCGATCGGCTATGTCGCGCTGTTCGCGTTGGGCGCCTACACGGCCAGCGTGCTGGCGGCCGGCACCGTGCTGCCGCCGGCGCCGGCCGCTCTGGCGCTGGCCGGAAGCACGGCTATGGGAGCGGTGTTCGGCGTGGTCGTGGGCCTGCCGGCGCTGCGCCTGCGGACCTTCTACTTCGCCATGACCACGCTGGGCTTCGCCACCATCGTCACCCAGGTGGCGCTCGGCTGGCAGGGCGTCACCGGCGGCGGGGTCGGCGTCGCCGGTCCGTCCATGCCGGCGCCGTTCGACACCGCCTGGGGCCTGTACTACCTTTGCCTCGGCATCGCGGCTGCCTGCACCGCCATGACCGCCAACATCGCCCGCAGCCGGTTTGGCCGCGCCCTGATCGCCACCCGGGAGGCGGAGGTCGCGGCGGAGGCGTCCGGCATCTCCAAGCCGGCGCTCCTGGTATGCGTGTTCCTGTTTGCCGGTGCTGCGGCCGGGCTGGCGGGCGGGCTGTTCGCCAGCCTGCAGACCTACATCACGCCGGACGCCTTCACCTTCGACTTGTCGCTGCTGTTCTTCATCGCCGTATTGATCGGCGGCCGCGGGTCCATCCTGGGGCCGCTGCTGGGCACCATCATCTTGACGCTGCTGCCGGAAGTGGCCGCCCCGCTCGCCGCCTGGTCAACCTTCGTTTACGCGGTCCTGCTGCTGGTGATCGTGCTCGCCATGCCCGGCGGGATCGCGGCGCTGCTGGATTTCCGCAGCCGGCGCGCGTTGCCGCCCAACCGGGCGATCCTGCCGCATCTCGGCGCATTGGGCGAGTTGCTGGGCGGGGACCGGGCATCCCCCGCGCTGCGGCTGCGCGGCGTCGTGCTCAGCTTCGGCGGCGTGCGGGCCATCGACGGGCTGGACCTCGACGTAGGCCCCGGCCAGGTGCACGGGCTGATCGGCCCGAACGGCAGCGGCAAGACGACGACGCTGAACGTCATCTCCGGCTACTACCGCCCGCAGGCCGGCAGCCTGGCCGTGGGCGCCGCCCCCCTCGCGAGCCGGGCGCCGTCCACCCGCGCCGGCCATGGGATCGCCCGCACCTTCCAGACCCCGCGCATCATCGGCGAGGCGACGGTGCTGCAGAACGCCATGGTTGGCGGCACCATCCTCGGGCGGGCCAGATTCGTCGAGGCGCTGCTGTCCTTGCCGCGCCAGGCCCGGGACGAGCGGCGGATCGAGGCGACGGCGCGGCTGGCGCTCGATGCGGCCGGGCTGGGGGCGCTCGCCAACATCCGGGCGGACCGGCTGCAGCACAGCGAGCTGCGCTTCGTGGAGATCGCCCGCGCGCTGATGCTGCGCCCGGCGTTCCTGCTGCTGGACGAGCCGGCAGCCGGGCTGTCGCCCGACGAGATCAAGCGGCTGGGCGCGTTGATCAAGGCCATCAGCCGGCGCGGCGTGGGCGTGCTGCTGGTCGAGCACCATGCGGACCTGATTTTCGAGATTTGCGACGAGGTCACGGTGCTGAACCTGGGCCGCGTCCTGGCCCGCGGCACGCCGGCTGAAATCCGCGCCCACAAGGAGGTCGTCAGTGCCTATCTCGGCGCCTGAACCGCTGCTTGGGCCGCTGCTGTCTGTGGCCGGCCTGCACGCAGGCTACGGCAAGATCGCCGTGCTGCATGGCGTGAGCCTGGACATCGCGCCGGGCGAGGTCGTGGCCTTGCTGGGTCCGAACGGCGCCGGCAAGACCACGCTGCTGCGGGCGGTCTCCGGGCTGCTGCCCTGGGATGCGGGAGAGGTCCGGTTTGCCGGGCGCAGCCTGCGCGGCGTCGGGCCGCGGGGGGCGGCGCAGGCCGGGCTGGCGCACGTGATCGAAGGCCACCGCGTGTTCACCCAAAGCACGGTTGCCGACAACCTGTTGCTGGCCGGATACGACATCGCGCGGGGCGAGCGGGCGGCGCGGGTCGAGGAGGCGTTGGCCTTCTTTCCCGAAATCGCCGAGAAAAGGCATCAGCCCGGCGGCGCGCTGAGCGGCGGGCAGCAGCAGATGCTGGCGGTGGCGCAGGGCCTGGTGCGGCGCCCGCGCCTGCTGATGCTGGATGAGCCGTCTGCGGGGCTGTCCCCGGTGCTGGTGGACCGGGTGCTGTCCGTCGTCAGCCAGTTGCGCGCGTGGGGCACCTCCGTCCTGCTGGTGGAGCAGCTGGTCGAGAAGGCGCTGGCTGTGGCCGACCGGGTTTACGCGCTGGCCCAGGGCCGCATCGCGCTCCAAGCGCCCACCGGCGACCCGGCGCTTGGGAAGCGGCTGGAGCAGGCGTATTTCGGGCTTGCCGTGCTGGCGTGACGAGTGCCGCCGTGCAACGCCGGCCGCAAACACCAGTGTCAACGCCCGGCCAAATGCAGATAGGCCATCGCCGCGCCGCCCATGGGGCGTGTAGGCTTCCCGCAAACAAAACGGAGGGAGCCGACCATGTCAGCCGCGATCAAGGCCACGCCGAAGGTCAAGTCGATCCAGCGCACAGCCCTTGCCATGCTGGTGGTGGCGGGCGCCGTCAACTACATCGACCGCGCGACGCTCGCGGTGGCCAACCCGCTGATCCGGGAGGAGCTGGGCCTGTCCCTCTCGCAGATGGGCTATCTGCTGTCGGCGTTCCTGTGGTCCTATGCGTTCTCCCAACTGCCGACCGGCGCCATGGTGGACAAGCTCGGGCCGCGGCGCCTGCTGACGGTCGGGCTGTCGCTGTGGTCGCTGGCGCAGCTCCTGGGCGGCCTGGTCCAGAGCTTCACCCAGTTCTTCGCCGCCCGGCTGCTGCTGGGCGTGGGCGAGGCGCCGCAGTTCCCGACCGGCGCCCGGGTGGTGCGGGACTGGTTCAACCCGCGGGACCGAGGGCTGGCGACTGGCATCTTCAACTGCGCCTCCACCTTGGGCACGGCCATCGCGCTGCCGCTGCTCACCTTCCTGATGCTGAGCTTCGGCTGGCGCGCCACCTTCGTGATCATGGGGGTGGCCGGCCTGCTGGTGGCGGTGGTCTGGTTCGCGCTCTACCGCGACCCCAAGGGCGTGGCGCTGACCGCGGAGGAGACCGCCTACCGCACCGAGGGCGATCCGCCGGGCCAGCGGACGGAGGTGACGTTCCGCGAGTGGAAGCTGCTGTTCCGCTTCCGGACGACGTGGGGGATGATCCTCGGCTACTTCGGCTGCATTTATCTCACCTGGATCTACGCGGCGTGGCTGCCGGGCTATCTTGAGATCGAGCGGCACATGAGCGTCAAGGCGACCGGCATCGCCGCCGCGGTCCCGTTCGCCTGCGGCGTGGTCGGCGGCGTGCTGGGCGGCTACCTGGCGGACGTGCTGGTCCGCCGCGGCGTGTCGCCCATCAACAGCCGCAAGTACCCGGCGGCCGTGGCGCTGCTCGGCACCTCCGCCTGCACCCTGGCGGCGGCCTACGTCACCAGCAACACCCTTGCGGTGATGTTCATCTCGGCGTCCTTGTTCCTGGTCTATGTCACCAGCACCTGCGCCTGGGCGCTCAGCTCGGTGGCGGCGCCGACCAACTGCACGGCGTCGATCGGCGCGATGCAGAACTTCGGCGGCTACCTGGGCGGCGCGCTGGCGCCCACCGTGACCGGGCTGATCGTGCAATCGACCGGCTCCTTCGTCCTGGCGCTGGTCGTGGGCGCGGTCATCGGCGTCGCTTCGGCGGCGTCCTACCTGTTCGTCGTCCGCGACCCGATCACCGCAGCCGGCATGGATCAGCTTTCGGAGGGGGCCGTAGGGGGCGCGGCGCCGCGGGCCTCCGCCGGCTGACGCCGGCCGTGCGCCCTGACCCACTCCGGGCGCGCAGCTTGGGGCCGATCAGGCGCTTGTGTCTCGCCATCGCCGTTTCAGGGGACATTTACTCCACAGGACATGTGGACATAAGCAGATGAGCATGACGCAGCCGGGCCTCGCCGCGGGCGCAGACATGGCTTCGCTCCTGGCCAAGGCTGAGGCCGCGGAGCAGGCCGGGCAGCTCGGGGCCGCGCGGGACGCCTATGCGGGCGCCCTGCAGGCCATGGCCGCGTCCGAGCCGCCCGCGTTGCGGGTGCGCGCGCTCGGCGGCATGGGCTGGACGCTGCGCCGCATGGGCGACCCGGCGGCGGCGCTGCCATGGTTCGAGCAGGCGTTCGCCACCCAGGGGCGCACCGACCCTGGCAACCCGGCGGCGATGGCCACCTTGCGCACCCTCATGGCGGAAGCCTTGACGGCGCTCGGACGCTTCGGCGAGGCGTTGGCCGAGCGTGAGGCCGTCCTGGCGCTTGGCAGCGGCGCGGACCTGTCCCGCGCCGGTGATTTCGCCCTGGCCGGGGAGGTGGCGGTGCGCGCCGGGCGCTACGGCAACGCGCGGACGCACCAGGACGCGGCCCTTGCCATCTTGCGCGAGCGGTTGCCCCCGGGCGACCCGCGCATCGCCGACGCGCTCAGCAAGCTCGGCTACTCGCTGCTGCAGCTGGAGGAGTGGCAGGCGGCCGAGGCCGCGCTTCGCGAGGCCGTGGCGGGGGCGCCTGGGCATAATCCCGTGACCAAGAACCTGGTGTACGTGCTCGTGAAGCAGGGGCGCAAGGACGAAGCCTATGCGCTGGGCCACGACGCCTACCGGCAGCAAAGCTTCTTCGTCCTGCCGCCGCCGGCCAGCTCCGCCGGCACGCTCCTGATGCTGACGTCGCTTGAAGGCAACATCCCGACGGAGCACCTCCTGCCACGCCTGCCCTTGGGGGTGGTGGAGTGGCACCTGGATTTCTCCAACGCGGCGCACGAGGCCCTCCTGCCGCGCTACGACGTCGTGCTGAACGTGATCGGCGACGCCGACGTGGGCGGGGCCGCCTTGCGCTACGCGGAAGCGTTCAAGGGGCGCTGCGCCGCCCCGGTGCTGAACGACCCGGCGCACGTGCTCCGCACCAAGCGCCACAGGGTCGGCAGTCTGCTCGCCGGCATCCCCGGCCTGGTGGCGCCGCGTGCGGTGCAGTTGACAGGCGCCGCGCTGCAGGCGGACACGGGGCTTGAGGCCCACGGCTTGCAGTTCCCGGTGCTGCTGCGCGCGGCGGGCAAGCACGGCGGCGAAAGCGTGCGGCGGATCGAGGCGGCGGCGGACCTGGCCACCGCCGCGGCCGAGCTTGAGCCGGACGCTGACGTGTACCTGACGCAGTACCACGAGTATGCCTCCCCGGACGGGCTTTACCGCAAGTACCGCGCGATCTTCATCGACCGGGTGCCGATGCCATACCACTTGGCGATTTCGCCCCATTGGCTGGTGCACTACTTCTCGGCCGAGATGGAGCATGACGGCCGGATGGCGGAGGAACGGGCGTTCCTGGCCGACATGCCCGGCTGCCTCGGCCCGGTTGCCGCCGCGGCCCTCGGCGCCATAGCACGGCGGCTCGACCTCGACTACTGCGGGGCCGACTTTTCCCTGCTGCCGGACGGCCGCGTGCTGCTGTTCGAGAGCAACGCCACCATGCTGGTCCACCCGGAAGCGCCGGGCAGCCGGCACGCCGGCAAGAACCCGTTCATCGACCGCATCCTCCATGCGTTCGAGGCGATGGTGATGCGCCGGGCCGGGCTGCCGCCCCGCGTCGCGGCGCAGGCCTGAGCGGAGCTTGGACGGGTCATAGTCCCTGCTCAAGGCGCCAGGCGTCGCGCTGCGGCAGGAAGGGCATCGCAAGGGAGGGGCGCAGCCTGATCTCGCCGGGGTCGCGGTAGGCGGGCACGCCGACCTGCACCCGGTCCGCGGCCACGTCGTGGCGGAACGTGCGGTGCAGGTGGTCCCACAGGCTCAGTCCGCTCGACCAGTTCGAGTCCGTCTCCTCCCGCACGGCCGAGTGATGGGTGCCGTGCATCCCCGGCGTGGTCAGCACCCGGGCCAGCCGGCGGTCCCAGCCGCGCGGCAGGCGCAGGTTGGAATGGTGGAACAGCACGGACGCGAAGAAGAACGCTTGCCAGCCCCGCAGCGCCCGCGGCGACACGCCGCCCAGCGCCACCTGCGCCGCCCGCCAGGGCACCGAGACCAGCATGTCGGCCGCATGGAACCGCAGCGCCGTCGTGGCGTCCATGTCCAGGTCGACGTGGTGCACCAGGTGCAGCCGCCACAGCGCCGGGACCTTGTGCGTCAGGACGTGCCAAAGATAGATCGTGTAGTCCATCCACAGGAACGCCGCCGCGTCCCGCAGCCAGGCGGGTCCTGGCAGGCGCTGGGCCAGCCCGCGCCGCCGCGCCGCGGCCCGTTGCGCCAGCGGACGCACCACCGGGCTTTCCGCGGCGGCGACCACCGCCATGCTGAGCGCGCCGAAGGCGAGGTTGCGGACGACGCGCGCCGGCTCTCGCTGCGTGCGCCGGCGCAGGGGCGCGTGGCGCTCGGCCACGAGAATGATGGCGGCGGCGGCCAGCGTGAGGACGGGAAGCAGGGGGCGTGGCATGGAGGGGCAGATGCGGCCGTGCGGCGGGCGCTGCAAGGCTGGCCACCGGTGATCGGGCCTGGCCTGGCCGGATGACCCCGGTCGCGGTCGTCATCCCCATGCTGAACGAGGCGGCGGCGCTGCCCCGCCTGCTGCGCTGCCTGCGCACGCTCGATCCCGCGCCGGCAGAGGTCCTGGCGGTGGACGGCGGCAGCGCCGACGCTTCGGCCGCCATCGCGGAGGCGGCCGGGCTGCGCGTGATCCGGGACAGCGCCGGAGGGCGGGCGGCGCAGGTCAACCGCGGCGTCGCGGCCGTCTCGGCGCCCCTCGTCTGCATCCTGCACGCCGACACCCTGCTGCCCGACGACGCCGTGGCGGTGATGTGCCGGGTGCTGGCGGACCCGCGGACCGCGCTGGCCGGCTTCACCCCGTTGCTCAGCGGGCCGGAGGGGGTGCGCTGGGGCACCAGCCTGCACAACTGGGCCAAGACCTGGTACGCGCCGCTGCTGTTCCGCCCGCATCTGTTCCTGCGCGGGGGGCGGCTGCTGTTCGGCGACCATGCCATGTTCTTCCGCCGGGCCGACTTCCTCGCCGTCGGCGGCTGCGACCCGGCGCTGCTGGTGATGGAGGACGCCGACCTGTGCATCCGCCTGTGCCGCCTGGGCCGCGTCCGGCTGGTCAACCGGGTGGTGATCACCTCCGACCGCCGCGTCGCCGCCTGGGGGGCGCTGCGGGCCAACTGGATCTACCTCAGCGTCGGCGTCCGCTGGGGCCTCGGCCGCCGCAAGCGGCTGCATAAGGACTACCCGGACGTGCGCTAGGCCGCCGCATCCCGGCTGCGCGCCCGGATGTAGCCTGTGGCCAGGCAGTGGCCGATCAGCCTACGCAGGAAGCCGCCATCGGTTGGGGGGCAGGCGCGCCCGCTCAGCGCCCGCAGGTTGGCGTCGGCGAAGCGCGGGTCGCGCTGGAGATAGCCCGCGAGCAGGCCCGTTGCCTGCGCGTGCACCTGCTGCTGCAAGGGGGTGAGGACGCCGGGATCGAACGCCTCGGGCGGGACGAAGCGTGGGGCGTGGAGCTGCGGATAAGCGTCCGCCAGCGCCGCCAGTCCCGTCACCGGGACCGGCGCGCCCGACACGAGGTGGAAGGTCCGCCCCGCCGCTTCCGCCATCTGCTCCGCGATGTCGGTCAGCCCGGCGGCCACGTGGTCGATGGGCACGAGGTCCAGGCTGGCACCGGGTCGGGCCGGCAGGATGGGGATACGGCCCTCCGCCACCAGCCGGAGCATCCCATAGAAGCTGCCGAAACCGCCGATCACGCCATCCCCATGCGCACCGACGACGACCGACGGGCGCGCGACGGCGACCGGTCGGCCCCGGTCGCGGGCGGCGGCAACCAGGCGCTCCCCTTCCGCCTTGCTGGCCTCGTAGCCGTTGGCGAAGGCCTGGCCGACATGAAGCTCATCCTCGCGGATCGGCCCGTCGCGCAGGCCGCAGACGTAGGCGGTGCTGACGTGCAGCAACGGCGTCCGCGGGCCGTTGGTGAGAGCAAGGAGGTTGGCGACCCCCTCGACGTTCACCGCCCGGTAGGCCGCGGAATCGAGGTTGAAAGCGGTGAGGGCGGCGCAGTGGACGACGAGGTCCAGGCCGTCGCTCACGGTCGCCTGCACTGCCGCGTCCAGCCCCAGCCCGGGCCGGCGCACGTCGCCTGCAAGGGTCAGCACGGCGCCGGGGCAGGGCGCATGGCCGGCCCAGGGCGCGGACAGGATGGAGCGGCCGTCGTTGCGGCGCAACGCCGTGCTGCGGTGCTGCAGGGCGATCACGCCGTGGCCGCGCCCGGACAGGACGCCCACAAGCTCGCGGCCGATCAGGCCGCCAGCGCCGGTGACGAGGATGCGCATGCGACAGTTTCCCCTGCGCCGGCGGGTCTTTGGCGCAGCGGCACGGCGCGCATATGGGAGGGGAGTGCCGCGCGCCAACGGGACCGCTCTGGCAAAGGGAACACGATGCGGTGGACGCATGGCTTGGCCGTGCGCGGGTTCTCTTGCCGCGGCCACGTGTGACCGCGGCGCTCAGGCGTCAGCGTGCTTGGCAACCTCCACAAGCGTATCGGAGAACGTCGGCGCATTGCCGTAGTCGGCGAAGGCCGGAGGATTGACGGCGTTCACGGTGCGTCCGTTGCCGTCGCGCCGCGCCCAGTATCCCATGGGGGCCACGACGATGCCGGCCATGGTGTCGGCTGACACGTCCGCCGCGGCGTCGAAGCTGCCCCGGTCGTTGTAGACGCGCACCACGTCGCCTGCCGCGATCCCGCGCGTGGCGGCGTCGGCCGGGTTGATCAGCACCTTCTGCCCGCCGGCATGGCGCACCTGCTTCCGCAGGTTGCCGTATGACGAGTTGACGAAGGCGTGGCTCTTGGGCGAGAGCATGCTCAGCGGGTAGCGCGACGCGAGCTGCGGGTTGGTCTGCGGCGACTCCCGCGCAGGCACGTAGTCGGGCAGGGGATCGAGGGCCTCGCCGGACTGGCCGTCCGTGTAGCCTTGCCGGAACAGCGGGAGCACCATGTTGCCGCCCGCCGCCATCGACGACCTGAACTCGCACTTGCCGGAGGGCGTCGGGAAGTTGCCCTCCCGGTGCGGGACGAAGTCGTCGGCCGAGCCGAGGTTGAGGCGGGCATAGCCCTTGGCGCGCAGCGTCGCGAGGTCGATGCCTTCGAGCGCCGGGCTGGCCCAGTCGAAGGCCATCTGCGCCATGTCCTCGTCGGTCATCGCCCAGAAGGGATCGTCGAAGCCCATGGCGCGGGCCAGCCGGCGGAACAGCTCCGTGTTGGGCACCGCCTCGCCGAGCGGCGCGATGGCCGGCTCGTTCAGCGTCATGTAGAGGTGCCCCCACGAGAACATGACATCGAACTGCTCAAGCTGCGTGGTCGCCGGCAGCACGATGTCGGCGAAGCGCGCCGTGTCGGTGAGGAACTGCTCGCTCACCACGGTGAACAGGTCCTCGCGCGACAGGCCCTGTTCCAGCTTCGCCTGCTCGGGCGCCACCACCATGGGGTTGGAGTTGTAGACCATCAGCGAGCGGATCGGCGTCGCCAGCCCCAGCTCGCCGGTCAGCGCCGGTCCGAGCCGCCACTGGTTGACGACGGGCGTGCCGGGCCTGATCCAGTCGGGCCGGCTGAGCGCGTCCCATCTGACCGGGAACGCCCAGATCGGCATGTGCATGATGCCGCCTCCGCAATGCCGCCAGGAGCCGACGAGGGCCGGCAAGCACGACAGGGCGCGGACCGCGTTGCCGCCGCTGGCGCTGCGCTCGATGGCCACGCCCATGCGGATCACGGAGGGCTGCGCCGTCGCGAGGCCGCGCGCCAAGGCGAGCAGGTCGCCCTCGGCGACGCCGGTGATCGCCGACACGCGCTCTGGCGGAAAGGCGGCTGCGCGCGCCTTCAGCTCCTCGAAGCCTGTGGTGTATCGCTCCACGTAGTCGTGGTCGATCAGGCCCTCGGCGATGATGACGTGGATCATGCCGAGCGCCAGGGCGGCGTCGGTGCCGGGCCGGAGCCTGATGTGCCAGTCGGCGGCCTTCGCCGTGCGCGTCGCCACGGGATCGACGACCACGACGGTGGCGCCGCGCCTCTGCGCTTCGGCGATGAACGGCCAATGGTGCAGGTTGGTGCTGATCGTGTTGACCGCCCAGAGGACGATGAAGCGCGAGTGGACGAAGCTTTCCGGATCGACCGCCGCCGTGGGGCCGCAGGTCATGAAGAACGCGGTGATGGCGCCGGAATCGCAGAACGTCCGTTCCGAGACCGTGGCGCCGAGCTTGTTGAAGAAGGCGTCGCCGACGCCGAGGCCGTTGAGCGTCCCCTGCGTGCCGAGATAGCTGTAGGGCAGGATCGCGGCCGGCCCGGCCTCCTCGATGATGGCGGTCCAGCGCGCCCTGATCTCGGCGAGAGCCGCGTCCCAGGAGACCCGCTCGAACTGCCCGCTGCCCTTGGGGCCGGTTCGCCTCAGCGGGTGCAGGATGCGGTCGCTGCTGTAGACCCGCTGCTCGTAGTCGTTGACCTTGACGCACAGGCCGCCGCGGGTGAACGGGTGATCCCGGTTGCCGCGCACCTGCACTGCCACGCCGTCCCGCACCGTGGTGACCATGGCGCAGGTGTCCGGGCAATCATGCGGGCACGCGCTCAGAACCAGGCTTTCCGGCATCGGCCTCTCCCGCATCCGATGAAGCGTCCAGCACTCACTATCACTGGACCGGGAGCCATGATGCAAGCCCTGGTAAGTCCGGTCCCTTGCGCGGCGGTGATCGCGCAAGCGGGCGGCGCTTGAGGCGCCTGCAGCCGGCGGTCTTTGGCGCAGCGGCACTGCGCGCATATCGGAGGGCGGTCCTGCGCGCCAACGGGATCGCTCCGGCAAGGAGAACACGATGCGGTGGACACATGACTTGGTCGTCATCGGCGCCGGCGCCGCCGGGTTGACCGCCGCCGGCGGCGCCGCCCGGCTCGGCCT
>CAXUJE010000021.1:25026-31067 GCA_964251035.1 uncultured Acetobacteraceae bacterium
GATCGAGCGCGACCGGATGGGCGGGGAATGCCGGAACTCCGGCTGCGTGCCGTCGAAGGCGCTGCTGGCGGTGGCCCGGCGCGCGCACCTGCTGCGGGCCGGCAACGCGATGGGCGTGACGGCAACGGGCAGCGTCGCGGTCGACTACGCGGGCGTGCGCGCCCACGTGCAGGGCGCCATCGCCGCCATCGCCCCGCATGACTCCCCCGAACGGTTCCAGGCATGGGGAGTCGAGGTCTTGGGGGGCGAGGCCCGCTTCACCGGACGCCGGGAGGTCGAGGTGACGCAGGGTGAGGCCGGGGGCCGGACGCTCCGCGCACCCCGGATCGTGATCGCCGCCGGCTCCCGCCCGGCCGTGCCGGACATCGAGGGCCTGGACCGTGTGCCGTTCCTGACCAACGAGACGCTGTTCGACTTGGCCGCGCTGCCGCGGCACCTGGTCATCCTCGGCGCCGGGGCCGTGGGGCTGGAGATGGCGCAGGCGTTCCGCCGCCTGGGCGCCGCGGTGACGGTGGTCGAGGCGGCCCAGGCTCTGGCCCACGACGACGCGGATGCGGCCGCCGTGGTGCTCCGGCAGCTTGCGGCGGAGGGCGTCGAGGTCCGCGCCGGCACCCGCGTCACGCGGGTCGCCGCGGTGCCCGGGGGCGTGCGGGTCGAGGTGCTGCCGGGCGAGGCGGTCACGGGCAGCCACCTGCTGCTGGCCGTTGGGCGCACGCCGTCCCTCGACGGGCTGGGCCTGGAGGCGGCCGGGGTCGCGGCGGGCGCGGACGGCATCCTTGTGGACCGGCGGCGGCGGACCTCCAACCCGGCCGTCATCGCTATCGGCGACTGCCGGGCTGCTGGGCCGCGGCTCACCCATGCCGCGGGGTATGAGGGCACGGTCGCGGTGATGAACATCGCCCTCGGCCTGCCTGCCGCGGCCGATTTCGCCGCCCTGCCCGCCGTGATGTTCACCGACCCCGAGCTGGCGCAGCTCGGCCTGACCGAGCAGGCGGCGCGGGAGCGGCACGGCCGGGTCCGCGTGGACCGGGTCGAGTTCGCCGACAACGACCGCGCCGTGGCGGAGAACGGGACCGCCGGCTTCATCAAAGTGATACGGGCGCGCGGCCGGCTGGTTGGCGTCACGGTTGTGGGCGCCGGCGCGGGGGAGCTGCTGCTGCTCTGGAGCCTGGCGATGCGCGGCCGGGCCTCGCCTTGGGCGATCTCCGGCGCGGCCGTGGCGTATCCCACCCGGTCCGAGGCGTCCAAGGCGGCGGCGTTCGCCGCGTACGAGGGCCTGGTCTTCGGCCGCGCCGCACGCGGCTGGGCGCGGGTCTTGGCGGCGGCGCGGCGCAGGAAGGCTCCTCCTGCCCGCATACCAGACGCCCCCAGCCCTGCGGCCCGGCCATGGCCTCATCACCCCGGAACCTGACAGGAGCCCTGGCCTTGATGCCGTTCAGCAGCTTGAACACGTGAACCTTGCCGCTGCGCCGATCCGGCCGAGCATGCCGGCAGTGAACGAGGTTCTGCGGCAAGGGCCAGGCAAGGACTGCGACCCTTGTCGGTTCAAGCTGCCGGCGTTGCGTTCCCTCGCTCAGCTCCGGGATCGGCGCGGAGTACGCGGGGAAGCGGTCGAACCGCGGCGGCCACAGCCCTGTCCGGGACAGCTCGCGCACATGAGCCGCGATGTCCCGCACGGTGGCGAATCACACGCCGCCCTTGCGCTGCATGTGCTCGATCAGCTCGACCATCACGGCCATGCGGGAAGGCCGGCCGCTCAGGAACGGGTGCCAGACCGCGACCCGTAAGCCGTGCGGTAAACCTCGCCCGCCTGCGACGGCGGCAGGCCCAGCGTGCGGCGCGAGAACTGGTACGACGGCGCCCGGCAGCCGGCGGGCCTGGCACCCACGTGAGCCTGAAAGGCGGTCAGCGCGCGGTCGAACCAGTAGGCTTCCTGTTCCTCGGGCAGCTCGTTCGGATGCCCATGGAGGTAGCCGCGCCGGCCGATCTCGTGGCCGTCCTTCAACACCGCCTCCACCACCGCCGGGTAGCGCTTGATGTGCCAGGACGGGATGAAGAAGGTCTGCCGCAGCCCGAGGGCGCGATACACACGCAGGGTGCACGGCATGTCCGCCGTCGGGCCATACTGCAGCAAGCTGTCCGCATCCATGCCGAAGGCGGCCGCGACGGCGCAGCGTGCGCCGCCAGGCCAGGGGCGGATCGGCGATGAGCGGAATTGTGTCCATGCCGGGCGCCGTGCCAGAACCACGCCAGCCCAATCACGCCAGCCCGGGGCACCCGGTCGGGGCCGACCTGCCGGCAGCGCCGCACGGCCGGGTCGATGACCGTCTCCTCGCCGCGGCCATAGGGGGCGGCTTCGGCCGTGCCGATGATCCGCCCGGCCTGCTCGGGCAGCAGCGGCAGCGCGATGGGACCCATGCCCTCGACTTCCAGCGACGGCGCCAGAAGCTCGGCCGTGCCGGCGGACCGTGCTGAGCAACGAGGCAAGGTCGGCGGCAAGGAGCGGCATGGGCGGGACCGCCGGAATGTGGGGTGTGTGCCGGCGGCCTTATGGGAGGAACCCGGGACTGGCTACCAGGCAACCGCCGGAAAGCCGAACGGCGCTCAGTTTTTCAAACGGTACCCCGTCTTGAACATCCAAGTCACGAGCGCGAGGCAGCCGCACAGGAAGGCAAGGGTCATGCCGAGGCTGGCGCCGACGCTCACATCCGCCTGGCCGAAGAAGCTCCAGCGGAAGCCGCTGACGAGGTAGAGCACCGGGTTGAGCAGGGTGACGCTCCGCCAGGCCGGCGGCAGCATGTCAACGGAATAGAAGCTGCCGCCCAGGAAGGTGAGCGGCGTCACTACCAGCAGCGGCACGAGCTGCAATTTCTCGAACCCGTCCGCCCACAGCCCGATGATGAAGCCGAACAGGCTGAACGTCGCGGCGGTCAGGACCAGGAACAGCGCCATCCAGCCCGGATGCTCGATCCGCAGCGGCACGAACAAGGACGCCGTCAGCAGGATGATCGCGCCGAGCACGACCGACTTGGTGGCCGCCGCGCCCACGTAGCCCAGCACGATCTCGAAGGGCGACACCGGGGCGGACAGGATCTCGTAGATCGTGCCCGAGAAGCGCGGGAAATAGATGCCGAAGGAGGCATTGGCGATGCTCTGCGTCAGCAATGACAGCATCACCAGGCCCGGCACGATGAACGCGCCGTACGGCACGCCCTCGACGGTGCTGATCCGCGAGCCGATGGCAGCCCCGAAGACCACGAAGTACAGCGATGTCGAGATCACCGGCGCCACGATGCTTTGCAGCAGCGTGCGCCGGGTGCGCGCCATCTCGAAGCCGTAGATCGCCCGGATGGCGTGGACGTTCATGCCCGCTCCCGCAAAAGCCCGACGAAGATGTCCTCAAGCGAGCTTTGGCTGGTTTGCAGGTCCTTGAACCGGATGCCGGCCGCGCCGAGGTCGCGGAGCAGCGCGGTGATCCCCGTGCGCTCCCCCCGCGTGTCATAGGTGTAGACGAGTTCCGTGCCCTGCCGGGCCAGTTCCAGGCGGTAGGCGTCGAGTTCTGGCGGCAGGCGTTCCAGCGGCGCCTGCAGCTGCAGCGTGAGCTGCTTGCGGCCGAGCTTGCGCATCAGCTCGGCCTTCTCCTCCACCAGGATGATCTCGCCCCGGCTGATCACGCCGACGCGGTCGGCCATCTCCTCGGCCTCCTCGATGTAGTGGGTGGTGAGGATCACGGTGACGCCGCTGTCGCGTAAGGTCCGCACCAGCCGCCACATGTCCTGGCGCAGCTCCACGTCCACGCCGGCGGAAGGCTCGTCAAGGAACAGGATCTGCGGCTCGTGCGACAGGGCCTTGGCGATCAGCACCCGGCGCTTCATGCCGCCGGACAGCGTCATGATCCGGCTGTCCTTCTTGTCCCACAGCGAAAGGTTCCTGAGCGTCGCCTCGATGTGGGCTGGGTTCGGGGCCTTGCCGAACAGGCCGCGGCTGAAGCTCACGGTGGCCCAGACCGTCTCGAAGGCGTCGGTGGTCAGTTCCTGCGGGACCAGGCCGATCTTGGCGCGGGCGGCGCGGAAGTCGGTGACGATGTCATGCCCGTCCGCGAGGATCGTGCCGGCGCTTGGCCGGACGATGCCGCAGATGGCGCCGATCAGCGTGGTCTTGCCGGCCCCGTTCGGGCCGAGCAGCGCGAAGATCTCGCCGCGGCGGATCTCCAGGTTGACGTCCCGTAGGGCCTGGAAGCCGGAACCGTAGGTTTTCGAGAGGTGGGTGACGGAGATGATCGGCGGCATTGTGGCCCGGTGTGGCGCGGCGGCGCGCCGGGCGCAAGCCTATGCCGCCCGATGCCGCGGCAAGGTTGCCCCGGGAGCCGTTTCGGGATCAGCTTGCCTCGGCGCCGGGGAAAGCCGCTGTTGAGGTGTTTGGCGTGGACCGGGCGTTTGGGGAGGGATTGAAATGAATGGACTTGCTGGACGGCGTGCGATCGTCACCGGGGCGGGCAGCGGCATCGGCCGCGCCAGCGCCCTGCTGTTCGCGGCGGAGGGCGCGGCGGTGCTGGCGGTGGACCGCGACGAAGGGGCGGCCCGGGAAACCCAGGCGCAGATCGTGGCAGCGGGCGGACGCGCCGAGGCCATGGCGGCCGATGTGGGCGAGGAGGCGCAGGCGGCGGCCTATGTGCAGCGCGCCTTGGACACCTTCGGGGGCATTGACATCGTGCACGCCAACGCGGGGGTCTCCGGCGGCGCCACGCCGCTGCTGGAGGCCACGGCCGCGCTCTGGACCGAGGTGCTGCGGGTCAACCTGATCGGCGCCTTCCTGGCCATCCGCCACGCGGCGCCGCACATGGTGGCCCAGGGCCGCGGGGCGATCGTGTGCACCGCCTCCGTCGCCGGGCTGCGGGCCAACGCCGCCGGCGCCGCCTACAGCGCCAGCAAGGCCGGGGTGATCAGCCTGGTGCAGACCGCGGCGGCGTCGCTCGCCGGCACGGGGGTGCGGGTGAACGCCGTCTGTCCCGGGCTGATCGAGACCGGCATGACCCGGCCGTTGTTCGACGCGGCGCGGGCGCGCGGCTCGGAAGGCCGGATCGGCCAACTCAACCCGCTGGGGCGGCACGGGATGCCGCAGGAGATCGCGGCGGCGGCGCTGTTCCTCGCCAGCGACGCCGCGTCCTACGTGAACGGGCAGGCGCTGGCAGTCGATGGCGGGCTGTCGGCGATGCTGCCGTTCTCGCGGGCGCCGCACCGGTAGCGGGGGTGGCCGGGGCGGCGAAGCGGCTGCCGCACCGGCCCACCTGCGTGATTGCCCGCTGCATCGGCGTGCGCATTACCTCATGTGCAGCAGCAAGAAGGGCATCAGCAGAAACAGTTCGCCCGCACGCTGGGCGTGACGGTAGAAAACGGCTGATTCATGCCCCACCGATTGCGCGAGGCGATGGCAATTTTTTGCGAAACGAAGACTATGGCAAACGGCAATCAAGATAAGACAAAACCCAACATGACCGTTTCATAGAAATCACCCGCTCCCTCGGCTGCGAAAGAACGAGACGGCGTTTGATGAGAAGCTGAAAGTGGTGGTGAAGCTAAAGCTGCCGACAATCAATTCGAGCGGGGTTAATCAGCCGAATTCTGAATCGGAAAGCACTTCCAAGCCGTAGCGGCGTAAGCGCAGAATTTCATTGCTCCAGTAGCGGTATTAATCTGAAAAGCTTGACCGTTAGACTGGTTAGGGATAGCCACCATCTCATACCGAGGTCTCACGCCTGCATATGGCACACTTTGAGCAGTAGCCAATGAAGTTTGTAGCGCAACCGTCGCTAAAGTTCCAGCGACAAATATCGCGACGAGCAAGGCCGTCTGTTTTCTCATCCACTAGGCCTTCCTTTTGAGTATGATATAAGCCTAGAACGTACGATTGGTTTCAGCAACTACCATATCGTCTAGGGCGTGTCTGCAGACGACGGTTACAGCCATAGTAGGGTCATGCCGAGCGTGACCATGGCCAGGTGGTTGATGCCGCGCTTCCCGTGGCGGGTGGCGGTGCGGCGG
>CAXUJE010000022.1:0-30895 GCA_964251035.1 uncultured Acetobacteraceae bacterium
TGCCGCCGCCGGGCACGCCGCGGCCGGAGCGCGCGCCGGGCACCCGTCCGCGCTGCAACGTGCTCGGCCCGGCGGCGCTCGGCTTCCGCCACCGGGACGACGTGACGGAGGTTTCGCGCCTGCTGGCGCAGCTCGGCATCGACGTGAACGTGGCGGCGCCGCTGGGCGCGACGCCCGCCGACATCGCGCGGCTGGGGGACGCCGAGTTCAACGTCGTGCTGTATCCGGAGATCGCCGGGCAAGCGGCGGCGTGGCTGGCCCGCAGCTTCGGCCAGAAGGCGACCAAGGCCGTGCCGATCGGCATCGGGGCCACCCGGGATTTCATCAACGAGGTCGCGGCGCTTGCCGGCGTCGATCCCGCCCCGGCGCTCGCGGGCGCGCCGTCCCGGATGCCGTGGTACACGCGCTCCGTCGACAGCAACTACCTGACGGGCAAGCGGGTGTTCGTGTTCGGCGACGCGACCCACGCCATCGCCGCCGCGCGGGTCGCGCAGGACGAGATGGGCTTCACCGTCGTGGGCCTTGGCACCTACAGCCGCGAGTTCGCCCGCGAGGTGCGGGAGGCGGCGAAGCTCTACGGCGTGGAGCCGCTGATCTCCGACGACTACCTGGAGATCGAGGCGCGCATCACGGAGGCGCAGCCCGAGCTGGTGCTGGGCACCCAGATGGAGCGGCACATCGCCAAGCGCCTCGGCATCGCCTGCGCCGTGATCTCCGCCCCGGTGCACGTCCAGGACTTTCCGGCGCGCACCTCCCCGGTGATGGGGTGGGAGGGCGCCAACGTGCTGTTCGACGCCTGGGTCCACCCGCTGATGATGGGGCTGGAGGAGCACCTGATCGGCATGTTCCGCGAGGATGCGGAGTTCCACGGCGACGCCGCGCCGTCGCATCTGGGCCACGCCGCCGCCCCCGCGCGTTCCGAGCCCGAACTGAGTCCCGCCGGCCCGCTGGTCTGGGCGCCGGACGCGGAGAAGGAGGTGGGAAAGATCCCGTTCTTCGTCCGCGGCAAGGCCCGGCGCAACACGGAGAAATTCGCCCTGGCGCAGGGCCTCGCCACCATCACCGTCGATACGCTCTACGACGCAAAGGCGCATTATGGCCGTTGAGACGCTTGCACCCGAAGTCGTCCCAACCCGTGCGGTCCCCACCCGTGTCGTGATCGTCACGATGGACAGCCATCTGTCGAGCGCGGCGTTCCGGGCCGAGGCCGAGCTGAAGCGCGACATCCCTGGCCTGAGCCTCAGCGTCCACGCGGCTGACGAGTGGGGCGGCGACGCGGACAAGCTCGCCGAATGCCACGCCGCCATCGCCGCGGGCGACATCGTGATCGCCACGATGCTGTTCCTGGAGGACCACATCCGCGCCGTGCAGCCGGCGCTTGCCGCCCGGCGCGACCACTGCGACGCGATGATCTGCTGCATGTCGGCCGGCGAGATCACCAAGATGACGAAGCTCGGCCGCTTCGACATGTCGCAGGAGGCCTCGGGCGCGCTGGCCATGCTGAAACGCCTGCGCGGCAAGCCGAACGGCGACAACCGGAAGTCCGGCGCCGGCCAGATGAGGATGCTGCGCCGCCTGCCGAAGCTGATGAAGTTCATCCCCGGCACGGCGCAGGATGTCCGCACCTATTTCCTGGCGCTGCAATACTGGCTCGCCGGGTCCGAGCAGAACATGGGCAGCCTGATCCGCATGCTGGTCAGCAAGTACTCCGCCGGCGAGCGCCGGGCCTTGCAGGGCAAGCTGACCGTGGCCGCGCCGGTCCAATATCCCGAGCTGGGCCTGTACCATCCCCGCGCGCCTGGCCGCGTGGTCGAGCGGCTCGACCAACTGCCGCGCGCGGGCCTCGTGGGCACGGTTGGGCTGGTGCTGCTGCGCTCCTACCTGATTTCCGGCAACGCCGCGCATTACGACGGCGTCATCGACGCGCTGGAGGCGCGCGGCCTGCGCGTCGTCCCGGCCTTCGCCAGCGGCCTCGACGCCCGTCCGGCGGTCGAGGCGTTCTTCATGAAGGACGGCGTGGCGGCGGTGGACGCGGTGGTCTCGCTGACCGGCTTCTCCATGGTGGGTGGCCCCGCCTACAACGACAGCTCGGCCGCCGACGCCATGCTGACGAAGCTCGATGTGCCCTACATCACGGCCCACCCGGTCGAGTTCCAGACGCTGGAGCAGTGGCAGTCGGACCCGCGCGGCCTGCTGCCGGTCGAGGCGACGATGATGGTGGCGCTGCCGGAGCTGGACGGCGGCATGTCGCCGATGACCTTCGGCGGGCGCTGCGGCCGAGCCAACACGGACACTCCCTGCCCCGGCTGCATCGGCAAGGCCTGCTCCCGCGACATGGTCTCGCATACTGAACGGGCGGTCACGCTGGCGGCGCGGGTGGCGAAGCAGGTGGCGCTGCGGCGGACCGCGCGGGCGGCGCGCAAGGTCGCCCTCGTGCTGTTCAATTTCCCGCCCAACGCCGGTGCGACCGGGACCGCCGCCTACCTCGCGGTGTTCCAGTCGCTGCACAACATGATGCGCGCGATGCAGGCGGCCGGGTACGACGTCGAGGTGCCGGAGACCGCGGCCGAGCTGCAGGACAGCATCCAGAAGGGCAACGCGGACCGCTACGGCGCCGACGCCAACGTCGCCGTGCGCATCCCGGTGGACGACCACGTGCGCCGCGAGCCTTACTTGCCGCAGATCGAGAAGAGCTGGGGGTCGGCGCCCGGCAAGGTGCTGACCGACGGCGCCAGCCTGTTCGTCATGGGCAAGCAGTTCGGCAACGTCTTCGTCGGCGTGCAGCCCGGCTTCGGCTACGAGGGCGACCCGATGCGCCTGCTGTTCGAGACGGGCTTCGCCCCCACCCATGCGTTCAGCGCCTTCTACCGCTACCTGCAGCACGATTTCGGCGCGCACGCCGTGCTGCACTTCGGCACGCACGGCGCGCTGGAGTTCATGCCGGGCAAGCAGGCCGGGCTGTCGGCGGAGTGCTGGCCGGACCGGCTGATCGGCCATCTGCCGAACTTCAACCTGTATGCGTCGAACAACCCGAGCGAGGGCATGCTCGCCAAGCGCCGGGCCAACGCGGTGCTGATCAGCTATCTGACGCCGCCGGTGGCG
Source organism: uncultured Acetobacteraceae bacterium (assembly GCA_964251035.1). GTDB lineage: Bacteria > Pseudomonadota > Alphaproteobacteria > Acetobacterales > Acetobacteraceae > CAHJXG01. The sequence goes on from CAXUJE010000022.1 coordinate 3,103, forward strand.
CATGCCGGGCTGTATCGCGGCCTGTTGGACCTGAAGGCGTCGCTCGACCGCTGGCGCGCCATGGACCCGGAGACGGAGGCCGAGCAGCGGTCGCAGCTCACCACCCTCGTGCAGGCGCAGGCCGTCGCGGTGAGCCTGGCCGACGCCGAGCCGGCCTGGACGGAGGAGGCCTGCGAGATCGACCGGCTGGGCACGGCGCTGCTGGAACTGGAATACGCCCTGATCCCGAACGGCCTGCACGTGATCGGCCAGCCGCCGGGCGCTGAGGCACGGGCGGAGATGCTGGACTTCGCCGGCGTCACCGAACCCGTCGAGCGCGCCCGGCTGGAGGCGCTGCTGGCCGAGGACCACGAGCTGCCGGCGGTGATCCACGCGCTGGACGGCGGCTTCATCCGCCCGGCGCCCGGCGGCGACCTGCTGCGCACCACGGCCGTGCTGCCGACCGGCCGCAACCTGCACGGCTTCGACCCTTTCCATTTGCCCAGCAAGTTCGCCGTGCAGGACGGCGCGCGCCAGGCCGACCGGCTGCTGGCCCGGCACGCCGCGGACGGCCATGGGGTGCCGGAAACGGTCGCCATGGTGCTGTGGGGCACCGACAACCTGAAGTCCGAGGGCGGCCCGATCGCGCAGGCGCTCTGGCTGATGGGTGTGGAGCCGCGTTTCGACAGCTACGGCCGGCTGAGCGGCGCCACCCTGGTCTCGCTCTCGACCCTGGGCCGCCCGCGCGTCGATGTCGTCATCACCCTGTCCGGCATCTTCCGCGACCTGCTGCCGCTGCAGACCAAGCTGCTGGCGGAGGCCGCATTGCTGGCGGCGTCGGCGGACGAGCCGCTGGAACAAAATTTCATCCGCAAGCACGCCTTGTCCTTCATCGCCGAGCATGGCGGCGACATGGAGCAGGCGGCGCTGCGCGTGTTCGGCAACGCCGACGGGGCCTACGGCGCCAACGTCAACTCACTGGTCGCGAGCAGCACCTGGAACGACGAGGACGAGCTGGCCGACGCCTATGTCAGCCGCAAGGGTTTCGCGTACGGCGTGTCTGGCCGGCCGGCGCGGCAGTCCGCCGTGCTGAGCCATGTGCTGGCGAGCGTCGATGTCACTTACCAGAACCTCGACAGCATCGAGCTGGGCGTCACCACGGTGGACCACTACTTCGACACGCTGGGCGGCATCACCCGCGCGGTGCGGCGCGCCCGCGGCGGCCAGGCGGCGGCGGTCTATATCGGCGACCAGACCCGCGGCGACGGCGCGGTCCGCACCCTGACCGAGCAGGTCAACCTTGAGACCCGCACCCGGGCGCTGAACCCCAAGTGGTACGAGGGCCTGCTGAGGCACGGCTACGAGGGCGTGCGGGAGATCGAGGCGCACGTGACCAACACGCTCGGCTGGTCGGCGACCACCGGCGAGGTCTCGCCCTGGGTCTATCAGCAGCTTGCCGAGACCTACGTGCTGGATGACGAGATGCGCGCGCGGATCGCGGCGCTGAACCCCAAGGCGTCCGCCAAGATCGTGAACCGCCTCATCGAGGCGACGGACCGCAACTACTGGTCGCCCGACCCGGCCACGCTCGATGCGCTGCGTCGCGCGGGCGAGGACCTGGAAGACCAACTCGAAGGCGTGGAGATGGCCGCATGACGCTCGCAACACTTCCCTACCCCGTCCGCAGCAAGGTCTCCCGAGAGGACGGCGACGGCAGCGTGCAGGTGGCGCTCGACCCCAACCTCAAGATCGGCACCGCCAAGGTGTTCGCCGTCTATGGCAAGGGCGGCATCGGCAAGAGCACGACCTCCTCCAACCTGTCGGCCGCGTTCAGCAAGCTCGGCAAGCGCGTGCTGCAGATCGGCTGCGACCCGAAGCACGACAGCACCTTCACCCTCACCAAGCAGTTGCTGCCGACCGTCATCGACGTGCTGGAAAGCGTGAACTTCCATTCGGAGGAGCTGCGCGTCGAGGACTTCGTGTTCCCCGGCTACAACGGCGTGATGTGCGTCGAGGCCGGCGGGCCGCCTGCGGGCACCGGCTGCGGCGGCTACGTGGTGGGCCAGACGGTGAAGCTGCTGAAGGAGCACCACCTGCTGGAAGAGACCGACGTGGTGATCTTCGACGTGCTGGGCGACGTGGTGTGCGGCGGCTTCGCCTCCCCGTTGCAGCACGCGGACCGGGCGCTGATCGTCACCGCTAACGACTTCGACAGCATCTTCGCGATGAACCGCATCGTGGCTGCGATCCAGGCGAAGGCGAAGAACTACAACGTGCGGCTCGGCGGCGTGATCGCCAACCGCAGCGCGGCCACCGACCAGATCGACCGCTACAACGGCCAGACCGGGCTTTCGACGCTGGCGCATTTCCCCGACCTCGACGTGATCCGCCGCAGCCGGCTGAAGAAGAGCACGCTGTTCGAGATGGAGTCGTCGCCGGAGCTGGAGGCGGTGAAGCTCGAGTACCTGCGCCTCGCCGCAAGCCTCTGGGCCGGGACCGAGCCGCTGACCGGCAGCCCGATGCGCGACCGGGAGATCTTCGACCTGCTGGGCTACGACTGATGCAGTCCGCCACCTACCTCGCCCGCCGCGGCCAGCTTGAGACCTATTTCGACCGCACGGCGGCAGAGGCGTGGAAGCGGCTGACCTCCGATGCGCCGGTCAGCGGCATCCGGGCGACAGTGCGGGCCGGGCGCGACCGGATGCGTGCCACGCTGATGTCCTGGCTGCCCGACGACCTTTCTGGCCGCCGGGTGCTGGACGCCGGCTGCGGCACCGGGGCGCTGGCGGTGGAGGCGGCGCGGCGCGGGGCGCATGTGGTGGCAATCGACCTCGCGGGCACGCTGGTGTCGCTCGCAGGCGAGCGGACGCCCGGCGACTTGCGTGAAAGCGGGGGGGGCGGCCGGATCGAGTGGCGCGTCGGCGACATGACCGATCCGGCGCTCGGCACCTTCGACCACGTGGTCGGCATGGACAGCCTGATCCATTACCCCGCCCCCGACATGGCGCGCGCCGTGGCGGGCTTGGCCGCGCGCGCGACCTGCTCCGTGCTGTTCACCTTCGCGCCGCGCACGCCGATGCTGTCCGCGATGCACGCCACCGGGCGCCTGTTCCCCCGTGGCGACCGCGCCCCTGCCATCGAGCCGGTGCGCGCGACGACCATCGGCCGCCTGCTGCGCGATGACCCGGCGATGGCCGGATGGCAGCCCGCCCGCACCCTGCGGATTGCCAGCGGCTTCTACACCTCCCAGGCGCTGGAGCTGGTCCGCCCATGAGTGATCGCAGCATCCCCGGCTGGACCATCGCGGGCATGGCGCGGCGCGTGGCCCGCCTGAACGACGGCGCCGGGCGCAAGTGGGCCAAGATCGGCCCGGGCTTCCTGCCTTTCGCGGACGCGGCCTCCGCCGGGCTGCCGTTGGGCCGGCTGCTGCGGCTGTCGCTGTTCCAGGTCACGGTCGGCATGGCGGTGGTGCTGCTGATCGGCACGTTGAACCGGGTGATGATCGTGGAGCTTGGCGTGCCGGCCTGGCTGGTGGCGGCCATGGTGTCGTTGCCGCTGGTGTTCGCGCCGGCACGCGCGGTGATCGGCTGGAAGTCGGACACGCACCGCTCCGTGCTCGGCTGGCGCCGGGTGCCGTACTTGTGGATGGGCACGCTGGTCCAGTTCGGCGGCCTCGCCATCATGCCGTTCGCGCTCATCCTGCTTTCGGGCGACAGCCACGCGGCGCCCTGGGTCGGTCAGGCAGCGGCGGCGCTGGCGTTCCTCATGGTGGGCGCCGGGCTGCACACGACGCAGACGGTGGGTCTGGCGCTGGCGACCGACCTCGCGGAGCCGGAGGCGCATCCCAAGGTCGTGGCGCTGCTCTGCGTCATGCTGCTGCTCGGCATGGTGGCGAGCGCGCTGCTGTTCGGCGCTTTGCTCGCGGACTTCACGCAGATCAAGCTGATCCAGGTGGTGCAGGGTGCGGCGCTGGCGACCATGGCGCTGAACGCGGTCGCGCTCTGGAAGCAGGAAGCGCGCGACCCCGCCCGCACCGCGGCGGACCGCGAGCGCCCGGGTTTCGTCGAGACCTGGCGCGCGTTCAACGCCGGCGGGCAGTCGCGCCGCCGCCTGGTGGCGCTCGGCTTCGGCACCGTCGCGTTCAGCATGCAGGACATCCTGCTGGAACCCTACGGCGGCCACGTGCTGCGCCTGACGGTCGGCGCCACGACGGCGATGACGGCGCTGCTGGCGGTAGGCGGCGTGCTGGGGTTCACCCTTGCCGCGCGGCGCCTGGGCCGAGGCGCCGACCCGTACCGCCTGGCCGGAGGGGGGGCGCTCGCCGGCCTCCTGGCGTTCACCGCAGTGGTGTTCGCGGCGCCCCTGGACAGCCCGCCGCTGTTCGCCGGGGGCGTCGCGGCCATCGGTTTCGGCGCCGGGCTGTTCGCGCACTGCACGCTGACGGCGGCGATGGCGACGGCGCCGCGCGGGCAGGTCGGGCTGACGCTCGGCATCTGGGGCGCGGTCCAGGCTTCGGCCGCGGGCGGCGCCGTGGCGCTCAGCGGCCTGGTGCGCGACGGGGTCGCGACGCTCGCGGAGCGTGGCGCCCTGGGCGTCACGCTGGTCCATCCCGCCACCGGCTACGTCGCGGTTTACTCCATTGAGATCGCCTTGCTGTTCGTGACCCTGGTCGCGATCGGCCCGCTGGTCCGCCTGGACGGGTCCAGCCGCTTGCCCAACGCCTACGCCTGAGCCTTCCCGCCAGAACTTCTGACTGCTGAGGTTTTCAAATGCAAATCGGCGCACTGACTGGCTACATCGACGTCGCGCAAATCGTGCTTTACGTGTTCTGGCTGTTCTTCGCCGGGCTGATCTACTACCTGCTGCGCGAGAACAAGCGGGAAGGCTACCCGATGTACGGCGACCACCTTGGAGAGCGTCCGGAAGGCTGGCCCGGCGTGCCGACGCCCAAGACCTTCATCCTGGCCGACGGCAACACCCGGATCTTGCCGCGGGCCGAGCCGGTGGAGCAGGTGAACGCCGTGCCCACCGCCAAATGGGAGGGAGCGGCGCGGCAGCCGACCGGCAACCCGATGCTGGGCGGGATCGGCCCCGGCGCCTACGCGCAGAACCGGCCGGACGTGCCCGACCACACCTTCGACGACGCCCTGCCGAAGATCGTGCCGCTCCGCACCGTGCCGGAGTTCTGGGTCGCCAACGAGGACCCGAACCCGTACGGCATGCAGGTGTTCGGGGCCGACTGGGTCTATGCCGGCCGGGTCGTGGATAGCTGGGTTGACCGCTCGGAGGTGGTGATCCGCTACTTCGAGATCGCGCTGGACGGCAGCGGCGACCACGTCATGCTGCCGCAGCACTACGCCCAAATCAACAAGAAGACCCGGCAGATCAAGGTCAATGCCATCACGGGCGCGCAATTCAAGGACGTGCCGCGGCTGCAGAACGCCGAGACGATCACCCTGCTCGAAGAGGAGAAGCTCGTGGGCTACTACGCCGGCGGCCTGATGTATGCGACGCCCACCCGCTTGGGGCCGATCCTGTGAGCGCCGGTGCTGTGACGGCCAGGGGGCGCCTGCCGCGCGGCCTGCCGGAGCGGCTGCCCGACGGGGAGCGGCTGCTGTGGCAGGGCGCGCCGGATTGGCGGGTGCTGGCCCGTCAGGCCTTCCATGTCCGGGGCCTCGCGCTCTATTTCGGCGCCATCGTGGCGTACTGCTTCGGCTCGGCGGCGCTGGGCGGCACGCCGCTGGCCGACGCCGCGCTCTCGGCTGCCAAGCTGGCGGGCGTGGCGCTGGTGCCGATCGGCTTCCTCGCCGGCTACGCTTGGGCGGTCGGCCGGGTCACGGTCTACAGCGTCACCAACCGCCGGGTCGTGATCCAACTGGGCCTGACCTTGCCGATGGCGATCAACCTGCCGTTCGAGAAGATCGACACGGCGGCGCTCAACACGCGCGCAAACGGCTTCGGCGACATATCGCTCTTGCTCAACTCCATGGACAAGTTAGCTTACTTGGTATTGTGGCCGCACGCCCGGCCGTGGCGGCTGGCGCGGCCGGAGCCGATGCTCCGGGCCGTTCCGGACGCCGCACGGGTGGGCCAGTTGCTGGCGCGGGCGCTGGCGGCATCGGCGGACATGCCGGTGCTGGTGACGCCTGAGGCACAGCCAGGCCATGCTGCCGCCGGGTCGCAGGAGCCGGTGGCCGCCTAAGAAGACTGCCTGAGAGGGAGGCCTGCCTTGACGACACCGCCCCAGTTTTTCCAGCGTGCCCCGTTGCTCGGCATCTTCGCCGTGGTCGGCCTGTCGCTCGTCGTCGCGGCGACCGGCCGCATCACCCACATCGGCGCGGTGCAGACGACGGGATCGCTGGTGGCCGCCCGTGACCTCGCCTTCGCCGATGGCGCGGACGGCTCGGTGGTGGTGACGGACGCGCGGGACGGCACGCCGGTCGAGGTTTTCACCGGGGAGAACGGCTTCCTCCGCGGCACGATGCGCGGCATGGCACGCACCCGCAAAAGCGAGGGCATTGGCCCGCAGGACCCGTTCCGCCTTTCCGCCTGGAGCGACGGGCGCCTGACCCTCGATGACCCGGCGACCGGGCGGCACATCGAGCTGCAGGCGTTCGGCTCCTCCAACACCGAGGTGTTCGCCCATTTGCTGACGGCGCACGGAGAAACGCGATGAGACGCGCGATAGCTGGAGGCTGGCTGCTGGGCGGGGAGACCGTCGAGGTCGAATGCGACGTGGACATCGAGCAGACCCCGCTGTCGTTCCACGCCCACGCCGTCCCGGACGGCATCGAGATCCGGCCCGGCGACAGCGTGCAGGTGCATGGCGTGCCTTCCGAGATCGACTTCGGCGACGCCGTGACCTGCCGATGCCCGGCGACCGTCACCCGGGCCGGCGCGCTGAGGCGCGTGTGGACCGAGTTCACCGCCATGTTCGAACTGACCGAGCTGTATGAAGTCGGCTTCTTGCCGAAGGAGAGCTGAGCCATGTCCGCCACGACCGCCACGCGGCCCACCACGCCGAACGAGACCACGCGCCAGGCGCAGCAGGACACGGTGCTCAGCCCGCGCTTCTACACGACGGACTTCGCCGCCATGGAGCGGATCGACGTGAGCGGCGTGCGGGCCGAGTGGGACCAGCTCATCGCGGAGCTGCGCGCCGACACCAACAAGGGCCACTTCATCCGCAACGAGAAGTTCGACGTGGACCTGTCCACCCTGCCGCCCGACCTGCGGGAGGAGTTCCTGGAGTTCCTGGTCAGCTCCGTCACTGCGGAGTTCTCCGGCTGCGTGCTGTATGCCGAGATCAAGAAGCGCATCAAGCACGGCGACATCCACGACCTCTTCAACTTCATGGCGCGGGACGAGGCGCGGCACGCCGGGTTCATCAACGACACGCTGAAGGACTTCGGCGTGGGCGTGGACCTCAGCTTCCTCACCAAGGTCAAGAAATACACCTATTTCCGGCCCAAGTTCGTGTTCTACGCGACCTACCTGTCGGAGAAGATCGGCTACGCCCGCTACATCACCATCTTCCGCCACCTGGAGCGCCACCCCGAGCGCATGTTCCACCCGATCTTCGGCTGGTTCGAGCAGTGGTGCGCCGACGAGTTCCGCCACGGCGAGGCCTTCGCCCTGCTGATGCGCGCCGACCCCAAGGTGCTGACCGGCCTCAACAAGCTGTGGATCAGGTTCTTCCTGCTCGCGGTGTTCGCCACGATGTACGTGCGCGACCACGCGCGCCCGGTGTTCCACGCGGCGCTCGGCGTCGATCCCACCGACTACGACTTCCGGGTGTTCCGCATCACCACCGAGATCTGCAAGCAGGTGTTCCCGGTGTCGCTCGACCTCGACCATCCGGGTTTTGCCAAGGGCTTCGAGCGGCTGCGCGCCATCACCGTGGCCAAGGGCGCCGCCCGGCGGCAGGGCGGCGTGCTGGGCCGGATCAAGGGCGCGGCCCTCACCGCGGCCGCGGCGGCGGCGTTCGCACGGCTGTATCTGATCCCCCCTAAAAGCAACGCGACGCCGGAGCAGGTCCGGCTGGTTCCCGCCTGGTAGCGCCGGCCGCCATGCCTTCCTGGGTCGGCCCGGCGTCCTACGCGCTGTTCGTCTGGTGGTTCAGCACCGGGCTGATCATCTGGCTGGACAACCTGCACCCGCGCACCTTCCGCTGGAGCATGTCGGGAGGCACCGCGCTGTTCGGCGTGGCGCTGTGGCAGCTCGGCGTGACGGCCTCGGACGGCTCGGTCTGGGGCGCCTATGCCGCCTTCACCTGGGCGGTGCTGGCCTGGGGCTGGCAGGAGATGGGCTTCTTCATGGGCTACGTCACCGGCCCGCGCCGCATCGGCAGCCCGGCGGGCGTCAGCGAGTGGCGGCGCTTCGCGCACGGCGTGAACGCCTGCCTTTACCACGAGCTGGCCATCCTCGCGACCGCAGCAGTCATCGCCTATGCCACCTGGGGCGGCGTGAACCAGGTCGGCGCCTGGACCTTCTACGTGCTGTGGGGGATGCGGGCCAGCGCCAAGCTCAACTTCTTCCTGGGCGTGCTGAACCTGGGCGAGCAGTTCATCCCGCCCCATCTCACCTACCTCGGCAGCTACCTGCGCCGCCGCCCGATGAACGCGCTGTTCCCGGTGTCCGTGACCGTGGGCACTGCCGGCGTCGCCGTCCTGCTGCAGCGTGCCGCGGCGCCTGGAGCGAGCGACGCCACATCGGCTGGGCTGACCTTCGTCATCGCTATCCTGGCGCTTGCGGTGATCGAGCACTGGGTTCTTATCCTGCCGATACCATTTGACAGGCTGTGGAACTGGGTGCTGGCGCATCGGCGGCCCGCCATGCCGGATGCCAAGCGCCCCCACCCCGCCGCTGCCGCAACCCCTTAAGGTTTTTGGAGTCCCCCCATGGACTACGAACGGTTCTTCCGCCGCGAGCTTGACACCCTGCGGCAGGGCGGCAACTACCGCGTGTTCGCCGACTTGCAGCGCACCGTCGGCGCCTTCCCGGCCGCGGTGCACCTGGGTGGGCGTGCGCCCTCCGACGTGACGGTCTGGTGCTCGAACGACTACCTCGGCATGGGACAGCATCCCTTGGTGCTTGAGGCCTCGCACGAGGCGCTGGACAAGTGCGGCGCCGGCGCCGGCGGCACCCGCAACATCGCCGGCACCAACCACTACCACGTCATGCTGGAGGAGGAGATCGCCGACCTCCACCAGGCCGAGAGCGCGTTGCTGTTCAACTCCGGCTACATGTCGAACTGGGCGGCGCTGAGCACGCTTGGCGCGCGGCTGCCAGGCTGCGTCGTGCTGTCGGACGCGCTGAACCACGCCTCGATGATCGAGGGCATCCGCCATAGCCGGGCCGAGAAGATGGTGTTCGGCCACAATGACCCGGAGGACCTGGACCGCAAGCTCGCCCAGCTCGACCCGGCGCGGCCGAAGATGGTGGTGTTCGAAAGCATCTACTCCATGGACGGCGACATCGCGCCCGTGGCCGAGATCTGCGACGTGGCGGAGAAGCACGGCGCCATCACCTACCTGGACGAGGTGCATGCGGTCGGGCTGTACGGCCCGCGCGGCGGCGGCATCGCGGAGCGGGAGGGCCTGTCCCACCGCATCACGGTGATGGAGGGCACGCTGGCCAAGGGCTTCGGCGTGGTCGGCGGCTACATCGCAGGCTCTGCCGCCATGGTCGATTTCGTGCGCAGCTTCGCTTCGGGCTTCATCTTCACCACGGCGCTGCCGCCGGCGGTGTGCGCAGGCGCCTTGGCCAGCATCCGGCACCTCAAGGCGAGTTCCGCCGAGCGGGAGGGGCAGCAGCGCCGGGTGGCGCAGGTGCGCGCGGCGCTGGACGCGGCCGGGGTGCCGCACATGGACAACCCGAGCCACATCGTGCCGGTGATGGTGGGCGACGCCGCGCTGTGCAAGCACATCAGCGACCGGCTGCTCGAGCAGTATGGCGTCTACCTTCAGCCCATCAACTACCCGACCGTGCCGCGCGGCACGGAGCGGCTGCGCATCACGCCGTCGCCGCTGCACACCGACGCCGACATCGCCCACCTCGTCGCCTCGCTGTCGGCGATTTGGTCAGAGCTGAGCTTGAAGCGCGTCGCGTGACGCGGACGCTTGCCAGGACGAAGCCAGGCCTCATGTCCGTACTTGATCCCGCCATGGGGACGGGATCGCAACCAGGAGGAAACTGCTGATGCACGACCGCAACGGGACGTCCCGCCGCGACATGCTGCGCACCGGGGCGATGATCGCCGCCGGCATCGCGGGCGTGGCCGCCGCGCCGTCCGCCCGCGCCGAGGACGAGAAGATCGCGCAGGAGCTGGTCCAGTACCAGAACTCGCCGAAGGACGGCCAGCAGTGCAACAAGTGCGCGCAGTGGGTCGAGCCGAACGCCTGCAAGATCGTTGCCGGCACCATCAACCCGAACGGCTACTGCGTGGCCTACGCGCCCAAGGAGGGCTGATGCCGGCCTGAAACGCCCGTTTCCAATGGAAGCGATGGACAGTCGGCTGGGCAAGCCACATGTCCTTTGCTTCCATAGGGAGTTTCCGCCATGCCGCTCGACGACACCGACCCCAACCGGCGCCGCGCCGCGCCGCGCTATAACGTCCTGGGCGGCACGCTGACAACCTGTTCGCTTGACCCGATAACCGGCTTCACCCGCACCGGCTGCTGCGAGACCGGGCCGGAGGATGTGGGCAGCCACACCGTCTGCGCCGAGGTCACGGCCGAGTTCCTGGCCTTCAGCCGCAGCCGGGGCAACGACCTTTCGACGCCGCGGCCCGAGTACGGCTTCCCCGGCCTCAAGCCCGGCGACCGCTGGTGCCTATGCGCGCCACGCTGGCAAGAGGCGTTCCTGGCCGGCTGCGCCCCCCGCGTCGCCCTGCATGCGACCGAGGCTTCGGCGCTGGAGCATTGCGCGCTGGAGGACTTGCAGCGGCATGCGATCGAGTAAGCGCCGTCACCCCGTCTTCTTTTGGCGCTTGGCTCCACGGGGCGCAGGCTCGGGCGGCACATAGGCCAGCGCCTCCTCCATGCCCCAAGGATTTTCGGCCGGAAACCGGGTGAGCGCGATGCCGGTCTCCACGGACGCCAAGCAGCGGGCGTCCGCATAGGCGGCATCGTACAGGCCCGGCAGGAATGGGCGCATCCCTGGCTCCATTTCGATCAGGCGGCGGGCGTCCACTTGCTGCACGGCGATGGAATAAAGCCAGCTTCGGGTTAGCCTTTCCGGTTGCACGAGCACCTTGAGCATATGCTGCAACAGGACGCGCATGGCGCTTTCGAAGGCGCGTTTGTCCGAGCCGGCCATGTCTGTCAGCAGCTCAGCCAGCGAGTGCCGGTCAAGGTCGTCGAGGCGGCCGGCGCGCAGCAGTTCGGCCTGCTGCAACATCCAGCCGAACTGGTCGCAGTGGTAGTCCGTGCGCGCCGTGCCCCCTGGCATATGCGTCCATTCCATCGCGTCCCTCGGCTTCGTGCCCGCCATCGCAACACCGTAGCAGAGCAGACTATTCCGCGGCCAGGACCGAGGCAGGCTCAGCGCGCATCCACACGGCGGTGTCGTGGAACACCGCGCCGCCGTTGGGGGCCGCCGGCGCGTCGCTCGTTAGCGCGTTGATGCCGATGCCGCCGCCGAAATCGGCGTTGGGCCACACGCTTTCGACCACGACCACGCCGGGCTGCAAGCCGGTCGCCAAGCGCGCATGCACCGTGACGGCCCCCCGGGCGTTGCCAAGCGTCACCCGGCCGCCCTCCGCGATGCCCAGGCGCTCCGCGTCGTCCGGGTGGACCAGGGCCGTGGGCCGGCCCTCGCGCTTGCGGCTGCCCGGCGTTTCGGTGAAGCTCGTGTTGAGGAAGTTGCGCGCGGGCGCCGCGACCAGGCGGAATGGGTGGTCGGGCGTCGCCTCGTCCGTCGCGGCCCAGTGGTCCGGAAGCGCGGGCATGCCGGCGTGGTGCGGGCCGACCGCGGCCCAATCGGGCGCGAAGCGGAACCGCCCGTCCGGGAAGCCGAACCCAGTCAGGAAATGGCTGCGCTCGAAGCCCTCATCGGCGTCGATCCAGCGCCGGGCGATCACCTCCTCGGCACCGGGCCAGCCGGAGGCGCGCAGCGTCGCATCCACCAACTGCATCGCCGTCATCTCGAAGCCTGGATGTTGCGCGCCCAGCCGCCGGGCCAGGCCTTGCAGCACCTCGTGGTTCGAGCGGCATTCGCCCGGCGGGTCGATCAGCTTCGGCCCCACCTGCAGATGCGTGTGGCCGCCCGCGCCGTAGAGGTCGTCGTGCTCCAGGAACATGGTCGCCGGCAGCACCACGTCGGCCAGCGCCGCCGTTTCCGTCATGAACTGCTCGTGCACGCAGACGAACAGGTCGTCACGCAGGAAACCCCGGCGCACCCGGTTGCTGTCGGGCGCCACGACAACGGGATTGGTGTTCTGGATGAACAGGGCAGCGACCGGCGGCCCGCCGCGGAGTTCGCCCGGGTCGCCGGCCAGCACGGCGCCGATCCGGCTCATGTCCATCCGCCGGGTGCCGGGGTCGCGCGCGTCGAGGCCCTCGATCAGCGTCTTGTCCCAATGGTAGATGCCGTTGCCGCGGTGGTTCCAAAACGCGCCGCCGCCACGGTGCCGCCACTTGCCGCCGACGGTCGGCAGGCAGGTGACGGCATGGAGGTTGGCGCTGCCGTTGCGGCTGCGGGAGAAGCCGTAGCCGATACGCACGAAGGCCCGGTCGGTGCGGCCGTACAGCGCCGCGAAGCCCTCGATCTCGGCGACGGTCAGCCCGGTGATCCCGGCCGCCCAGTCCGGGCCGCGCTCGCGCAGGTGCGCTTCCAACTGGTCCGGGCAGTCAGCGTACTCGGCCATGTAGGCCCGGTCGGCATAGCCGTCGCGGAACAGCACGTGCATGACCGCGCAGGCCAGCGCGCCGTCGGTGCCGGGGCGGGGCGCGAGGTGGATGTCGGCGTTCGCGGCGCTTGGGGTGCGATAGGGGTCGACGACCACGAACCGCGCGCCCCGCCCCTTGCGGGCGCGGGTCACGTGGGTCATCACGTTGACCTGGGTGGACACCGGGTTGCCGCCCCACATGACGATCAGGTCGGCCTCCGCCATCTCCCGCGGGTCCGGCCCGCCATAGCGGCCGACGCCGGCGATCCAGCCACTTTCGGATGCTGTCGAACAGATGGTGCTGTGCTGCCGCGAGTAGCGCATGACGTGGCGCAGCCGGTTGATGCCGTCCCGCTGCACCAGGCCCATGGTGCCGGCGAAGTAGTAGGGCCACACCGCCTCCGGCCCATGCCGCGCCGCCGCGTCGATGAGCGCCCCGGCGACGCGGTCCAGCGCCTCCTCCCAGCCGACCTCCCGGAACGCGCCGTCGCCTTTGGCGCCGGTGCGGACCAGCGGACGGAGGAGGCGGCCCGGATGGTGCACCCGCTCGGCATAGCGCGCGACCTTCGCGCAGATCACCCCGGCGGTGTACGTGTTGTCCGCGGCGCCCCGCACCGCGCCGATGCGGGCGCGGTCCAGCACTTCAACTTCCAGCGCGCAGGTGCTGGGGCAATCGTGCGGGCAGGCGGTGCTGCGGAATGGGCTGGCCATGCGCGCTCCTTCGGCAAGTTGCCTGGGCGGCGGCCCGGGGCTACGGTTCCTTTACGGCGCTCGGGGCAGGAATGGAAAGCGGCACGCCGCGGAACCATGCCTTGCGCTGCTTCTCGCAGCCGCAGCCCTCGCAGGCGAGTCCTTGACTGCAATACCTTGATAGTGTGCCCGTTGGGTTCAAGCCCTCGGCCCGCCTCTGGCTTAGGGTACCAGAAGCAACCTTGTTCGCACGTGGAGGATATCTGTGGATTTTGACCCGGACGTCTTGAAGCTCTTTGAGATCATGCGTCAGAGCGGCAGCAAGCCGCTCAACGAGATGCCGATGCCCGAAGCGCGGGAGACCTACCGTCAGATGAGCGACACGCTTGGCGGCCCGGCGCCGGACATGGCCGAAATCACCGCTCACGCCGCAGATGGGCCGGCAGGCCCCGTGCCCCTCCGCCTTTACCGCCCGCGCAACCTTGCCGGCGGACCTGCTCCGACGCTGGTCTACATGCACGGCGGCGGCTGGATCATCGGGGACCTGGAGTCGCACGACAAGGTCTGCCGGCAACTGGCAGACCGGGCGGAATGCCTGGTCGTTGCAGTGGATTACCGCTTGGCGCCGGAACACCCGGCGCCTGCCGGCCCAGAGGATGTCATTGCCAGCGTCGCATGGATTGCAGGCCATGCCTCGATGCTGGGAATCGATCCAGCGCGCTTGGCCGTCGGAGGCGACAGCGCCGGCGGCAGCTTGGCGGCCGTGGCGGCGATCGCAGCGCGAGACGCTGGCATCCCGTTGCGGTGCCAGGTCCTGATCTATCCTTCCACGGACACCCGCCAGGGCGCAGACGCTTATCCGTCACGGGCGCGCAACGCGCAGGTGCCGCCGCTGACCCCCGAGCTGATGCAATTCATGGTGGAAAGGTATGTGCTGAACGAGGCCGCCGCACAGGATTGGCGCGCCTCCCCGATCGTGGCAAGAAGTCTGGCCGGACTGCCGCCGGCCCTTCTCATCACGGGAAGCCGTGACCCACTGCACGACGAAGGCGTCCTGTATGCGCAGCGCCTGACAGAAGCAGGTGTCGAGGTCACGCACCGCAACTTTGCCGGCATGATCCATGGGTTCATCCAGATGGCCGGCTTCCTGTCAGCGGCGGACGAAGCCATGGAAACGATCGGATTGATCCTTCGGCAGCGTCTTCTCCCCGAGGCCACGCGATTTGCCGGTGAATGAGGCGACGCTCCCAGCACCGGTCTTCGTGCAGGCCCCATGGATCGCAACTCGGACCGGCCTCGGCGGAGGAGAATGGTTCCGATTGCGCCCGATGGAGGCCGCTTGGGGCAGCAGGCCAGGCATGCTCCTGCTCGTCGGTCAGCACTGAACGTTGGGCGCTACCGTCCAGCGGGCCACCCTGCGGCGCAGAGTGCGCATCCCCGCCCTTGGCTTGGCGCTCCATGTTGCGGCCATGACACAGATTGCGCAACAACCTGAATGCAACACAGTTTTAACATCGTAACATCTTGCTTCCCCGCATCCACGCAGTGAGGTTGCCCGTATAGCGCAGGCGGCATGCGAATCGCCGCGCATAACGTGGGAGCCAGCCTTCATGCACAATCCAGTCGCCTTGGCCGAGCCGAGGCAAGACGGCGTCAACCGCCGCGCGCTGATCGGCCAGTTCGGCAAGACCGCCGCCGCCGTCATGGCCGTGGGCGCAGCCGCCACCGCCGGCGTGACGCTCACCAGCCTGCCGGCGGAGGCGCAGGGCATCACCGACGCCGACATCCTGAACTTCGCGCTGAACCTCGAATACGTCGAGGCCCAGTACTACATCCGCGCCTTCCTGGGCCGCGGCCTGGACCCCACGGACATCAACGACCCCAACGGCGTCGGCAACGCGGGCTTCGTGCTCGGCGGCTCGGCCGTGCCGTTCAAGACCCCGTCCATCGCCGCCTACGCGCAGAAGATCACGATCGACGAGGTCAACCACGTCCGCTTCCTGCGGCGCGTGCTCGGCAAGGCGGCGGTGGCGCAGCCGAACATCGACCTATTGAACAGCTTCAACGCCCTGGCGCTTGAGGCGAAGCTCGTCCCGAACGCCAACACGCAGTTCAACCCGTTCGCCGACGAGGTCAGCTTCCTGCTCGGCGCGTTCATCTTCGAGGACGTGGGCGTCACCGCCTATGCCGGTGCGGCGGCGCTGCTGCAAAGCAAGGACGCCCTGAACGCCGCCGCCAGCATCCTGGCGATCGAGGCCTACCACGCCGGCACGGTCCGCACCGTCCTCGGCAGCCTCGGCCAGCAGGCCGCGGCCAACGCCATCTCCGCCGTCCGCGCGTCCGCGGGCAACGGCAAGGAGCAGCCCCTGTCGCTCGCCAACCTGAGCATCAACACCTCGCCATCGGACAGCGACTCGCTCGCGTACCGACGCACGACCACGGAGGTGCTGAACATCGTGTACAACGGCCGCAGCACAGGCGGCGGCTTCCTGCCGAACCAGGCCAACGGCACCATCCGCTGACGAAAGTGGGGGCGGGCAAGGCGGGTCCGCCCCAATCGGCCGCCGCGGCTCAGACGCTTGAGCGCCCAGGAGTCGAAATGCCGGCTCCCTGCCCCTCCTCGACCGGTTCCAGGGTTTGCAGCACGGCCCGCATCGCCTCCTCCCCAGCGCGCCAGCGGTCGGCGAGCGTTGCGCGGGAGAAGTCGAACACCTTGCCAGGACCGGCCTCGTCGAGGCCGGCGCGGTAGCTGAGATAGCGCATTTCCATCGGCCGCAGGCGGCCCTCGGCGAGCATCGCCGCGATGTCAGGCCGGTCGCGCAGCTCGGGCGGCAGCATACCGCCAAGATGGCCGATCACGGCGCGCAGCCTCTGTTCCCGCTCCTGTCCTTCCCGGAGTCGGCGCGACTGGTTGCCGAACGCCAGGTCGCCCGCACGCGACAGGCTGGCGCCCAGCGTGTGCGGGCGGCTGCCCTCCGGGGCGAACAGGTCGATGACGAAGCACAGCGAGCCGTCAAAGGCCGGGTCGTCCAGCACGAGGTCGAGCGGCGCGTTGGAGGCCAACCCCCCATCGCCCAGCAGCCTTCCCTCGATCTCGATGGGCGCGAACAAGGGCAGCAGGGCACAGGACGCCAAAATGTGCTCTGGCCCGACCCGCGTGCCCCGGCCCGTGTCGAACACCACGCGCTCGCCGCTGACGACATCCGTCGTGCAAAGGCTGAGGCGCACGCTGCCCCGGTTGAGACGGTCGAAGTCGATCAGCTCCGTGAGCTGCGCGCGCAGCGGTGCCAAGTCATACAGCGCGGACACGTCGCCCACCCCGGCCCGCGGCCCGGCGGAAAGGCGCGGGCGGAAGACGCCGGGACGGCCGAAGAGCAACGTCTCCACCACGCTGGCCTGATTGTATGCCTGCCGCCAGACGCCCGCGTCCGGGACGCCGAACCAAAAGGACGCGGCGGGCGTCGGGTCCGTCGTGGCGGCCTGCCAGAATTGCCGCAGGCGCGCGATGCGGTGCTCCGGCGCATTCCCCGCGATGATCGCGGCGGTCACGGCACCGATCGAGCTTCCCAGGGTCCAATCCGGAAGCGGTCCCCCACCCTCTCCCAACGCGGCATAGGCGCCGCCCTCGTAAGCGCCAAGCGCGATCCCGCCGGCAAGCACCATGGCGGTCCTGCGGCTCGGAAGGGGTATTCGGCTGTCGTCCGGCATGCGGCTGCTTTCTGATCGGGAGGCGGCGCGTCTGCCCGGGTCCGTCAGGTCCCGCAGAACGTCCGGTACGACGGGTCAACCTGCACCGGCGGCAAGGCGTGCTGCTCAAAGCCCGGCCGATCCTCGAACGGCCGCGCCGTCGCATCCAGCAAGGCCTCGAACGGGCCGAGGTCATCCTGCAGGGCCGCGGCGAGCGCCGCCTCGACGAGGTGGTTGCGCGGGATGATGGCCGGGTTCACCTGCCGCATGGCGGCGGCGCGCGAGAGGGGCGGGGCGGGTTCCGCGGCCAGCCGTGCGCGCCAGCGGGCAGCCCACCCGTCGTAGGCGCCGCTGTCGGCGAACAGCGTCCGCACGGCGTCGTCGCCTCCCGGCCCGGCCGCCGCGGCGCACAGGCGCCGGAACGTCAACGTCCAATCGGCCGCGTTCTCCGCCATGCGGGTCAGCAGGTCCTGGACCAGGGCGGTGTCGCCCTCCTGCGCCGTTTCGAGGCCGACCTTCCGCCCCAGCCCGCCGAAGTAGGCGGCCTCGAAACGCGGGCCGAAGGCGGCCAGCGCCTCCTGGGCGGAGGCCAGGCCGGCATCCTGGGTGTCCCCGAGCAGCGGCAGCAGGGCCTCGGCAAGGCGGGCTAGGTTCCAGTGCATGATGCGGGGCTGGTTCGCGTAGGCGTAACGGCCGCCCCCGTCGATGGAGCTGAACACCGCGGCCGGGTCGTAGGCGTCCATGAAGGCGCAGGGGCCGTAGTCGATGGTCTCGCCGGAGATGGCGGTGTTGTCGGTGTTCATCACGCCGTGGATGAAGCCCACCAGCACCCATTGCGCCACGAGGTCCGCCTGCCGGGCGATCACGCCGTCCAGCAGGGCGCGGTAGGGATTCGCGGCGCCTGCCGCGTCCGGGTAGTGCCGGGCGATCACGTAGTCGGCCAGCGTCTGCACCGCCTCGGCATCGCTGCGGGCGGCGAAGAACTGGAACGTGCCGACGCGGATGTGGCTGGCGGCGACGCGGGTGAACACCGCGCCGGGCAACAGGGTCTCGCGGACGACCTGCTCTCCGGTGGCGGCTGCGGCCAGCGCCCGGGAGGTCGGGATGCCCAGGGCCGCCATGGCCTCGCTCACGATGTATTCGCGCAGCACAGGTCCCAGCGCGGCGCGGCCGTCGCCCCGGCGGGAGAACGGCGTGGGTCCGGCGCCCTTGAGCTGGATGTCCCGCCGCCGTCCGTCCTGCCCGACGACCTCGCCCAACAGGACGGCCCGCCCGTCGCCAAGCTGCGGCGAGAAGCCGCCGAACTGGTGCCCGGCGTAGGCGAGGGCGATCGGCTCCGCGCCCTCCGGCACGGAGTTGCCGGCGAAGACGTCCGCCGCCTCGGGACCATCCAGGCTGTTGGGGTCGATCCCAAGCTGCTCCGCCAGGGCGGCGTTGACCCGGAGCAGCCGGGGGGCGGCGACACGGGTCGGCTCGACACGCGCGTAGAAGCGGTCGGGCAGGCGGGCGTAGGTATTGTCGAACGGGATGTGAATGGGCATGGCGTCCAATCCTCGAAACAGCCGGCCCGTCCTGCGGCGGCAGGCTCGTCTGATCGGGACCGACATGCTCGCGCAACGTAAAGCTGCGCCAGCGACGACCCCGTTCACCCTCCACATGGGAGGACCATCAGGATCAGGCAAGCGCGCTCTGCCCGCCCGCCGGCCCTCAGCGAGTGCGCCACTTACAGCATCGGGCGCCCGCCGGTGACGGGGATGACGGCGCCCGTCATGTAGCTCCCTTCGTCGGACGCCAGCAGCACGCAAGCGCCGGCCAGATCCGCCGGCTGCCCGGCGCGGCCGAGCGGCGTTTCCTCGCCGAAGCTCTCGGCCTTGCCCGGCGGCATGGTGGACGGGACCAGCGGCGTCCACACCGGCCCCGGCGCGACGGCGTTCACCCTGGTGCCCTTTTTCACCAACATGCTGGCCAGCCCGGCGACTCGATGGGCCGGGTTTGCATCGGCGGCTGGGGACGGCTGCTGGCGGGGTCGTCGGCCGTGGGACAAATTCCCTGGATTTTGCGCCATAGAGGTGGATCGGCCCGGCTACGGCTTGAAGTAGTCGGGATGGTCGATGTCGGCGATCAAGTCCGCCTCCTTAGGCTTCCATCCGAGACGCTCTCTTGTCCTTTCACTGGAAGCAGGACCATTGCCCGCGACCCACATGGCAAGGGGGCCAAAATGCACCCCGGCCTCCTCAGTTGTGAGCGACCGGGCCGGTATGCCCAGTTGCCGGCCGATAGCTTCGGCGATCTGCTTGAAGGAAACGCCTTGGTCGGCAACGGCATGGAAGGGGCCGCCTTGTGCCTTGCGCTCGAGCGCAAGGCAGAACACGCGCGCCGCATCCAGCCGATGCACCGAGGGCCACAGATTGTCCCCATCACCTACATAGGCGGAGACGCCCTTCTCACGCGCTACCGTCGCCAGCATGGGCACGAAGCCATGGCGCTCCCTCCGGCCATGGACGGAGCGCGGCAACCTGACCACGGTTGCGCGCGCGCCGCGATCCGCGATGGTCATAATCGAGTGTTCCGGTGCACGAGGAAATGCCGGATTGATGGGCGGAGGTGGCATGTCTTCGGTAAACGTCTCGCCACGCGGCAACAGGGCGAAGCCGGAGGTTGCGATGATCGGACGGTCTGACCCTTCGTAGACCTCTCCGAAAGCCTCAATCACGCGGCGTTCTTGCTGGCTCATCTCGGCAATCTTCGAGAAGTCGACACCAAAGGCGGTGTGAATGACGCCATCGGCCTCGGCAGTCCCGTTGCGAAGAAGGTCAAGATCATCGAGCGACCCCAGCAGAGGTGCAGCCCCCATGGCGGACAGCGCCGCGCTGTTGCTCTCTGATCTTACAAGGCCGGTCACCTGATGACCCGCGCCGATCAACTCCCGAACGATGGCCGACCCGACCCAACCGGTGGCTCCGGTGATGAATACGTGCATGTGACTCTCCCCTGATGAGTTCAGTTGATTTACGTCAGTCACTGACATAGAATATATGTCAGTGACTGACAAGAGATAGGGGATTAGTGGCGCCCAAGGGTGAAGACGTACGAGGCCGCTTGCAGCAGGCAGCTCTGGAGCTGTACCGCGAGCGCGGCTATGACCAGACCACCACATCAGAAATTGCCGCACGGGCCGGTGTCACCGAACGTACCTTCTTCCGACACTTCCCGGACAAGCGAGAAGTCCTGTTCGACGGCGAGCCGAAGCTGCGCTCGGCGTTGACGACTGCAATAGCCGAAGCGCCCGACGCGCTCGGACCGCTTGAGACCTTGCTGACGGCGTTTCGGTCAACCGAGAGGATGATTGAGGCTAATCGCCCTTTCGCGGAGCCGCGCCACCATGTCATCGCCGCAACGCCCGCTTTGCATGAACGCGAGCTGGCGAAAATGGCGTCGCTCACTTCTGCTCTGGCCTCTGCACTGCGTAACCGTGGCGTCGACCAAAGGCTGGCAGTGCTTGCTGCTCAAACCGGAATGGCGGCTTTCTGGCAGGCCGTGCTTTATTGGTTAGAAGACCCGACGCTTAGCATCAGAGATCATCTGGATCGGACATTCCTCGAGTTGCGGGAGTTGGCTTTGGGAGCCCATCAGAACCCCTGATTTGTGCATCATAGATTTCGGGTCTGTAAGGCGGCATAAACCTCGATGTTCGGGCTTCCCGTGGTGTGAAAGGCGGTGCTGACATCGCCCCAGGCGAGCGTCATTGCCGTCCGCACGCCGCCGCCGAAGTCGATCCGCCGGGTGCGATGGCCATGCGGCACGCGCACGATCCACCGCACGTGCCCGCCCAGCGCAATGCCCTCCGCCGCGGTTCTCGCCGTGCCGGGCGAAATGCCGGACCGGCTGTCGAAGCCGACGCCGGGACACAGCAGCACGCCTGCCGCCCGCGCCCGCGCGTCCCGGGCATGGGCCTGCTCGAACACGTCGATCTCCCCGGTGATGTCGAGGTGGTGCGCCCCGCTCCGCAGGCAGCGCTCCATCATGGGCGCGCCCGTCGCCGAGAACGGCCCGGCGCGATGCAGCACGAGCGCCATGCCGTCCAGACCCGCCGCGTCGTCCGCCCGGTCCAGGGCGAACACCCGATGGGCGAGGCCAAGCTCCCGCGCGAGCGCGCCGACCTTGCCGGGACCGCGCCCGGCCAGCGTCGGCGCGAGTCCCCGCCGCGCCGCTTCCCGCGCGATCGGTTGCCCGGTGTATCCGTTCGCGCCGTGCAGCATCCATGGCGGCATGACGCCTCGCTTCGGGACCGTGCATCCCTTGTTTCCATCACGGCGCGCCTCGCGTATGAGGCGCTTTTCAACAAAAGGATTTTAAATGCCTCGCAAGCCGAAGGCCACCCGCGCCGTTGAAGCCACCGCGCTGGATGCGACGCCCGCGCCAGCCCGCCGGGGCCGTCCGCCCCGGGCAAAAGCCATGCCGCAGCCGGCCGAAGCGGACGGCGGCAGCGCACCCAGCATAAGCGCCAGGGATGCCGACGCCGCAACAGGACCGAACGACTTCGCCCTGCTGCCCGAGCCGGTGGACGCAGGCGGGGCGGCCGCCAAAGCCAAGCCGGCCGAGCCGACGCCCGCTCCGGCCAAGAACGCGGCGGCGCCATCGAAGCCGGCTGCGCAATGGGACCCGGCCGCCGACACCGTGCGGTTCGACTGGCCCGAGATCGAGCAGACGGCGTCGCGGCCAGGTCCCAACCAGGTCATGGCCAAGCTGCTGGTCGCAGCGCGCGCCGAAGGCGCGAACTCGCGCTGGCCGTTCCAAGCGTCCTGACGCGCCGCCGCTCCAACAAGGGGCCGTCTTCGTCGGATGCCGTGAAGGCTGCCGAAGGTCGGGCTGGTCGCATCGGCCATGTAGGGGCCGCCGGTGCGAAGCGGCGGGCCAGGTCCTGACGGAGCGCGCCCGCCTGCTGCCGTGCGCCCAACCCTGTTTTTCCTGCCCGGCCGCTGTAACCAGCGGCCGGGTTCCGGCGAATGGCCGCCCATGGGTTCGGACATGGCAGGCTGGGCCGGCACGGCGGCGGCGCGTGCCACGCTGCGCGCCTCGGCGGGACGCTTGAAACTGCACGGGGCCGGCATGGTCGTCAGTGACTGGAGCGCGCTGATGGCCGCGGCCCAGTTGGGCGACGCCGCGGCCTACCATCGGCTGCTCACCGAGGCCGGGGCGCGGCTTCACCGCTATTACGGCCGCAGGCTGCCGCCGGGCGCCGTCGACGACGCCGTCCAAGACACTCTGCTGGCCATCCATCAGAAGCGGCACACCTATGACCCCGCCCGCCCGTTCGAGCATTGGCTCATGGCGATCGCACGGCACAAGTGGATCGACCGGCTGCGCGCGATGCGGTCGGCGCCGATGGAGGCGCTCGACGACAATATCCCCGTGGCCGACCACGGCGACGCCGTCACCAGCGCGTGGACGCTTGAGGGCCTGCTGCGAGACCTCAAGCCGGCGCAGGCCGAGGTGATCCGCCTGGTCAAGCTGCAGGGCCACAGCATCGAGGAGGCGGCAGCCCGCACCGGCCAGTCCGTTTCGCTCGTGAAGGTGAACATCCACCGGGGGCTGAACCGGCTGGCGTCGATGGTCCAAAGGCGGCGCGATGGCGAATGACCCCCTGATCGACCGCCTCGCCCGCGATCTCAAGCCCGTGCGGCGGCGGACCGCAGGAAAGGACGCGGCGTTGCTCGGGCTGCTTTGCCTGGTCGAGCTGGCGCTGTTCCTGGGCGTGGGCCCGACGCGGCCGGATATGCCCGTGGCGATGGAGCAGCCGTCGTTCTGGTGGAAGCTCGGCAGCGTCGGCCTCATCGCCCTGGTCGGCGCGGCAGTCGCAATTTTGTCCTTCGATCCCGTCCGGTCGCCTCGCCGAGGGCTGCGTTGGCTGGCCGCGGTCATCCCCCTCTGCCTTGCGGCTGGCTGGGTCGTCGATGCGTCTCGCGATGGGTGGCCCGCTCTGGCGGCACGCTTGAACTGGCACGATGGAGTCCAATGCGCCTCGAAGATCGTGGCGCTGTCGGTGCCGGCGATGCTCGGCCTGGGCCTGCTGATGCAGCGCGGCGCAGCGACCGACGGCGGCGGCACGGCGCTCGCGTCCGGCATCGCCGCGGCGGCCTGGGGAGCGTTCGTGTTCGTGTTCGCCTGCCCCTATGACGACCCGCTCTACATTGCTGTCTGGTATGCCGTGGGCTGCGGCTCCGTCACAGCCTTCGCGCGCCTGGCGCTGCCGCGGCTGGCGCGCTGGTGAGCGTCCTGCGCCGCAGGACGGCGATCAGGGCGGCCAGCGTCGCCGGCACCTGCCGCCGGGACGGGTAGTAAAGGAAGTATCCGGGGAACGGCGCCGTCCAGCCCTCCAAAAGCCGCACCAGGCGCCCTGCCGCCAGATGCGGGCCGGCCTGCTCTTCCACGACGTAGGCAACGCCCAACCCGTCCAGCGCGGCGTCCAACATCAGCTCCGGCTCGTTGAAGGTCAGCGGACCCGCCACCTTGATGCCCAGCGCCCGGCCCTCCCGCTCGAACTCCCAGTCGAGGGTTTGGCGCGAGGCCGCCGCGCGGTAGTTGATGCAGCGGTGCTCCATCAAGGCCTGCGGCGTGTGCGGCGCGGGATGCGCGGCCAGATAGGACGGCGACGCCACCACGGCCATGCGCAGCGCCGGCCCGACGCCCACGGCGACCATGTCCTGCTCCAGCTTCTCGCCCAGCCGGATGCCGGCGTCGAGCCGCTCGGCGATGATGTCGCGCAGCCGGTAGTCGATCAGCACTTCCACCCCGGCGCGGGGATGCGCTGCAAGGAAGCCGGGCAGCACGGGGCGGATCACCGTCTCGAAGGCGTGCCGCGTGGCGGTCAGGCGCACCGTGCCCGAAACCAGGCCGCGCTCGCGGCCCAGCTCCTCCAGCGCGCCGCCGATCTCCGCCAGCGCAGGCCCCAGCGTGCCCAGCAGCCGCTCCCCGGCCGCCGTCGCCGACACGCTGCGGCTGTTGCGCTGCAGCAGGCGGACGCCGAGGCGTGCCTCCAGCCCCTTGATCGTGTGGCTCAGCGCCGAGGTGGACACCCGCAGCCCGGCGGCGGCGCGGGTGAAGCTGCGGGCACGCGCCACGGCGGCAAAGGCCGCAAGGTCATCAAGGCTGCCCCGCCCCATCATCCCATCCCGCTCAACGAGCCATCCCGATCATAGCGCCTAACCGGATGGCGGGCGATGCCCCACGTCCCGGCTGCGCGCGGGGCCAAGCCCGCCCGAACAGCCTGGAGATCACCGATGCCTGCATTGAACAAGGTCGTCCTCATCACCGGCGCGTCCAGCGGGATCGGCGCCGGCACCGCCCGCGTGCTTGCCGCCGCCGGCGCCCGCGTCGTGCTGGGCGCGCGCCGGACGGGTAAGCTGGCGGCGGTTGCCGGGGAGATCGAGGCCGCTGGCGGGCAGGTCCGCACGCGGGCGCTCGACGTGGCCGACGGGGACGACGTGGCGGCGTTCGCCGACTTCGCGCATTCCGAGTTCGGACAGATCGACGTGCTGGTCAACAACGCCGGCGTCATGCCGCTTTCCCCCTTGTCGGCCCTCAAGGTCGCGGAATGGAACTGGATAATCGACGTGAACATCCGGGGCGTCCTGCACGGCATCGCCGCGGTGCTGCCGCGGATGGAGGCGCAGGGCCACGGCCACGTCGTCAACGTCTCCTCGGTGGGCGGCTTCGTCGTCCAGCCGACGGCGGCGGTCTATGCGGCGACCAAGTTCGCCGTGCGGGCGATCTCCGAAGGGCTGCGGAAGGAAAGCGACAAGGTCCGCTGCACCTGCATCTACCCCGGCGTGGTCGAATCCGAGCTTGCAAACACGATCAGCGACCCGGCCGCGCGGGAGCGGATGGTCGGCTACCGCAAGGTGTCCATCCCGCCCGAGGCCATCGGCCGCAGCATCCTGTATGCCATCGAGCAGCCGGGCGACGTGGACGTGAACGAAATCGTGGTGCGCCCGATCGCGACGATGGTTTAGGCGCGACGATGGTTCAGGGCGCGTCCAGACCCCATTCCCGCGCGCGGGCGAGCTTGATGAACGCATGGACCGCCCGCGTGAAGGGGCGGCCCGCTACCGCGACCAGCAGCACGTCGTGCCCCGCCTGCCCCGCCAGCGGACGCTTGCGCAGCCCTTCGGGCACGGGGGTCTGCTTGGTGGACAAGGCGATGCCCAGCCCGGCGCGCACCAGGTCTGCCACGCATCCCGGCGCCTCCACCCGGTGCCGGTGGCTCGGGCGCGTGCCATGGGCCTTTTGCGCCTGCTCCAGCAGATGCGCCATCCGGCAATCCGCCGCCCGGCAGATCACCGCCACCCCGTCCAGGGCGCTGAGCGGGACCGCCTCCCCCGTGTCCAGCGCGTGGCCCGGCGGCATCATCAGCACCGCCACGTCCCGGAACAGCGGCCAGCGGTTCAGCCGGTCGGACAGCGCCGCATCCCCGGTCACGACCGCCGCGTCCAGCGTTCCCCGCAGCAAGGCCTCGCACAGCGCGGCGCTGCCGGCGCCCTCAAGGCTCAGCTCAAAGCCCGGCAGGCGCGCGGCCAGCTCCCCGAACACCGGAAGGAACGGCGGCGTCGGCACGTCAGCCGCCAGGCCCACCCGGAGCGGCGACGACGCCTGCCGCTTCATGCCGGACGCATGCTCCTTCGCGCGCTCCGCCGCGGCATGGGTTTGTTCCAGCAACGGTAGCATGGCCTGGCCCAGCGGCGTCAACTGGGTCAGCGACCGCTCTCGCAGCAGGAGCGGGCCGCCCAGCTCCTCCTCAAGCCGCTGGATGCTCTTGGTCAGCGCGGGCTGGGTGACGTGGCAGGCCTCCGCCGCGCGGGTGAAGTTCAGCGTCTGCGCCAGCGCCAGGAAGTAGCGGATTTGCGTCAGGTCCATCGCTTGCGCCTACTGCCGTCCCCATGCCGGGCGCAAAGGCCGGCGCCGTTCATCGCATACTGGACTATACGGGGCGAAGCCCGTTCGGTTACGGCCAGCCATCGCCGGTCAGCGGACCGCCGCTTCCAAGGCGGCCAGCCCGGCGGGAAAGCTGGTGCGGCCGAAGCCGATGCGGAAGCGGTCGGCGGGCAGCGCCGCCACCTCCGAGCGGAACACGCTGGCCGGCAGCAGCAGGATGCCGGCGGCCTCCGCCATGCGGACGACAAAGGGCTCGACCCCCTCGGCGCCGGCGTAGCGCACGTAGCCGACCACGCCCGCGTCCGGCAGCCGCCAGGCGAACAGCGACTTGTGCCGGGCAAGGAAGCCGGACAGCGCCGAAAGGTTGTCGGCGGCGATGTCCCGGTTGCGCCGGGTGATCGCCTCGCCTGCCTTCAATGCGATGTTGGCCAGCACCTCGCTCGGCCCGGCGCCGCACACCGACAGGTATTGCCGGAACCGCGCGACGCGCCCGATCAGCTCCGCGTCCCGGCAGGCGACCCAGCCGATGCGCAGGCCGGGCAGGCCGTAGGCCTTGGACAGCACGCCGACCGACACGCCGCGCTCGTAGGCGTCGGCGGCCGGCGGCAGGCGGCAGGCCGGGTCGCGCTCCGTCAGGCGGTACACCTCGTCGCTCAGCAGCCAAAGGCCGTGGCGGCGGCAGAGCGCCACCAGCGCCGCGAACCGCTCGGGCGGCAGCAGGGCGCCGGTGGGGTTGTTGGGGAAGCTGATGCACACCACGCGGGTGCTGGGCCGGACCGCCGCGGCGACTGCGTCGATGTCGAGCGACCAGCCGTCCGCCGCGTCCAGCGCCACGCCGGACACGTCGGCAAGGCCGAGCGCCAGCGTTTCGACGGATTGGTAGCCGGGCACGACCACGATGGCGTGGTCGCCGGGCTGCAGCAGGGCGTGCAGCACCGCGTATATCCCCTCCTGCGCCCCGGCGAAGCTGACCAGGTTCTCGATGCCGATGCTGCCGTAGCTGGCGGCGATGCTGGCACGCAGCCAGGGCGCGCCGAGCGGGTCGGTGTAGGCCAGACGCAGGGCCGCCCAGCGCGCCTGGTCCTCCGTGTCCGCGAGGCCAAGCAGGTCGGCGAGCGACATCGTCTCGCACTCCGACGCGCTGAGGTGGTGCACGGTGCGGTCGTGCAGCCGGGACAGCATGGCCGCGAGTTCGAGGCCACGTGCCGGCACGCCGGGGCGGGCCACGGGCAAGGTCACGGCTGCGCGCCGGACGCAGCCACCCGGGCGAAGGTGCTGACGATCTTGCCGGACGCCCGCAGCGTGCCGCGCAGCGACCCCGCCACCTTGGACTGGCCGCCCACCCGGCAGCGGTACGGCACCGGCAACTCCAGGATGCGCAGCCGGCGCCGGGCCGCCTTCATCTGCATCTCGATGTTCCAGCCATAGGTCATCTCCACCATGCCGAGCCGGGCCAGCGCGTCGCGGGCGATCACGCGGAAGGCGCACATGTCGGTGTAGCGCACGCCGTACAGCGCGCCGATCAGCCGCCCGGCGACGGCGCCCGCCGCGACCTGGTGCCAGCTCATCGACCCCGGCGCCCCGGCGCCGCGGGTGCGCGACGCGATGACGAAATCC
>CAXUJE010000023.1:0-24803 GCA_964251035.1 uncultured Acetobacteraceae bacterium
GATCGGCAGGGTCAGGGTGGTTTGCCGGGGCACGATCAGCCTGTCCGAGGGCTGGAGGCTGCCCGGGTTGCGCTTTGCACCACCGGCAGCAGTTCTGACCTCAACGACACGCTCGCGTGCGAGGCGCCCGACGACTTCCCGCATGATCCGGGTGTCCGCGGGCGAGCCGTTGCAGACCTTAGCATGGAACTCGTCGAAGGTGACTCCGTCGGGGTGCGCCGCGATCTCGCGCGGGATGTCGTGGAAAAGGGCCGTCCCAGTCCTGATTCGGGCATCGTCGTCGAAGAAGAAAGGCTGAAGCGCGCTGGGCACCTGCGCCGGGTCGAAGCCGAGCATGTGCTGCCCGGCGCCGCCGAAATGGGCGAAGTGGTTGTGCAACTCCCAGTGTAGGGCGGTCATCACGTCACGAGCCCTGGGGTGCGCGGAGAGGTGTAGCAGCCAGTAGGCCAGGTTGCTCCCCAAGGACGCCGTGGCGGCGTCGCCCCGCGAGGTGACGAAGAAAGGCGTGAAGTAGCCAGCCGTCTTGAGGAACGCGCCATACATCCAACGCTGGATGAGGAACTCCAGCCCGCCGGGCAGGCTCACCGCAGCGTCGTACTCGTCCCGAGGCAGGCCGCCCGCGCCGATGCGGGTCAGCGCGCGGTCAAGTGCCTTGTAGTCCTGCACGAAGGCCCGGAGGTGGTCGAAAGCGAAGGTCAGGATGACCTCGGGTTTGTCGAGATCCCGGAAGATCCGGTTCAGCAACCCAAACGGGACGTCGGTATAGCCGTACTGGTCCAAGAGGAAAATGGTCCTGCCCCGGCCTTGCACGTCCTTGAGAAGCGACGGCAGGGCCTCTTGGAAGGTGGCATGGTGGAGGAAGACGCGGCTGCCGATCAGGCCGTCGAGGCTGCGGCGGGCCAGGACCTTTCGCAAGGTTTCCAACGCCGCGGCATCGGCGTCCACCAAGTGCACCCTGTAGTCCAGCAGGAAGGGTTTTTGCTGCCGGGCCTGGAGTTCGTCCTGCATCTCGCGCAGGGTCTCGATCAAGATGACGGGTGAGCCGTAGTAGGGCCGCTTGTCGCGCCCGGTGACGTAGATGCCGCCGCCCGCGAAGCCGTCCACGATGTTGATGCGGTAGCGGTCGAACCCGGGAATCTTGGTCCGCTCCCGCAGGTAGCGCCGGAGGTACTCGCGGTAGACGTCGTGCTTCGCCTTGCTGTGATCCCCGAGAGGCCCAGGATCGTCAATCGACCAGGTGTAACCGCCCTTGGCCATCCAGCCTCCTTGCGCCGTTCGATAGGTCGGTTCGGGTGACCGGCAGTTCGTCCCAGGTGCGGCCTTCCAGGTCCCGGCCGTTCGCCGACTTGGATCCCCGTCTGCCGTCAGACCCCCAGGCCCCCCACTGCTTGAAGAAGAACGGGATGCCGTGGGACTGGCACATGTCGCGCACGCGCGTTGCCCATTCGGGGCGCATGGGGCGTGCGCCGGGGCCGGACTCGCCGCCTACGATGACCCAGTGGATGTCGGTCAGGTCCACATCGCCGATGTCTTGGACGAGCGGCTCGACCGACAGGAAGCGGACGGTGGCGTTGGTGCCCTGGAGGTGGCGGATGCGCGAGGTGGCCTGTCGGTTCTCGACGGAGACGCCGAGCCAGATGTGGGGCGGCACGAGCCTGTCCCGGTAGCGGCGGACCACGAAGGCGCGCATCGGCGAGCTCCGCTTTGTAAGCACCTGGAAGGTGTGCCAGGTCGCGCGCTCCATGGTGTCGAAGACCGCGCTGATGAACCCGGCCGGAACCTGCTTGTGGAACAAGTCGCTCATGGAGTTGACGAAGATCATGCGCGGTTTCCGCCATGTCATCGGCTGCTCGAGCCGTTCGGGCCGCAACGTGAGGTCGAAGCCGTTCTCGAATGGATGGCCGGGCACGCCGCGAAAGCATTCTGAAAACCGCTCCGCATAGCAGAAGTCGCATCCGGGGCTGATCTTCGTGCAGCCAGTTATCGGATTCCAGGTGGCGTCAGTCCATTCGATCTCGCTGACCTGTGCCATCTTGAACCCGGCGACTCCTGGCAACACGGAACAAGGGGCGAACATAACCCCGCCCCGCGTTGTTGACCAGAGCCGCAATGTAACCGACCTTCGCGCGGGAGCTTCTGCGTTGGCGGACTCCGCACCGGATCTGATAAGATTCATCATGAAGGTGACGGTCCTTAGCTATGCCGACGTCGGCGGCTGAATCGCGACTACACCTATCGGCCGCAGCCACGAGGTGGCTTTTGTCGGTGGTGCAATCCACGACGCGCTGCTGGATGTGCTCGACGGCTACGATGGGTATCTATTGCTCGGCGAGGAACCCGAACTTAAAACGCTCGCGGCGGCATTCGGCCGCCGCGGCGGGGCGGTCTGGTACGACTGGGCCGCCATCCCTCCCGTCCCCACTGTGGCCTGTTAGGCTGCGGGGGTCACGGCCCGATTGCATTCAGCGGGTCAGGTGTCCATCCCTGAACACATAGGTGGCAGCAGGGGCGGTCCTGAACTCCGGAACTGCCATCCGTAATGCCCCGGCGACAACGCCGACCTTTGGAACATCGCTACAATTTCCGAACTGGGGCGAGGCCAGAGGCGCACCGCCGCTTAGATCGATCGCCTGATAGAGCGCCGGGCACGCATTCCCCCCCGATTGCTCCTCGATTAGCACGTAGGTCCGGCCTCCGCCTTCGTGTGTACTCTGGATCACCACGCGGTCGTCGTCTCGGTCGGTGGCCAACACCCGACCGTCCACCAGAATCTGATGGCCACCCTGGGCCGCGACGACCTGCACGGTGTGACCTCTAACGGTGCGTCGATCCTGCACCGCCCCCGTCGTCACGGCCGGGGTCACGTAGAGGGGACGTGGTTGAATCCCAGGCTGAGGAGCGAGGCCCAGGGCCTGACCCAGCGAAGGGGTGGAGATCACGGTGTTTCCCAATGGGTCCGTTCGGACTTGGCAGCCAGCCAGGAGCGTGGCGGAGAGCAGGAGAGCGGGCCCGTAGGGGCGGGCCCTCCGGTATTCGCGGTCACGGGCACTCCCGCGGGGCCGCACCCTCCTGCAAAGCATAGCCTTTGCAGGGGTCAACTGCTGAACCCGAGCGTGTTGCAGAGGCGCTCAAATGCCTCTTTCATGCGAGTGTTGCTGCGCATGTTTACAGTGCGAACCGGGTTCGCGCCTGAGATCAGCACGATCTCCAGCTTGTCCGCATGGTTGCCGGATTCCCATCCGAGCTTGCGGACCGCATCGAAGCCGATGACCTCGCCGTTGACGCAGAGCAGGCGTCGGGCCTCGTCCACGACGACGATGTTGTCGCCGAGCCAGCTGCGGACGTAGTACGATACGCCAACCCGCCCTTCGCGCACGGCCGCCCGGGTCCGGCTGTAATTGGACGCCCCGCCCCCGAAGAGGACCGTGAGGAAACCGATCCCGAACAGGCCCGTGACGACCAGCCAGGGGATGAACAGGATCAGCGCCAGGATGACGCCGCCCTGGCTGCTCGTCCCAGCCAGCACGAGGAAGAGGAGGCCGCCCAAGCCGACCCCGAGCAGCAGCAGGGAGGACAGCAGCAATGGGGGCATGCCGAGGTCGACATGGTCGGGCCGCGCGACCGACGCTGGCCCGGATGCTTGGACGGTGTCGCTCAATCGGGAACTCCTTCTTGGTCGGAAGGGGCGTCTGCAATCCGGGAGATTACAGGCAGGCGAGGCGGCCACGACCGACGCCTGTGCCGGGTTACGGGTTCTTGGGGTCGGCGATGGCCGATGTTCTTGCAGACGCTCGTTTTTGCGATGGACAAAGGAGAAGGGCGCACGCCGCGGTGGCGGCGAGTAGGGGCGGGTGCATGCAGGCGAGCTTTCGAGATCGGAGCCGATCCCGGCGATAGCATCCCTTGTGTACGTTAACAAGTAATCCTTGTTACCCTTGACGCGCGCCGTTGCCGACAACTCCGGCCATGAAGGGATTGGGGCAGAGGCTGCGGGAACGGGCCAGAGAACTCGGACTGGCGGACGCGACGGTGGCCGAGCGCCTCGGCCTGAGCCAGCAGCGCTACCACAACTACGTCAGCGACCAGACCGAACCTGATTACGAGACCCTGCTCAGGATCTGCCGCGCGTTGGACACGACGCCGAATGCGGTTCTCGGGACCGAGCCGCCCCGAGCGGAGCCGGACGAAGCTGAGGCGCTGCGTGCCCGGATCGCGGCCACCGCGAACACGATGGCAGCTGCGACCTTGCGCATCACAGCCGCCGTCCTGGACGTGCTGGCCAGGGAGCACGAGCCCGAAGGGGCGCGGCGACCCTTGAGGCAAGGAAGAAGGCGTGACCGGGAACCGGAAGGAACCCCAACATAGCCGCCATTCCGAGGATGGAGCGGTGCGGCGGCATTGGCGCGGCTATCTCAACAGCCAGAAGGAAAACGGGGTTCGGTCCTCGCAAATACCAGGCGTCTGGGAGAGTTCAGTAGGACAGCTTTCGCCCAGCTTCCAGCGGTGCCTTCGCGGCCGTGCACCGAATCAGGAAGACTGCGAACAGAATGCGGCAGCGCACGTGAGCCGTGCCACCAAAGCCTCGGGGCGCTCGCCAATGAGCGGAATGGCATCACGGATGACCTGAAGCCACCACGGGTCGTGCTCGGCTGACAGTCTCGCGACATCGTCGGTGATCAGCGTCACCACCGCAAGGTTGAACCCCGCCCTCTCGGCGAGTGCTGCGGCCCCGTCGAGGAACGCATTGGCCAGCCCGGCGGCACTCGATCTGCTATCGCCGTCGGCCTGGCTCCCCGGATCCGCCACCAGCGCCAGGTCGAGATCATTATCAGTCCGGTTCTCGCCGCGAACCACGCTGCCGAACAGCCAAAGCACCACCAAGCCCAGCCCCACCGACTTTGCCGCCCACTTGATTCCGGCAGCATCGCCGGGAACCGCCCTTCCTCCGCCTCGGAGACGGCCGAGAGCGCCGGGCAGAGCGGGTGCTCCGGCCGCAGGTTGTACAGCACGCTCCGGCCTGTCCCGACCGCCCTGACAACGCTAGTTGTCTCCAGCGTATCCAGGCCCCTCGCGACGCGTTGACTCGGCGCCTTCGTTCATCATACGTTCTCAAACTGACGAGTGACGCGGGTCTGGACTTCGCCTGTTCGGGGCGAACTGCGCGTGGCATGGCCCAGGATCACGGCAAGTACCAGACAGCCTCGGCGACGCGTCGGATGGCGGGGCTGACGACGGTGGCCAATGGGAGGCTCCCTTTGATTGATCAGACAGGCGCCCGCTGAATGGCGAAGAAGCGCAGTGTTTCAGCCGGGGCCCGCACCGTCAAACGGGCGGTCCAGGCGTTCGCCATGAACCTGAGTGCAGCAACGCAGTCGTCAGACAGCCAGGACGTGTTCTGGGGCCGGGCACTGCTGGACACCGTGCTCGTGACCGGATTGGTGACGCGGCGTCTTGGGCCGACCGAGGACGGCGAGATCCTGCGACTGGTGACCACTCTGGAGTGTGTCGAGTGCGGCGGCGGGGTGCGGGCGGCAAGCGCCTTCTGCGGTGATTTCTGCAAGCAGGTTGCCCGGGCGGTCCGCTACGCCCGGAAGGGCATCGCCGATGGCCGAAGCGAGGATCTGGAGTTTCACCTGGGCTTAGGGATGAAGCTCATCCAGCTCGGCCATGGCGGCTACCCGGAACGCGAACGTCGCCTCAAACCCAAGCTGCGGCAGGCTGTTTTCGAGCGTGACCGACGGATTTGCCAGCTTTGCGGTGAACCTGCGACAGAGATCGATCACATCCACGGCAGCAGCGGCGCCATGGCCAATCTCCGCGCCGTTTGCGGCGCCTGCAACTGGAAGCGGGCGCTCCAGCCGGATCCCGAAGCCTCGGAGCAGGACAACTTGGAATGGCACCGTCGCATGGCGGCGCTTTGCAAGGAACTGGCCGTCCGTGTCGCAGCGCCTGAGCCGCTTAAGTGCGCGGACGACCCGCTCTCCTGGCAAAGACTTGAGCGCGCGACACGTGGCGCGCGTCGAACCCAGTATCGGGAATACCAGGACGACATCGAGAACGCGTTCGAGGATGTGGGCGGCTACTTGGCGCATTCCATGGCGAAGGACGATTAGGTCTAACTGGACCAAGGAATTTACCGATAGTCACGCAGAACTTGCCTGGCTGCTCGCCTCCTGACTTGGTTCCACCCTGTGCCCAGCACAGGCTTCCTGGACCACGGCCGTGAGCACTTTCCTCGCTGCCCGGCGCGGCTCCGGGACGTCACGCCCCCGCAGCAGACTGTTTTCCCGTATCGCTCGCCGACGTGCGGCAGCGCCCTCACGCTTGCGCGTGAGCGGCCAATAGGCGCTCGAGTACCCAAGCGGCGACCGGCACAGCCCATGAGTTCCCGGCGAGACGGTAGCGGTCGCTGTCAGTCAGTTCGCTGCCGCCAATGCGCACGCTGTCCAGCCAATCATCGTCGTACCCTTGCAGCCTCAAGCACTCGAGCGGCGTAACCCGCCGTATCACCGTCTCGCCTGCGGCATCGTGGACCAGGCATGGCATAGCGTTGAGCGACCAGCCCGAAGCGGGCCCCACTTGGAGCGTCGATGCGATGCCGCCGACGGTGCCATGACGCAGGTCGGCCGCGCAGACCATCCCGGGGCTTCCATTATTCCCGGGCGCTACATCCAGCACTGATGCCCGACCGACCTCGACGCCCCGGCGCTGCGCTGCCACCCCCGCGGTCGTCGCCAACACCGACTTCTCGGTGGCGTGGGTTGGGGACGGAGGTGAGGGGGAGCGCGCCGCCTCGCGCTCACTGAGCCAGGCAGCTGCCTCCGACCAGTCGACATCCGGCTCTACCGACGCTGCTTCAGCGCCGCCGACAAGGCGTCGGGCAGGAGCTTTCCACGCCGCTCGGCGCGCACGAGGACGCCGTGTCTGGCCGTCTCCGAGAGCGAGTACTTCCCCAGGTTCGCGCCCGGATCCACCACGCTCTCCAACGATCCACAAACGTCGTCGGCGTGCGGGCAGGCCGAAGTGTCTCGAGTCCAAGATCCTCCAGGCGCACGAATACCCGAGCTCTTCCACCGCATCCAAGAACACCTCAAAGTCTGATCCGTCGTTCGAGGACAGCAGCCCAGGAACATTCTCGCACACGAACCACCGTGGCTGCACGGCGCCCACGGCGCGCAGGAAATGGAGCGCCAGATTGCCACGGGGGTCTCTGAGCCCGAGACGTCGCCCCGCGACGGAGTATGGCTGACAGGGCGGTCCCCCCAGGACGACGTCTACTTGTCCCCGCAGCAGCCACCAATCGACCTCGCAAACGTCGCCCAGACGTGGGACGTCTGGCCAGCGGTAGCGGGCAACTGCGTTGGCGGCTGGATCGATGTCGGCGTGCCCGACCGACACGGCATCGGCGCCCAGGCGTTCGAACGCGGCCGTGGCTCCCTCCATCCCCGCGTATAAACTTAAGTACCGCAGGCGGGGCTTCCCGCCGCGTCCGATAAGCGCTCCATCCAAGGCAAGGGCTTGCATTCGCGCCAGGGCGCGCTCCGCGGTAGCCCATACTTGGCGCCGGGGACCGCTGCCCGCGATCTGATAGAGCGCACGGATGTGCTCGCGCTCCGAGAGCAGGCAAAGGCGCCGCACGCGCGCCGAAACCGGCCGCGTTCCGAGTTCAAGTCGTTTGTAGGCTTCGAGGTGATAGCAAAGCGCCACAGCCGCCCTTGCTTGCGTCCATCTCAGACGATCCCGCCATTCCCGGAGGTCACGCGCGGTCCAGTCAGGCGCGGTCAACGCTCGTCCTCTGTCCATTCACGAGGGTAGCCAGCGGCTACCCTCCCCAGCCCACATATCACCCGTCGAGGGCGGAACAAAGGCCCTTGTGGCTATGTCTGATTTGCCCCCGCATCTCAGCCAGCGCTCCTCCGGAGCGCTGGCGCGGACCGACGCGCCACGACGACGTTGCGTATAGGGCCGAGCAGTTGGAAATCGCACTTTCAATGTCGATTTGTAGTTCAGAACGAATTGCACCCACTCGGTTGGATTTCGATTGGAATGAGGACCATCACCGCCCCAGCTTGCAGGCCAGCCTGCATGCCCATTCCGCGCGACTCCATCGACGCCCAGGACGAGACAGCCCCCGGCCAAGGTGCGGACGGCGCCACGATCCCCTGTATCACAGGGCCATGTTCTTTGGCGCACTCGTCTACGTTGCGAAGCCGCAACGCGAGGACAACGCTCGACCGACCGCTGCGCACGCTGACCACGCTGGACCGCTTCGGGCTTCTCACCTGGGACGGCGACACGCCGGTGATGCGGATGCTCCAGGTACCGGAGCTGAAGGCGGCCATGGGTTTTGAACCCGAGTTCGACCTCGACCACGGCTCCCGGCGCGACCGGATCAGGATTCTCGGGAACGGGGTGTGCCCGCCGGTGATGGAGGCGATCGTCTCCACGCTCACCGGCGCGAACAGCCGACCGCTCGCTCTACCTTTAGGGAGCGGCTGGGCGCACGTTCTAGCTCCTGTCTCCTAGCCGCAGGGTCAGGGCCGCCTGTGCCTTGTAGGCCCGAGGAACTCGAAAATCCTGCCGCTGATCATGTCAGGGTGCCTCATCTCGCACTCCCAGACGACTAGGCTGTGCCACCCGATCTGCCGCAGCCGGGCCGCGTGCTCGGTGTCGCGTTCCCGGTTGCGGGCGAACTTGGGAAGCCAGTAGTCCGTTCGGGTCTTCGGCACCGTGGCGAAGCGGCATCCCTCGTGCCGATGCCAGAAGCAGCCGTGCAGCCACACCACCTTCCGCCGGGCGCTGAACACCAAGTCCGGCGTCCCGGGCAGCCCACGGCCATGGACCCGGAAGCGGTAGCCCACCCGATGCAGCATGGAACGCAGGGCCAGCTCGGGACGGGTGTCCTTGCCCTTGTTGGCCTGCATTGTGCGGCGGATCGCGTCGGAGACGTCCGGCCAGCGGCTTCCGGCCATGTTTCCTGGCTTCGTCAGATCAGTTTCTAACCCGGGGTCATCGGATGGTGACATCATGCCCAGGAGATCGCGCCTGCAACCGCCGCTTCAACCTCGCGTCCGTGTAGGTTTCGGGCGCTATCGGGATCGACTTTCTAATCCATTGAGTGCCGGATCGTGTTGCCGCCTGTGATGCCACGCCAGAACAACACCTTAGAAAAACGTCGGCAATCGACATGGCCGCGACTGGCAGCCCAAACCGACAATGGCCGCCTGGGAGGCCACAAGCAGAGGGCAGTCGGACGACTTAGCCAGGCTAAAGTGGGTTGTTGTCCTGGCGGCTGATGTGAGCGGATCAGGCGCCAGATGTCCGTCCACTCAGATATTCGATGTCCAACCCTGATTGGTCGTGCCACGCGCGGTATATGCGGAGCAATCTATCGCGTGCTGCGGCTGCGAACGCCCGCAAACTGTCGTCGGCTCCATCGCCGCGTGCGAACTCGAATCCCTTGTTGAAGCCCGATAGTTCGGTGGTGTCCAGAAAGCTCAGCCGCATCGCCTCGTCGGCAGTCATGCCCCTGGGCAGACCACACTCCTGGAACTTGAGCGAGGGCGCGGTGGCACCATCCCGGCGGTTCTGCGCCATGGGCCAAGCTCGCAGGTTGGCGATGGAATGCTTCGACCAGTCCCATAGAGCCTCCTTCCTGGCGCCATTCAGCTTTGAGCGGTAATTTACGGAGTCGCTTGCGAGCAGGTGGTCAAAGTCCCACGGTCGGTCGTGATCCGCCCAGAGGTCTTTCCGCGACGGGTCATAGCCTGGGAACTTCTGCATCAGCAGCATCCTCTGCGCGTAGAGCAGCATGTCGCGGTTCGACACGATCCGCCTTGCGGCATCCTTGATCGGCTCGTCGCCCGCCAGCCTTCTCCAAAGCGTCCACTCGCCCGGATCATCGCCCGGCTCCGGCAACAGCGCCTCGAGTTTCTCCGGCCAGGGTGGCAGCCGCAGGGCGGCTTCGTCGTTTTCGCGGGCAGAGGCGAGTAGGCCCGGAAAGCTCCCTTCGCGGAGCGGGCCGCGTTTGACAAGCGCCGCCGCCACCGCGGCTGCCGCCCGACGTTGATCAGGCGCAAACCACGCGAGCGACGTAAGCATGCCCTGCACACGCCGACCAATGCCAGGAGTTTCCGCTGTTCCCTCCCGGAGGGCGCGATCGGCGATCCACAGAAGGAGGGCGTATACGTCAGGCGCGTCGCGGGCGAGCGTCGTCTGGAGCACGACGGGCAGATCGTATTCGGCATCGGTTCCGCACCAAGTGCCGACAGTTTCAAGTACCTGCTCCAGGCCGAACTGACCGCCGTCGAGGAAGAAGGTTTCAAAGCAATCGCGCTTGGACCGCTTGCCGTTGGCAGCGTCGATCTCCGTGCCGCCCGGCGCGACAGCCAGTTTCCTGATGGCGTCGACGCTGACGCGCGAGGAGACAGCAGCGGCTGCGTCCTCCCCGTCACTCATTGGAATTCGGGCTGCAAGCGCCACGAGGCGTGCCTCGGGCAGTTTGCGGCGCTTTGCAACGACATCGACGCACGCCTCGATGCCAGGCCAGTGCGCCTTGATCATCGAGTAAGCGAGCTCGTCACCGTCGAGCGCTGTGCCACCCCTGTTGAGCCTCTGGAACATCGTCTCCGCCGCCGCGACCGCCGCATCGGCGTTAGCCTTGTCCGCGGCTTCCGACAGCACGGCCTGGGGCACGCTCAGGATGGCGATCACAGTCCGGCGTAGCCGTCGCACAGCCTGCCAAACAGGTGCCAGACCTGGCCGTCGTGCCGGATCCTCAAGCGCTTTCTGAACAGCCCGAACCCACTCTTCTCCATGTGGCTTCGTGCCCGACAACGCCGCACATTTGGCAGCGATTGTCGCCATGAGAGCATCGTCGGTATCATCCTCGGCGGTCATCAGCCAAGCCAGCGGGATCGGCGCCACCGCTTCGAACGGCCAGCAGGCGGAAGGCTCTGGACGACTCTCAAAATCCGGATCGAAGGGATCACGCCCGCACCGTTCGAGCGCCTTCCGGATCCTCTCCACTGGCAACCGACTGGCGGCGTCGTCCGACGCATATCCCCAAGGGTGAGCCTTCGTCGTCACGCGAAACCGGAAGGCCCGCGTTCCGCCCGGTCTGCCCGGCGCCAGGTCCAACCAAAGCGCGACGTCCGACTTCGCGGCGAGTGGGTCCACGAAGCCGAGGCGGATGGCCTGGGCCCGCTGCTGCCCATCGAGGAGGTGGTGGGTGACGCGGCTCTCCTCGGGGTTGGACAGGCCCCGCGTCACTTGTGCTCCTGCGAGCTTTGGGCAAACCACGAGCGAACCTATTGGGAAACCGCGCGCGAGCGAATCCCACATGAGTTCGACCTGACCAGCTCGCCACACGAGCCCCCGCTGAAGGGATGGCACGCCCGCGACGATGGATGGAAGTTCGTCGAGGCTTCCAGAGAATGGCGGCCATGACGCAATCTCGTGCAGGTTCATCATCCTGCCTTCGGTGACGTCGGCGTCTCCAACATCCCGCACCGCACTCTCCCTTATCGGTTTTACAGGACGTGAGCGCGTAGACCCTTTTGAAGTTCAAGGATCGGCAGGCTTTGGATAGCTCCAGCCCGCCATGCTTCGATTTCCAGGCATGCAACGTCGCGCTCGACGTCCCGTGCTTGCGGCACAGATCCGCCACCACCCCGCTTGCACCGCCCACTTTCAGGACGCCGATGACCTGCTCGTCCGTGAACCACTTCTGCTTCATCTATCCGCCCCGCTATGGGCCGGACGCTAGCGGCAAGTGAAGGAAAATACGCGGGTCAGGTCAGTTCGGCCAGCGGGTGCATCTTCTGCCATGTGGAGATGGAGGGCAAGGCTGAGAGGAACAGCGCCTCGGGTCCGTTGCCGATGACATCGCGATCGGCGGCCGACGCGGCCCGTTCCATGCTCACCATGTCCCCCATCTTTGTCGGGAACGACCGCGCGTACGCGCGCCGTCACGTTCTGAGCATGGGGCAGCCCCCCGCCTCCATCGGACGGAAGGCATCGTCCCGGGAGATGGTTGCCAGCGTCTCGTAGCAGTCCCACTCGCCGCGGCTCTCGCCGGGCGCCTTGACCCGGAACAGATACATCGGATTGAGTTTGCGGCCGTCGGGCCTGATTGCTCCCGGGCCGAAAAGCGGGTCGTCCGTCGGTATCCGCTTCATGGCCGCCACAGTGGTGCGCCCGCTGGCCTGCGCCTCGGCGATGCTCATGGCCCGCACTGTCTTGAGATAGTGCGTGACCGCGGAATAGTCGCCCGCCTGGAACATGGTCGGCATCGCGCCGCCGAGCTTGGCCGCGAAGCCGCGGCTCCAGGCGCGGGTGCCGTCGTCGCGGTCCCAGTAGAAGGCCGAGGCGAGCATCAGCCCTTGCGCCGCCTCCAGGCCCAGGGCGTGCACGTCCGCGATGGTCAGCAACAGGGCCGCCAGGCGCGTGCCTGCCTTGGTCAGGCCGAACTCCGCCGCCTGCTTGATGCAGTTGGTGGTGTTGGTGCCGCTGTTGGCGAAGGCCACCACCTTGGCGCCGCTGCTCTGGGCTTGCAGCAGGAACGAGGAGAAGTCGGTCGTCTCGGGGTAGGGCGTGAAGACGCTTCCCAGCACCCTGCCGCCCGCGGCGAGGACCGCCCGTTCCGTGTCGGCGGCCAGCGTGCGCCCGAACGTGTAGTCGGCGCCGACGATGAACCACGTGTCGCCTCCGGCCCGCGTCATGGCGCCGCCCACGGCGTTGCCCAGCGCCCAGGTGTCGTAGGTCCACTGGACGTGGTTCGGGCCGCAGGCGGCGCCGGTCAGCGCCGAGGTGGCCGCCGCCGTGAACAGCGCCACCTTGTCCCGCTGCCGGACGAGATCCGCCACGGCCAGCGCCGCCGCGGAGTTGTTGACGTTGACGATCGCGTCGACCCCGCGCGTGTCCAGCCAGCTCCGGGCGATGGAAAGCGCCGTGTCGGCCGAGGCCTGGTGGTCGGCCGAGATGACCTCGACCGGGACGTCGGGATGCGCGGCCATGAAATCGGCTGCCGCCATCTGCCCGGCCAGCACGGATCCCGGGCCGGTGCCGGAGGTGTTCACGCCCGAAAGCTCGGTCAGGATCCCGATGCGGACCGGCTTCGCCGCCGCGGCCGCGGTTCGTGCGCGGCCACCGGCGAAGGCGGCGATCGCCGCGCCGCCTTGGATGATCCGGCGACGGCAGACTGGACGTCCCATGGCGTTTCTCTTCTAGTGGTTCGGGACAGGCTAACGTCGGATGGAACCGACCGCCAAGGAAGCGTCATGCCGGGAGAGCCTTCGATGCCGAACCGCCCGCCGAGCCTGCGGAGCCTGATCGCGGGCGCAACGCCGACCGTCGCTCCCCTGGTGCTGAACGCGATGATGGCACGCCTGGCCGAGAAGGCGGGGTTCGGCGCCCTCTACCTGGGCGGCGGCGCCACGGGCTACCTGACGGCGGTGACGGAAGCGAACCTCTCGCTCACCGACATGGCCCAGGCGGGGCTCGGCATCACGAGCGCCTGCCTCCTGCCGCTGATCCTGGACGGCGCGTGCGGCTGGGGCGACCCGATGCACCAGCACAGGACAATGGGCATGGCGGAAGCCGCGGGGTTCGCAGCCATCGAGATCGAGGACCAGATCCTGCCCAAGCGCGCCCACCATCACGTTGGCCTGGAGCACATCGTCCCGAGCGCGCTGATGGAGGCCAAGATCGCCGAGGCGGTCACGGCCCGGCGCAACCCCGACTTCGTGCTGATCGCCCGCACCAACGCGCTTCGCACCGACGGGCTGGACGAGGCCCTGCGGCGGGGCGAGGCCTATGCCCGGGCGGGTGCCGACATGCTCTTCGTGCTGGCGCGCAGCCCGAAGGACCTCCGCGCCATTGCGGAGCGGCTCCCGCGTCCCCTGATGTACATGACGCCCGCGGGCGGGCTGGCGGATGCGGCGCTGTCCGCGACGGAACTGAAGTCGTTGGGCTATGACCTCCTCGTTGATCCTTCCACGCCCTTGCTGGCGATGCACCGCGCGCTGCGCCGGAGCTACGACGCCATCGCGCGCGGCACGTCGGATCCGGAACTGGGCGACAAGGCCGAGGCCGAGCAGAAGCTCGTCCACGACACGATCGGCTTGGACGAGCTGCTGGAAATCGAGGCCCGAACGGTTGAACGATGATCGACGGGGGTCGAGCATTGGAGGGGCCATACGCACGGCTGGAGCGGCACTGGGGCGTGAAGTGACCAAGAGTCCGCTGAGGCGTCTATGCCCGTTTGGTTCGAATCGCATCAGCATCACGCCGTCATCCGGGCGCTGTGCTCCTGACGATGTCCAAGCGCGGGGGCTGCGCCTTCCTCGGCGCTGATGCACCGGGGGACGGGTTGCCGGAACGGGTCGGGCCGACCGGGACGCTCGTCGTCCCATGCGGGGTGTCGCTCGGCACGTGGCACGATCGGGGACGGGTCCGGAGACGGAAGTCCACGGAGTCCGACGGCTCAGGCTGGTCCCTGGCCGACCAGAGCCACGCTCAACCACAGCTTGGTGCTTCTCAGGGACGAGTTGCTGGGGCGCCGGGGTTGCGTTGTGCCAAGCAGCATCCGGCATCCGGCATCCCGCTTCCGGGACCAGTGGCGTCGAAAACGGAGCAGCTAGTTTGGAGGCCTTCGACACTGAATTCTTCGCCCAACCAGCAGCTGACGTGGCCCGAGGTCTTCTTGGCGCCGAACTCCTGGTGGAGGGCGTGGGCGGCATCGTGGTCGAGACCGAAGCCTACACGCGCGAGGACTCGGCGTCACACAGCTATGCGGGGAAGACCCTGCGCAACGCCTCGATGTTCGGCCCGGTCGGACATGCCTACGTCTACCGGTCATACGGCATCCATTGGTGCCTGAACGCCGTTTGCGGCGCCGAAGGCGGGGGCAGCGCGGTGCTGATCCGGGCTCTCGAGCCCACAACGGGCCTCGAAGCCATGTGCAGGCGACGGGGACTGAACGATGTCGGCAGGCTGTGCAGCGGGCCTGGCCGACTGTGCCAGGCGCTTGGCATCACCGCCGAGCTCGATGGCCACGCACTTGACGCGCCGCCCTTTGAACTTCGGTTCGGGCGGACGGTCGCCGCCGTCGCGGTTGGGCCGCGCATCGGCATCAGCCGGGGAACCAATCTGCCCTGGCGTTTTGGGGCAGCAGGCTCCCGGTTCCTGAGCAGGCCTTTTCCGAGGATCTGAAAGGCAGGTGGAGCGGCCACCCCTGCCGCAACCGCTGGCGATCGCATTCGCCGCCGCAGCCCTGGTCCACGTGGTCAGCGTCAGCCGAGCGGGTGCACGTGCCAAGCCGCGCGCCCGGCCCAAGGTGGCCAACCCGCCCGAGGCGCGCGACGGGGCGTTCGCCTGAAGCGGAGTGGATGAAGCGATGGTGGTTGACCAGACCGCACGAATTCCACACCTCATGCC
This sequence comes from uncultured Acetobacteraceae bacterium, assembly GCA_964251035.1. GTDB lineage: Bacteria > Pseudomonadota > Alphaproteobacteria > Acetobacterales > Acetobacteraceae > CAHJXG01. The sequence continues at coordinate 15,439 of CAXUJE010000023.1, forward strand.
GATGCGGACGCAACCGGACGGCCACCCTCCCGTGCTCGCCACCCATGGCGGCACGTTCCACCTCGACGACGTCTTCGCCTACGCCATCCTGCGTCTCGAGCTCGGCCTCCGCTGGCCGGGCCAGGACCACGCCCTCGTTCGCACCCGCGACGAGGCCGTGCTCAAGAAGGCCGACTTGGTCTGGGACGTGGGCGGCGTCCACGATCCCGCGGCAGGCCGGTTCGACCATCACCAGCGCGGCGCGCCCGTGCGGGAGGACGGCACGCCGCTGAGCGCAGCGGGTCTTGTCTGGCGTGCTTACGGCGCAGGAGCAATCCGGGCGCTGCTGGTGGGCACGGGCGCGGCCGACCTTGCCCCGACGATCGCCGCGGTGATCGAGCGCGAGGTGGTGCGGCGCATCGACGAGCTCGACAACGGGGTCGGCCAGCCCGGCGACGCGCTCGGCCTTTCGGCCCTAGTCGAGGACCTTAACCCGTCCTGGAACGCGCCCGAAGCCGGTGACGGCGCCGCCGAGGACGCCGCCTTCCTGCTCGCCTCCGACTTGGCCGGGGCTTTCCTGAGACGCCGGGCGGAGGCGGTGCGGGCGCGGTTGGCTGCGGACGCCGAGGTTGTCGCCGCGCACCGGCGCTCCCCTGACCCACGCATCCTGGAGCTTGGCCGCAAGATGCCCTGGGAGGAGGCCGTGCACGCGCATAGGTTGCCCGTGCTGTACGCGGTCTACCCCGTGCCCGGCGGCAATTGGATGGTGGACGCGATGCCGACGAGGCCAGGCGCCTTCGAGCAGCGGCGTCCCCTGCCCGTTGCGTGGGCGGGCCAGCGCGACGCCGAACTCGCCATGGCCTGCGGGGTGCCCGACGCCGTGTGCGTCCACCTCGGCCGCGGCGGGGGCGCGCCCCGCCCGCGCGAGGGCGCGCTGGCCATGGCGCGCCGGGCGGTCGCCACCGAGGCGGACACGTCAGGCGGGCAAGGGCGCGCCAAGGCCGCGCGCGACCAGGCAGGAGGCCCGGCCCCGTGATCGTGTTCATCGACTTCGAGGCGAGCAGCCTGGGCAAGCGAGGCTTCCCCGTGGAGGTGGGCTGGGCCGCCGAGGACGGCTCGGAGGAGGCGCACCTGATCCGGCCCGCGCCGGGCTGGGAGGAATGGAGTGCCGAGGCCGAGCGGGTCCACAAGCTCCCGCTCGACCGACTCCTGCGCGAGGGGGAGCCGCATGACGCGGTCGCCCGGCGCTTGGTGGACGCCCTTTCCGGGCACGCGCTCTACGCCTCGGCGCCATCCTGGGACGGTCAGTGGCTGAGCAGGTTGCTGCGCGCGGCCGGGTTGCCGCGGCACGCGCTTCGGCTGCGCGACACCGAGGAAGCGCAGCGCCTCGCGGCCACGGACGCGTTGAAGCGTGCTGGCGTCCGCGAGGAGGACTGGCCGAGGCTGCTGGATGAGATCCTGGGTTCAGCGCGGCGTGCCGCGGAGGTGGCTGGGCCGCCAGCCCATCGCGCCCTCGACGACGCACGCCGCGAGCTGCGCCTTTGGCGCAATGTCCGTCGCCGGGCCGGGGCGGAGGCGGCGGCGCAGCACGGCGTTGTGCGATGATCGAGGGCGTCGGTGGCGCGGTCCTCCTCGGCCTTGTGGCGTTAGGGCCTCGACGTCCATCGAGTGCAGGAGCGTCCGGGCAATGTCCTCTGGGGCCGGGGCCTGCCTTGCGGCTTGAGCGAGGGTGTCAGGGCCATCGTAAGCAGCCATGCTTCACCCCTCGACCGCGCCGGGATCCCCTGGGGACGCAGCCGCACCCCGCATGGAGCATGCACGCCGGAACGCGTGCGTCACACAAGGGGCACCATGGCTTGGCAGGAGGTCCGGGATCCGTGGTGATATTCCCAGGCCTCCGACGAGCGGGTCAGGCGCCTTTCGGGACAGTTCCAGAGGCAAAATACAAGGCCGTGTAGCTGGCGGTGTCGGGACGGTCCTGGTAGGCGAGGAACGCCTTGGTGAAGGCGTCCGCTTGCGGCTCCCCGCCGAGGACGCGGGCCGCATAGGGCCGCGCCGCCGCGAACTGGTCGACCCAATTGCGCCGCCGCTCCGGATCGACCTGGCCCACGACAGTGAACAGCCGGTCGGCCTCGAAGTGGACCGCGATGTCCGCCAGCCCGGCCTGCCTCATCAAGGACGCCATCTTGCGCCCGATGAACGGGTCCACGAGGGCCGGGAACACGCGGTCAGCGCTCGTTTGCAGCGCCGGGTCCTCGGGCCAGTGCGTGACCGCGAAGCCATCGAAGTGGCAGCAGACCACCCGCCCGTCCGGCGCCGTGACACGCCGCATCTCCGCCATGGCGGCAGCCGGGTCCTTGACCCATTGCAGGAGGTACTTGGACCAGACGAGGTCGAAGGCGCCGTCCGGGAACGGCAGGCGGAAGATGTCGCCCGGCTCGAAGCTGAGATTGCCCAAGCCCTCGCGTTGGGCGCGCTCCTGCGCGTAGGCCACGTAGTCCGGCCGGACATCCACGCCGACGACTCGCGCGTCAGGGCACCTCGCCGCGAGCAGGCGCGCCATCGAGCCGGAGCCGCACCCGGCATCGAGGATGCGCTTGGGCGGCGGTGTCAGCGGAACGTAGGCGAGGTGCTCCTCCAACCCTGCCAGTGCCGCCTGGCGCTCAAGGCGGTCGCACTCGCTGTCGCTATGGATCGCATATGGCCGGGACTGGTCACTCATGTCACACCACGGCTCCCATCGGGATCAGCATCCTGCACGGGAGCGTGGCGATCGGCGGGCGTCGACGTCAAGGTCGGCTTGGACCGTCTCTGACCATTCTGTAGGATCAGACGCGATGACGGGATCCGGGTGCGACTGCTCAGACCGCGAGACCAGATAGTGAGCGGGCAGGTTGGCCAACGGCATCCCGAGGAGGCCGAGGCACCATCGCAAGCGACGGCGGGCCAGGCACCGGATCCCGGGAACAGGGCGTCAGCCCACTGGCGCCGCAACCTCTACGTCTGCCTGTTCGGCTCCTTCACGACCGTCGCCGCGATGACGCTGCTGCTGCCGTTCCTGCCGCTCTACGTCGAACAGCTGGGCGCGCGCACGCACGCCGCCGTCGTGCAGTGGTCGGGCATCGCGTTCGGCGCCACCTTCCTCGGCGCCGGGCTGGTCGCACCCTTGTGGGGCAAGCTCGCCGACCTCTACGGGCGCAAGCCCATCCTGATCCGCGCCAGCCTCGGCATGGCGGTGACCATGTCGCTCATCGGCACCGTGCACACGGTCTGGCAACTCGTGCTGCTGCGCCTGCTCGCGGGCCTGCTCGGCGGCTACTCGTCGGGCGCGGTCGTGCTGGTCGCGACCCAGACCCCGAAGGACCGCTCGTCCTGGGCGCTCGGCACCTTGTCCACCGGCGTCATGGCTGGCGGCTTGGTCGGCCCCCTGATCGGCGGCGCCCTGCCGTCCCTCATCGGCATCCGCGAGACGTTCCACCTCGCGGGCGGCGTTATCTTCATCGCCTTCCTCGCGACCTGCTTCCTCATCAAGGAGGACCGGCGCGGCGTCGTTCCGCGTGCCCGGCGCCGTGGACGGCGCGGCGCATGGGCCAGCATCCCCGACCGGCGTCCGGTCATCGCGATGCTTGCGACCGCCATGCTGCTCATGCTGGCCAACATGTCGATCGAGCCGATCATCACCGTCTATGTCGGCCAGCTGCTCCACGGCGGGGACGTTGCTTTGGTGTCCGGCGTGGTCATGTCCGCCTCGGCGCTTGGCAGTATCCTGGCTGCACCAAGGCTCGGCCGCCTCGCGGACCGGGTCGGCGCATGGACCGTGATCCTGGGCTGCCTAATCGCCACGGCGCTGCTCCTGATCCCCCAGGCGTTCGTGGTCAGCGCCTGGCAGCTGGTGTCCCTGCGGTTCCTGATGGGGCTGTCGCTCGCGGGCCTGCTGCCCTCCATCAACGCGCTGCTCCGCCACAGTGTGCCGGACGGCGTCGTGGGCACGATCCTGGGCTACGCGATATCGGCGCAGTTCGCGGGCCAGGTCGCCGGGCCCTTGGTTGGCGGCTTCGTCGGCGGCCATCTCGGGATGCGCGCGGTGTTTCTGGCGACGTCCACCCTTCTGCTTGCGGGAGCGGCCTGCAACTGGGCCGTCAGAGGGCAGCGACCTGGATAACGCCGAGATCCCGGGAAGCAGGACACGCATGGATGCTTCGGCGACCCGTTGGTCTTTCCGGCGCGACCGCCTTGGCCGGGCCGGGCCACTCGCACCACAATTGGAGGACGACTGCCTACTGCCTGCCATGTGGAGGCCATCGCCGGGCAGCGCCGCCCCAACGCCATGCCAAGTTGTCAGGATTCGTGCGTGTCTGTCTGGCTTCCCCGGGTCCTTCGCTCCTACCCCATGCCAATCCGGGGGCCGGACGTCCCGGGCTGCCTAGTCGGCGGCTGCCGGGATCACTGACGTCTCATAGACTCCGGTCCCCATCTGGCCCTCGGGGAAGATCCCATGCTCGGCGACCCAGCGGAAGGACGCCTCGAACACCTCCTTGGTGTAGGGCTCGAACACGAGCCGCTCGCCCGGCCCCCACCGGCGCGTGTCCATCTCGGCCTGGAAGCGCTCGGGGAACTCCCGCCTGTAGTGGTGGGTAAAGCGTTCGGGCCGCAGGTCGATGTCGCGCTGCGCCCGCCGCAGGGCCGCGAAGTAGCGGCGCACGTCCTCAGGGTCGGGCTCGCCGGTGACCATGGACGCCATCATGAAGGTGGTGTCGATCACCTTGCGGAAGCCCAGCTGCTCCGCGAAGTAGTAGGGGCCGCTGAACAGCGCGGCCGCGGGGATCTTGCGGTCGACTAGAAGCTCCATGCGCCGGAACAGCAACCCGTCCGCGAAGGAGAGCCTGACGTCGGAGGCGGGCATGTACTGCTCGAGCGCCTGGATCGTCGCGTAGTGGCTGCCCGACTGGTAGCCAGCCGAGACCGGGACGCCCCGGAGGTCGAGCGGCGTGCGGATGCCGGACTCGGGCGGCACGAAGATCCCTGCCGGGGACACCGAGTAGCAGCCCGCATACAGCTTGCCGTGCCCCCGCGAGGCCGCGACGTTCACCGTCCAATGGCAGGCGCAGCTGACGTCCGCCGTGCGGCCGCGCTCGAAGGTCTGGAAGGCGCCCACCTTGTCGCCGAGGTCGTGCCGCGCGCCGGTGTCGGACACGAGCTGGTCGCGGAACTCGTAGTCGAGGCCCTCGTCAGCGAAGTAGCCCTTCTCCTCGGCGACCCACTCGTGCAGCCGCATGTGCGGCGCGATGACGAACCTGGCCATGTCTGCCTCCTACCTGCCGTTCGGCGGGCGCCGCCGAGCGTAGCGGCCGGGCATGGTCCCGTCACCCGCGGATGAGCGCCCCTGTCCGGGATCAGGGCGTTTTCACGGCAAAGCGCATGGCGTTCAGTCGCATCCGGGGGCGTCGACGCCAGCCTGCGCAGCACGGCCCCGCGCGCGATCAATCACCCCGTGGCTGGGAACGGCGCGCCAGGCTCGCCAGTTACAGGGCCGACCCACCCACGCAGGAGCACCCCATGGCCAATCCGTGGACGAAGAAGAAACCGACGCTGAGCTTGATCCTGAGCGGCGTGGACGCTTGGGCCGGGGCGGCCCGTGGCGTGCTGGAAGGAAGTCCGCCGCCAGCAGGCGGCTGCGATGGGCAGGGGTGCCAAGCAGATGGCGAGCTTCTGGGCATCCGCCCTGAAGCCGCCTTCGGCGGCGGGAGGCAACAAAGCCAAGCGCCGCCGCTGATCGTATCGGCTGTCCTTGCCGGACGTTGCGGCTCGATGGACATGCTCCAGATCCATCATTTCGCCGACGGCGGCGCATCCATACGGTGTGGTTCAAGCGTAGACGTCACCCTGCACTTGCGCGAGTGCGGTAGACACGAGCACTTGCCCTTCCATGGTGTCCATGAGGTCGATGGGCAGCCTGCCGCCGAGGGAAGGCAACGGCTCCTGGAGCCAGCGCGACATCCATTACGGCGCGTCGAAGCCTTCCCCAACCCACCGTAAACCGTAAGTTTGCGGGACCTCGCGGTCTGCGTGACCGGACTCCTGGATCATCGCCTCCAGCTGGCCGACAAGCGCGACGATGCCGATGACCCCCTCGCTCTCGGCGGACGACAGGGTATGTTCCTGCCTGGCCTTCTTGCCTGCGGCGGTTGTGGGGAGCTTCAGCGCCCTGAGCGCCGTGCTGTGCCCGATGGCCAAGTCTGCGAGGAGGCGCCTTGCCTCACTGGAGGGGATGCCGCGCCTGATCATCTCGATGCGCTCGAGCGTCGAGGCGCGATACACCCCGAGGTAGGACAGCGCGGCAGGCTGCCGCTTTGCTGTCCGACGCGTTGATTGGGTCGTTGATCGCAGACGAGACGCCATCCATCTTTGCCTTGATCGGTTGCTGAGCTCGAACGAGCGGCGGTTTTCGGCGTCTTACGGCAGGTCTTCTTCCCGGAGCCGGAAGACTTCAGCCTTGGCCAGCCCGCGCACCAGTGTGCCTGACGGCAGCGCGCCTTCATAGCTTTCGTGGTGGTGCCCATGCACGACCAGGCGGGCGCGGCAGTGCGCGGCGGCCTGGTCGATGCCGACGGACCCATGGCGGTGGCAACTCGGCGCCTCATGGGTCACCAGCACGTCGGCGCGTCGGTTCCGCAGCGCGTCCATGTCCTCCGGGAAGATGGCGTCGCGCATCCCGAGCGGCAGCCCGTCACGCCACCGCTCCTGCCGGGGCAGAAGCCGCAGGCATGCCTTGCAGGACGCATGCACCAGCTCCGCAGACCCATCGCTGTTCAGCTGGGGCAACCAAATCCGCCCCTTGAACACCCCGCCCAGGCCAGCGACCGCCATCCCGCCGATCCGGCGGCATTGGGCGTGCAGGTTGCCCGTGGGGTAGTCGCCCCAAAGGTGGTCGAAGTACTCGGCTTTGTCCGTGTCGTGGTTTCCGGGGATCCAGTGCACCGGGATGCCTGCCCCGAACACGGAGGCGAGCTGGATCCGCAGCGGCTGCACAAGGTCGCAGTCGCCCAGGATTACCACCGCGTCCGGCCGCTCGTCCCGGCAAGCGACGCGCAGCGGCCCCCAATCGCCATGAGGGTCGCCGTAGAAGATCACGCCGCCGCTCAATCCATGGCCTTCAGGACAATCCCGCCCTGGCGCCGGGCCGCTTCCTCCCCACGCAAGCCCCTGGGTTCACCCTGGGCCACGATCGCGGCCGCCTCGGCGCCGTCCAGCACATGCCGGACGACCAGGGAGTCGACCAACGCCTCGACGGCGGCCCTGCGCACGCGCACCAGTTCACGCGCTTCCGCATAGGCCCGGTCGAGCATCGCCCGGACCCTGGCCGACACGGCGGGGCTCGCGGCCAGCATCCCGGGCAGCGCCAGCGGGTCGGGCATGCCCCGCCACACGAGACCATCCTCGCCGTCGAGGCCGAACGCGGTCACCGCCGAGGCGGCCAGCCAAGTCGCCTTTGCAAGGTCACTGGCGGGTCCGCCTCCCGCGCCGGACGACGGCGCGCCCAGCACCTCCTCCTCGGCCGCGCGCCCGGCGAGCAGCACGATCAGCCGTTGATGCACGTTCTTCGCGCGCATGAAGGATGACGACGCCACCACCGAGGTGCCGCCGCCAGTGCTTTCGGTGTCCCGTACCGACACAGCGCCGAGCTCATCCGGAGCCAGCGTCAGAACCGCGACGGCGTGCCCAGCCTCGTGCACGGCGGCGAGGCGCAGGTCGGCCGCGCTCCGGCGGTCTTCGCCGCCGATCTCGGCCAGCAGGTCCGAAAGCAGCACGGGTCGGTCCGCCTGGCGGGCCCGCCTGCGCGCGCCGCGCACGATGCGCTCGCAGTCCGCCCCGGATAGGCCCGCGGCGGCCAGGGCAGCACCCGCGAGATCCTCGCTTGCCAAGTCGGTGCCCAGGTGCTCGCGCAGGATCCGTTGTAGGGCCCGGCGGTCCGGCAGGCCGACATGGATGTGTCGGTCGAGGCGTCCGCTGCGCACCAGGGCGGGATCCAGCCGCTCGGCATGGTTGCACGCGGCCAAGAGCACGACCCCTTCCCGCCCCTGCACGCCGTCGATCTCCGCCAAAAGGGCATTGACGACCTGCACGTCCCATTCCTTGTGGCGGTGAGTGACGCGGGCGCGATCGGGAAACGAGTCGATCTCGTCGATGAACAGCAGGCTGGGCGCCTGCTCCCGCGCGTCGGCGAACGCCCGCCGCATCGATTTCAGAAGGTCGCCCTGGTGGCCGCCCCCGGTGCCGAGCCACTGGCTGTACGACCCCGAGATCAGCGGCACCCCGCACGTGGCCGCCAATGCCCTGGCGAACAAGGTCTTGCCCGTGCCCGGCGGACCCGACAGCAGGCAGCCTCGGTCCACCGCGGTCCAGGGCAGCGTGCCTGCCCGGTATGCGGCCAGGTCGCGCGCGAGCGCCCGGCCCCACGCGGCCGCCTCGTCCAGCCCATGCAGCCGGTCGAGGGCGGGCGTCGTCCGCGGGCTGTCCGCCGCCGCCGCGGCGGCCCCGCGGAAAGTTTCGGATTTCCGCTCGCGGGCGATCAGGTCACGTAGCTTGGCCAGGTAGGCACCCGCCGTCTGGCCCGGGCGTCGAGCGAGGCGGAGCAGTCGCGGCGTCGCCGCGGTCGCCTCGTCGTCGGGGAACGGGCACGCGGCCTTGCGCCCGCACAGCTTGCGCGCGACCATGGCGAGGTCGGCTCCGGTCAGCAGCGGCATGGTCAGCCTGTAGTCCGCGGCCAGCACGAGGTCCGCTGGCAGCAGGGACAGGTCGGCCGCGACGCCGAGGCAGTGGACCCCTTTCCACACCGCCTTCGAGAACGCATCGTCGCCGCGCACGGCGCGACCCGGGGTGTCGTCAAGGACCCATGCAGCCCAGCCACGAGAACCGGCGTGACCGGTTTGCAGATCGGTCCAGAACCGCCCGGCGCCCCGGTCATTGCAGCGCTCGCCGCCCCGCGCGCGAACCCTCCATTCTTCGCGGACAATCTCGGCCCAGCCCGTGCATTGCGGGGAGTGTTGCGCGGGCACGAGCACGGAGCACACCGTCCCATCGCGTCCCACGAGCTCGAACGAGGCCCCGATCGCCTTCAGCGCCCGATCGAGCATCAGGCCCGCGGCGATGCGGGCCGGGTCTTCGGGATCGCAGGCGGGCTCGACGTCGGGACCGTCGGCAGACAGGAGAAACGGCTCAGGCGGGTGGGGAGTCCGGGATCCAACTCGGCGGACAGGCGGCATCGGAAACCTCGAGGCCATGGCGCGGGGGCGGGGGGCAAGCCGCGGCGCGCGCGCGGCGGCGACTTCGCCGCCAAGGAGCGGCTGATCGAGCTGAACGACACCATCGACTGGCACCGGGCCCAC
>CAXUJE010000023.1:24813-30457 GCA_964251035.1 uncultured Acetobacteraceae bacterium
GGCGAGTGCCCAGGCACTCGCCCGCGCAGGCGGGAACGGGCGGCGCTGAGATGGCCGCTCCTATTCGCCTGGTCATGCTGAGGTCCGGTCGGGTCACCACTGTCTCCAAAAGAGCACGGGCAACCGCCCTGAGGCGAACGTAGAGTGAACATCTTTCGCGCGCAAGCCGGAAGTTGGGCCTGCCCGGGCCATGCCCAGTGCCGGTGCGTCGCCCCCGCTGTCCATCGAAGGCGGCTGGCCCACAAAGCAAACCGGAACCGTCTTCCAGCCCCAGCCCCGAGACCCTATGTACACTAGGGGAAAAGGCGCGCGAGGATCCCGGGTGGAGGCGGCACCCCGTCGAGCAGCCAGGGGCCCGCCGCGAACACGGACGCGATGACAAGTCCGTGCCGCAGCCTGGCATGCCTGAGCAGGAGCACGTCGGGCCGCCGGTCCGGCCCGGCATGGATGACCTCCGCGTCGATGTCGGCCCTGGGTCCGGGCACGAAATCCGCCATGTTGTTCGTGACCAGCAGGTCCGCGCCGCCCGCGATCGCCGCCTCCAGCACACCTCTGTCCTCCGCGTCGCTGAGCGGCTGAACGCCGCCCCCGAGCACGAGAAGCGGCGCCTCGCCCACGACGCCGCCGGTCGCGGAAGCCTCGACCGCGTTCCGGGCCGCCTCGGCGAGCCGCTTGGGCAGGCCGACCCTGGCGAGCACCTCCTGGAGGGTGTCAAGCATCGCAAGGGAGATGACCGGCTGGACCGGGCCCAGGCGGCAGTGGCCGTCAAAGGCGCTCCGGACAAGGCGCTGGGCGGCCGAGCCTTCCCTGCCCCTGGAAAGGGACAGGTAGTGGCTGACCCACACGTTCACGTCGAGCGCCAGCCGGAGAACCACTGGCGGCTCAGTCTCCGAACCCGCTCCCGGAAACCGGAGATTTCCGGCGGGAAACCGGAGATTTCCGGTGGGGAACCGCAGGTTTTGCCAGTAACGGAGAAGCTTTTTGCCTGTCTCCGGTTTCCAATGCGTCCCCGGCACGTTGGCGGTGATGGTCCGCAACGGCTTCCACGGCAAGCCGAGCGAGTTCCTCCTCGGTTTCCGTAGACGCCAGCCCAGCCACGCTGGCGCGCGCGAGCAGCTGCCGCTCCAGCAATTGGTTGCCGACCTGGGCGATCGCCTTGGCGAGCACAGCCGACAGCTGCCTCCGCGCGTCGTCCCCGCCCTCATCAATAACGAAACGAAACGTCCGCCTTGCCGCCGGAGGAAGAAGCGCGCCCAGGGCCGAGGCGCGTGCCGCGGCCTGACTCTGCGTCACCCCGTCGGACCGTGCGATCTCCCTGATGCGCGCGGTCAGCGCTGCATCCGCTATGAACGAAACAGTGGTGCCCGCCATCACATCCTCCATATCCTATAGGATATATAGGCATTGACTCTGCTCCTGGAAGGGCGGAGTCGATCTGAACGGCCCTCAAAGGGCCGAGTGCCCTTTTCAAACCAGACGACATCGGCATCAACGATTCCCGATTGACTCATCCAATTTGTTCACTCTACGTTCTCTTCTATGACGAGCAACGCCAACCCGGCTATGCGATATCGGTCCCGGCTCCCACAATGGGAACGCCGGAGCCTGCACCTCGTCCAACCCGGCCAGCTGCGAATAGGGCGGAAAACGGCGTAGGCGGTCTGACAGCAGTTCGCTGCCGGTCAGGCCTCTTTCCTACCCTTTTCCGTTCCCCCCGCCTCCCTCACCCGTTGCGGGAGGCGGGTAACCCCCTCGCACGCAGGACAGCACAGCCATGCCCATCATCATTGGCCACCGGGGCATCCTCGGTGACATCGCGGGCACGCTCGCCCGCTTGGAGGCACTCGTCTCCGACCTCGAGCGCTTCGGGTCCGGCGAGATGCCGAGTGCCGAGGAACTCGAGGCGGCGCCGGTTCTCGACCCGTTCGCGATCAGCACGCGCTCCCTGCCCTGCCTGGTCGGCGGCAACGGCGGCCACCCCATCCTAAAGGGCCCAACCGTGACGACGAGCGAGGTATGGGCCATCGCACCCGAGCTTGGATGGGCCCGCACTTACAGCCGTCTGTACCGCCTTGGCAGACCCATGCACCTGGGGCACGCGGGATGAGCCCCCGTTCACCCGATCATGACACCACGGGATCGGAAGCAATCCCTCTCGTTGCCGGGCAGCGCGTAGGCGCGTTCGTGGTGTTCGCCGACGATGAGGGCGTGCGGTACGCAGTCCGCCTCGGTTCTATCCTGGCGCTCAGCGACGCCGACAACTGCCAGGACGCCACCGTCATGCAGTTGCCGGGCGGCCGGGCACTTCTGATCCGGGTAACCCTGGAACAGGTGCTGGCATGGTTCACCTAACGATTGCCATGGCCGCAACGACAGAATTCGTGGCAAGCACATGCTTGACAAAGCGCCCTCGACCAGAGTATCGAGCGCGCCATGTCTTGGACCATAATACGCACGTTCTGATCCAGTCCCGGCCTTACTGGGGCCGTGCCTGTAATGCGTATGCTTTGCCCCCGCGTTTCGGCCAGGGTCCGACGATGTCCTCATCCAGCTTCTTTGCACCGATCCGAGGCCGCCCGGACGCGCGCGTCGAGCGCGACCAGACGGAACACGTCGGCGTCACCCTCCATCCCGAGCAGCGGATCCGGACGCGAATAGGCCAGCACCCAGGCTGAGCCCGCCGTCGCCCACCAAGCGACGCCCGTGACACACGCGTTTGGAAACCGAGCATGCGCAAGCACAGCGTAGGCGGCCAATTGCTGCCGGGCACCTGGAGTCCGCGGTTCAAGCTGGCCCCGCCCAAGCCGCCGCCAACGGACGAGCGCCGTCGCAAGAAAACGCTCGCGATGAGCTATTTCCCATCCGTCAAGACGCGGGGGATGGTGCCCCTGCGGCATTACTTCCACGTCGACATGGCCTACCTGCTGGACGCCTGGCCGGAGGTCGTCGCCTGGACCACCGATGCCCCGCCGCTCGCCGTTGCGCGGCCCTGCGGAGACATCGCGTTCACGCCCGACATCATCGTCACGGAACGGGACCGGGCCTATGCCTTGCGCCTGCTCGACCGCGGCACGAAGCCGTCCAAGGCCCGTGACGAGCGCTACCGTGCCATCGACGCGGCATACCGCGAGCGCGGGGGATCCCTGGTCGTGGTCACCCGGGAGGAACTTGAAGCCCACCCGCACCTTCAGGCGGCCAAGAGCCTGTTCTATCATCACACCAGGAACTGGCCCGCGGACCTGCCCTTCACCGTGGTCGCAGCAACGGGCACGACCTCCCTCGCGATTTTGGACGACCTGCATCGACTGCTCGGCGGCAGCGAGGTGGCCTGGGCTGACATCCTGTCGCTCGTGGCCCACGGCTACATCCGCGTCGACCTGGACGCCGGTCTCCAGCCGCAGACGCCGATCCTCGCCCTCCAGGTCGAGGGATGGCGCCCGTGAGCGACTCGCAGGACGTGCCCCGCCGCGGCGAGGGACTGCTCTGGAACGGCGGGATCTGGAAGGTCGAGGAACTCGACGAGGATTCCGTCGGGCTCCGCCAGGTCGAGACGGGCGAACGCGCGACCTTGAGCCGGGCCGAGTGGCTTTCCGGCATCCAGACCGGCCTGCTCGAGCGGCAGGCCCGCCCACGGCCGTTGGCAGGCCGCACGCCACGCCGCAGCGCCTTCATGCGCTTCGACGACGCGACCTGGCGGGTGAAGGTCGTCCGGAGCGGCATCATCCATCTCGAGAACGCGCGCACCGACGAATGCCGGACGCTCAGCGTGACCGCCTGGCAGGAGCGCTGCTTCGCTGGAAAGCTGGAGATGGTGGCCGCACCCGACGCACAGCTGCCCGAGCGGGTGCGCGAACTCCTGGCGATCCCGCTCGCCAGCATGCCGAACAAGATGCGCTGCCGGGGCGAGCACTCCGCCCTCTTCCTGGAGGCATATCGCAACCCCGAGGCGTTCTACCGCGACCACATGCCCGACCTGCCGGAGGCCGGGTGGTGCAGGCCATACCGGCTTTCGGCGAAACGCCTCATCCCCTTTCTGGACCATGTCGCGCAGGCTCATGGCGTGAATCGGCCGGGCTTCAGCACCTTCTGCAAATGGCTCGGGCGGGTCGAGGCGGCCGGAGGCGACGTGCGGGCGGCGGTGCCGCGCTTCGACCGGCAGGGGCCGCAACAGCGCTACATGCCGGGTCTTGTCGAGCAGTGGCTGCACGACGCCATCGACACGATCTGGCTGACGTCGCGCTGCAATCCCAAGGGCAAGGTCCACGAGGAACTCGAGTCCAAGGTGGACGCCTGGAACAAGGAACACCCCGACGCCCCGTTGACCTGTCCCAGCGTGGGGCATGTGGCCCGCTACATCCGCGAGACCGTCGACAAGCGCGTGGCAAAGAGCCGCCGCCGCGGCCGCGCCGCCGCCGAGCGCGAGTTCGAAATGAACGGCGACGGGCCGGTCACGACGTTCGTCCTGGAGCGCGTGGAGATGGACCACACGCCGTCCCGTCTCCCCGTTCGGGACGACCGGACGGGCGTGAGGCTCGGCGAGCCCTGGGTGACCGTGGCGCTCGACCATTACAGCCGCATGCCGCTGGCCCTGTGCGTCCAGTTCCAGGGCCAGTCGCTCGCCGCGAACTTCCAGGCCATGCGCATGGTGATGACCCCCAAGGGGTTCCTCAAGCGGCTGGTCCCGGAACTCGACTACGACTACCCGGCGGGCGTGCCGGTCGGCTTCTACTTCGACAGGGGTGCCGACTACGACACCGACCACGTCCGGCGCGTGGGCCAGACGCTCCACATCCGGATCGATTACGCCCCGGTGAAGTGCCCGGAGTTCAAGGGATCCATCGAGCGCTTCTTCCGCACGCTCAAGGAAGAGGTCTGCTACCCGCTGCCGGGATCCCGCCGCAGGCGCGACCCTCGGGACCTCGAGGCCGACTCCGACCGGACGGCGTACATCACCCTCAGCGAGTTCGTGCGCCGGACCTGGCACTGGCTGACCATGATCTACGCCAAGCGCTACCACCGCGGCATCGACGACATCCCCCTCGCGCGCTGGCAGCGCTCCCACACGAAGACGCTGCCCCGCGCCCTGCGCCCGGAGCAGGATCTGAACGTGCTGCTCACCCGGGTCGAGCAGTGCGAGCCCACCGTCAACGGCGTGACCTGGAACGGCCTCACGTGGACCGACACGGCCATCCAGCGGATCATCACCAACCCCGCGTGGCGCAAGGGTGACAAGGTCTCGGTGCGCATCGACGACTGGGATCTCGCCAAGGCGTGGGTCATCGACCCGTTCACCGCGCGGGACATGCCGCTGGATCCCGTGATGAAGGGCTACATGGCTGGCCTGACCCTGCACCAGCACGACCTGATCGTGAAAAGCAAGGGCAAGCGCGGCGGCCGGGTCACGGAGCGGCACCTCGTCGCCTCGAAGCAGCGCATGCGCGAGGAGGAGCTCGGCTTCATGGACGACAAGCGGCGAGGGAAGCCGCGGGACCTGGCCGCGGTGGCACGCCACCGCGACGGGCGCGGGCCGTCGGGCGACGATCTGGGCAGCGTGCTCCCCCACCCCGCCGCCGCGGATGGGGCGCCTCCTCCCGAGGCCGCGCGCGAGCCTGTGCGACCCGAGGCTCCCGTCCCCGAAACTGCC
>CAXUJE010000024.1:0-30387 GCA_964251035.1 uncultured Acetobacteraceae bacterium
CCGGCGGCTTCAGCAGCGCCGGCATGAACAGCGCGAAGCGGCCCGCCCGCACGCCCAGCGCTTTCAGCCGGCCGCGCAGTGCCGGCGCGATGTCCTGCCCGGCGCCGCCTGGCACGACGCCGCCGGCCTCGATGATGCGATGCAGCGGGCCGCGCAGCGCCGGGTCCTGGCCGGCCGCGGCCTCGGCGGCGAACAAGGCGGCCAGGTCGCGGGCGATGAAGCCGGCCACCCAGCGGGCCAGCCGCACCCGCACCCGCTCCCGCTGCGGGCCGTCGAGGAACTCGCTGTCCAGCACCTCGACGGACGGGCGGAGCAGGCTGGCGCCGGGCCGCAGCCGCGCGACCGGCACCCCGTCCCAGGCCAGCTTGTGATCGGGCGACAACGTGAGGGCCACGTCCTCCGCCGCTTCCAGCTCCGCCACGCGGCGCGGCATCCACTCGCGCAAGGCCCGGCGGGCGGCGCGCAGGACCAGGCGCTTCTCCTGCCCCTCCGCCAACGGGTCCGGCAGGAAAACGAAGCCGCCGACATGGCCGACCGAATGGCCTTCCACCACAACCTCTCCGCGGGCCGTCACGGCGGACAGCAGCTCCTCCCCACAGGTCTCCTCCAGCCGGCGCATCAGGTGGGCGGCCCGGCGGTCCACGAAGCGCGTCGTCAGCCGCTCGTGCAGCGCGTCCGACAGCAGGTCCTCCACCTCCCGCGTGCGGGCCTGCCAGGCCGGCGCGTCGCGCACCCAATCGGACCGGGCGGCGATGTAGGCCCAGATGCGCACGCCCGAGAGCCGCTGCATCAGCGTGTCGATATCGCCCTCCGTGCGGGCCAGCCCGGCGATCCCGCCCTCCAGCCAGTCCGTCGGCAGCGTGCCCTCCCGCGCCAGGTGGCCGAAGATGCGGGCGCAGAGCCGGGTATGCGTGTCGTCCGCCAGCTTGCGGAAGTCGGGGATCTGGCAGGTCTCCCACAGCAGCCGGACCATGCGGCGGCCCCGCGCCATGGCCCGGATCTCCTCCTCCCGGGACAGCGCCTCCAGCGTTTCCAGGTCCGTCGCGTCGGGTCCGCGCACGAGGCCTGGCCGCGGCGGGGCTGCCGTCAAGGTGGCGAGCAGGGCGTCGAGGGTCGTGAAGTCCAACGCGGCGTTGCGGTAGTAAAGCTGCTCCAGCGGCTCGAACTCATGTCCCTCCACGGCGCGCACCAGATCGTCATCGAGCGGCGGGCAGGTCGCGGTGGTGCCGAACGTGCCGTCCCGCATGCCACGCCCAGCCCTTCCTGCGATCTGCGCCACCTCGGCCGCGGTCAGGCGACGCGGGCGGTGGCCGTCGAACTTGCTCAGCCGGGCGAAGGCGACGTGGTCCACGTCCATGTTCAATCCCATGCCGATCGCGTCGGTGGCGACCAGGAAATCCACTTCCTTGTTCTGATAGAGCTGCACCTGCGCGTTGCGGGTGCGGGGCGACAGCCGGCCCATCACCACGGCGCACCCGCCCCGGCGGCGGCGGATCAGCTCGGCGATGGCATAGACCTCCCCGGCGCTGAAGGCGACGACGGCGCTGCGCGGCGGCAGGCGCACCAGCTTGGCCGGGCCGGCGTAGGCCAGTTGCGACAAGCGCGGCCGGGTTTCGATCTCCGCCTGTGGCACCAGGCGCTGCAGCAACGGGCGCACCGTCTCGGCACCCAGGAACATGGTTTCCACCAGTCCGCGGGCATGTAGCAGGCGCTCGGTGAAGATGTGGCCGCGGTCGGGGTCGGCGCAGAGCTGGATTTCATCGACGGCCACGAACTCGGCGGCGCGGTCAAGCGGCATGGCCTCGACGGTGCAGGAGAACCAGCGCGCGCCGGGCGGCACGATCTTCTCCTCGCCGGTGATCAGCGCGACCGACTTCACGCCTTTTTTCGCCACCATGCGGTCGTAGTTCTCGCGCGCAAGCAGGCGGAGCGGGAAGCCGATGATCCCCGACGCGTGCGCGAGCAGGCGGTCGATGGCAAGGTGCGTCTTGCCGGTGTTGGTGGGCCCGAGAACCGCTTTGACCCGGGAGGGGAAGCCCGACATGCGGGGATGGTTGGGCCTTTGCCGCCGGATTGCAAGTTTTGGATGGCAAGCCACGGCCCATGAACGCCACGCGCGCCGTCTTGCCTCCCCTCTTGCTCCCCGTCTTGCCCCTGGGCGAAGCCAGATAACATAAGGTAACAGTTGGCGCCCGAGGCGGCTTGTCGCGAATCGGCGCGTGGCCGGAGCCATGGGAATGTTCGATCGCGACCTGGACTGCTTTGCGGACACGGGTGCAGACGGGGCGGATATGGAAGGGGCGGCGCTGCCGATCTGGTCCGTCCGTCCGGACGCGCTGGACGCGGCTCTGGCGCCGCTGGCGCCTGGGCAGGCCGCCTTCGCGCGGGCCAGCGGATTCGCCGCCCTGCCGGGGCAATTGGCGCTGCTGCCGGGTCCCGATGGCCTGGCTGGCGCGTTGCTGGGCCTGGGCGACGACCGGACGCCCTTCACGCATGGCAGCCTGGCAACGGCGTTGCCGAAGGGCGCCGTGGCCCGGCTGGAACCCGGCGACTTCGACATGAAGGACGCCGTGCTGGGCTTCTGCCTCGGCGCCTACCATTACGCCGCGCATTCGACGGTGCCGCGGGCGATGGCCAAGCTGGCGATGGCCAAGCTCTGGGCGCCCGGCAGCCACGAGGCGGCCCGGTCGGCGGCGCGGGCGACCTGGCTCGTGCGGGACCTGATCAACGCGCCGGCCAACCACCTCGGCCCCGCCGAGCTGGCCGAGGCGACCCGGGCCTTGGGCGCAAGCTTCGGCGCCGAGGGGCAGGTCGTGGACGGCGAGCGGCTCGCGGCCGAGTATCCGGCGGTCGCCGCGGTCGGCCGCGGCTCGGCGCGTCCGCCGCTTGTGGCGAGCTTCACGTGGCGGGGCGGTGCCGCCGGGCCGGATGCGCCCTTGGTGTCATTGTGCGGCAAGGGCGTCTGCTTCGACAGCGGCGGCTACGACCTGAAGCCGTCGGCGGGCATGCTGCGCATGAAAAAGGACATGGGCGGCGCGGCGCTGATGCTCGGCCTCGCGCGGATGGTCATGCAGGCGGACTTGCCGGTGCGGCTGGCCGTGCGGATCGGCTGCGTCGAGAACATGGTTTCGGGCGACGCGATGCGGCCCTTGGACGTGCTGCGCACCCGGCGCGGCCTCAGCGTCGAGGTCGGCAACACGGACGCGGAAGGGCGCCTGGTGCTGTGCGACCTGCTGGCCGAGGCGTCGGACGAGCGTCCCGCTTTGCTGCTCGACGCGGCGACGCTGACCGGGGCGGCGCGGACGGCGCTCGGCCCGGACCTGCCGGCGTTGTTCGCGCCGCACACTGCCGAGGGCGACGCGGTCGCCGACGCCGTGCTGGCGGCTGGCCGGTCCTGCGCCGACCCGGTGTGGCGGCTGCCGCTCTGGGCGGGCTACGATGCTTGGCTCGGCAGCCCGGTGGCCGACCTGAACAACGTGTCCAGCAAGCCGATGGCGGGGGCGATCACCGCCGCGCTGTTTCTACAGCGGTTCGTTGCGCCGGGGACGCCGTGGGCGCACCTCGACACGTACGCCTGGAACGACCAAACCCGGCCCGGACGGCCCGAGGGCGGGGAGGCTTTAGGGCTTCGCGCGCTGTTTTCGGCGGTCGAAACATTAAATCGCGTTAACAAAGCCGTTTAAATGGCCGAATGACTGTCCTGTGATCGTTTTCAGTACTGGATTTGTTGCATAGCACTGTTAACGATCCGTAGTGTCACCAATTAAAAACGATTCGGTGACGCTGGGATACCGATCTGCCGTTTCCGGATGAATGTTGCTTGGGCGAGTGAAAGGCCCGTTACCTGAAAGGACGAAAAACCGTGGCAGCCAATCAAACGACCGACCAGTCCGTCGGCATCCTCCGCGACACCATCGTTGCCCTTGTGCGGCGCGATGGCCCCGACCTGTCCGCGCGCCAGCTTGGGGTGTTCCTGACCTGCTACCTGCAGGACGGCGCACATACGGTGCGCGGCCTGGCGTCCGACCTGAACGTGTCGAAGCCGGCCATCACCCGCGCGCTCGACCGGTTGGGCGAGCTGGACCTTGCGCGCCGCAAGGTGGACCCGATGGACCGCCGCAGCGTGCTGGTGCAGCGGACGCTCAAGGGCCAGGCTTTCCTGCGCGACCTGCGCGGCATCATGGTCGAGGCGACGGCCAGCGCGAAAAAGCCGGCGGCCAGCAGCGGCGCCAACGAGCCCTCGCGCAAGGCTCAGGCGGTCTAGCTCTTGTGCATTGGGCTGCGTTGTCGAAGCGAGGCCGGTGCGACTTGGCCGAGCCGCGCTTCACGCCGCCCTCAAGCAGATTGTTTGAAGACCAGTATGTTATAGGCCAAAACTGATACAGTGATGACCGGAGGCGCTTCAGTCAACAGCGCCGCGCTGAATGCACTGAATGAAACGACGCTTGGCTTTAGGGCGCATCGCAGGACACCGCTTTCGTGACATACGTCCGTGCACACGCCAACATCGGCAGGCTTGAAATGAAGCCGGCGACAGGGCTGTGTTGCCCGCCTATACCTCCGGCGGCAGCGATGCCCATTCAGTAAAAGATCAGAACGGCACGCACCTGCAAGTAGAACATCGCGCCTGATTGTTCGTTTGCTGGGCCGCAACCGTGGTTGCCAGTGACGACGGCCAGCACGGGGCCCCTGCTACCAGCGGCCGAGCGACACGCGGCGGGCGCGGGACGCGACGAATGCCGCCCAAGCGAGCTGCGGCGGCAGCACCAGCAGCACCGGCAACGGCTTCGCCGCTCCTTGGGCTGCGATGAACAGCACGCAGCACAGCCCGCCCCACAGCACGAACCCCCAATGCACCAGGGTGATCGACGTGGCGCCCATGCCGGACCGGTGCGCGACCTGATACAGGTGGCTGCGGTGCGCCTCCGTCAGGCGGTCGCCGGCCAACGCCCGGCGCGCCAAGGTGAACGCCACGTCGAACAGCACGCCGAACAGCAGCATCGGCACCAGAAGCACCGATAAGTCCACCCCCTGGAACCGCCCGGCCGCCACCGCCAGCACCGCGAGCACGAAGCCGCAGAACTGGCTCCCGACATCGCCCATGAAAATCCGGGCGTGCGGGAAGTTGAACGGCAAAAAGCCGAGCAGCCCCGCCGCCAGCAGCAGCGAGGCGAAATAAACGAACCATCCGCCATAGGCCGCGGCGACCGCCGCCAGCACCAGGCACACGAGGGCCGACACGCCGGACGCCAGGCCGTTCAGCCCGTCGATGAAGTTGACGGCATTGGTCGCGAACAAGATCCAGGCCAGCGTCAGCGGCGCCGCCGCCCAGCCCAGCTCGACCGGCCCCCACCATGGCAGGTTCAACCCGGCAACGACCAGCCCGCTGCCGACTGCCAGGACCGCCGCGCCCAACTGCGCCGCGAGCTTGACGGCGAACGGCCAGTCCAGCACGTCGTCAAGGAACGCCACGGCCGCGATGGCGGTGGCGGCCAGGATCACGCCGCGGAAATAGGGGTCGGCCAGCCGGGAGAACTCGGCGTAACGGTACAGCACGGCGATGCCGACCAGAAAGGCCGCGACCACGCCCACGCCGCCGCCCTTCGGCACCGCCCGCGTGTGCGCCTTGCGCGCGTCCGGCCGGTCCGCCGGGCCGAGGCCGATCATCACCCGCACCAGCGCCGCCGAGAGCAGCGCCAAGGCGGCGATGAACAGCAGGTGCTTCAACAAGGCGTCGGAGGTCAAGGGGAGTTCCAGAGAGGGGGGACTGCTAAGCGGCGCGCGGTGGGCTATAGGGTCGGCACGATGCCATCGCAACGCTCGGTCAACCGCATCCTGCTGAACGTCGCGCTGGACGGCGTGCTCGCCGCCGTGGCGACGCCGCTGGCGCGCTACGTCGCCGACCCCGGCGGCGGGCTGCTGCACCCGCTGTGGTTCGTGGCTGGGGGGGCGATCACCTTGCTGGTCGCCGGGCTGCCGTTCCGCATGCCGCAGCAGTACTGGCGGTTCGCGGGTATCGAGGACCTCGTGGGCCTTGTGGGCAGCAGCGTCGTGAGCGCCGTGCTGTTCGCGCTGCTGCTCGGCGTGTCCGGCTTCCCGCTGCCCACGCCGACCTTTCCGGTGGTGCATGCGCTGGTGCTCATCGTGGCGCTCGGCACGCCGCGCGTCGTGTATCGGCTGCGCATGGCGCAGCGGGCGGGACGGGACGTGACAGGCGCCCGATCCGTGCTGCTGGTCGGCGCCGGCGACGGGGCGGACCTGTTCCTGCGGGCGCTGGAATACGGCGAGGGACGGGCGGCGTTCCGCGTCGTCGGGATGCTGTCGGTGCGGGAGGGCCAGGCCGGGCGCCGCATCCACGGCCACACCATCCTGGGGTCGATCAGCCAGACCGCCGCCGTGCTCGCCCGGCTGCGTGCCGAGGGCCGGCTGCCCTCGGCCGTGGTCGTCACCCAGCCCAAGCTGTCCGGCGCGCCGCTCGCGGCCCTGCTGGCCCAGGCGGACGTGGAGGGCGTGCCGGTGCGCCGCGTCCCCCGCCCGACGGCGCTGCAAGCGGCGGCGGGCGAAGGCACGCTGGAGTTGGCGCCGGTCGCCATCGAGGACCTGCTGAACCGCCCGCAGGTGCCGCTGGACCGCGACGGCATGGCGCGGCTGGTGCACGGGCGCCGGGTGCTGGTGACAGGGGCGGGCGGCACCATCGGCTCGGAGCTCGCGCGGCAGTTGGCGGCGCTGGGGCCGGTCAGCCTGACGCTGCTGGACAACGGCGAGTACGCGCTGTGGCTGATCGATCAGGAACTGGGCGAGGCGCAGCCCGACGTGGCGCGGGACACGGTCATCGCCGATATCCGCGACGAGGCCCGCATCCGCGCGGTGTTCGACCGCGTGCGGCCCGAGCTGGTGTTCCACGCCGCAGCCCTCAAGCACGTGCCGATGGTGGAAGCGAACCCGCTGGAAGGCCTGCTGACCAACGCCGTCGGCACCCGGCACGTGGCGGAAGCGGCGTGCGGCGCGGGCGCCTCCGCCATGGTGTTCATCTCGACCGACAAAGCGGTGAACCCGAGCAGCGTGATGGGCGCCAGCAAGCGGCTGGCCGAGATGTACTGCCAGGCGCTGGACATGGCGGCGCGGCGCGGCACCGGAATGCGCTGCGTCACCGTGCGGTTCGGCAACGTGCTGGGCAGCACCGGCTCCGTGGTGCCGCTGTTCCGCCGCCAGCTTGAGCGCGGCGGGCCGCTGACCGTCACCCATCCCGACATGCAGCGCTACTTCATGACGGTGCGGGAGGCGGTAGGCCTGGTGCTGCAGGCGAGCGTGCTGGGCATGGCCGAGGCCACGCTGCCGACGGGCGCGCAGGGCGGCATCTTCGTGCTCGACATGGGCGAGCCGGTGCGGATCGTCGATCTGGCGCGGCAAATGATCCGGCTCGCCGGCCTGCACCCGGCGGAAGGCGGCGAGCCGGCACCGGGACAGATCGCAATCCGCTTCACCGGCCTGCGCCCCGGCGAGAAGCTGTTCGAGGAGCTGTTCCACGGCAGCGAGCCTCCGGTGCCGACCGGGCATCCTGGCCTGCTGATGGCGGCGCCCCGCACCGCCGACCCGGCCATCGTCGGCCGGGCCATCGACGAGGTCGCCGCCGCCTGCCGGGCCGGGCAGGCCGGCTTGGCGCTGTTGCTGCTGGGCCGCATGATCCCGGAATTCGAGCACAACGTCGGCGGCGCGCCAGGGCGCGTGCGCCTGCCTGGAGAGTGAAGTGGCCCCAATCCCGTTCCTGGACCTGAAGGCGCAGCAGGCGCGCATCGCCCACGTGCTCCGCCCGCGGCTGGACGCCGTGCTGGCGCATTGCCAGTTCGTGCTGGGGCCGGAGGTGGCGGAGCTGGAAGGCCGGCTCGCCGCCTATTGCGGGGCAAAGCACTGCGTCGGCGTCAGCTCCGGCACCGACGCGTTGCAGATCGCGATGATGGCGGAGGGCATCGGCCCTGGGGACGCGGTGTTCCTGCCGGCTTTCACCTACACCGCGACGGCCGAGGTGCCGCTGGTGCTGGGCGCCACCCCGGTGTTCGTGGACGTTGATCCCCGCACCTTCCAGATCGACCCGGCGCACCTGTCCGCCCGCGCGGCCGAGATCCGCGCTGCCGGGCGCCTCCATCCGCGGGCGCTGGTGGGGGTGGACCTGTTCGGGCAGCCGGCGGACTGGCCCGCGCTGAGCCGGATCGCCGAGGTGGAGGGCCTGTTCACCCTTGACGACTGCGCCCAGAGCTTCGGCGCGGTGCTGCACGGGGCAAAGCTCGGCACGCAGGCGCAGGTGACGGCCACCAGCTTTTTCCCGAGCAAGCCGTTGGGTGCTTACGGCGACGGCGGCGCGCTGTTCACCGACGACGGCAACCGCGCCGCGCTGTACCGCAGCCTGCGCAGCCACGGGGAGGGCACGACGCGCTACCAGGTCCTGCGCACCGGGATGAACGGACGGCTGGACACGATGCAGGCGGCGGTGCTGCTGGCGAAGCTTGACGTGTTCGACGCGGAATTGGCGGTGCGTGAGCGGATCGCCGGGATCTATGACCGTCGGCTGGGCAACGGGGTCGTCACCCCGGCCCGCGTGCCGGACAGCGCCAGCGCCTGGGCGGTGTATTCCGTGCTGCTGCCGGACGGGACGGACCGGACCCGGTTGCAGGTGGCGCTGCGGGAGTCGGGCGTGCCGACCGCGGTCTACTATCCCCTGCCGTTGCACCGGCAGCCGGCCTATGCCGCCCACCATGACGGCGCGGCGCTGCCGGTGTCGGACGACTTGTCCGCCCGCATCCTGGCGCTGCCGATCCACCCGGACCTGTCGATGGCCGATGCCGAGCGGGTGTGCGACGTGGTGACTCAGGCGTTGACTTAAGGCAACTGCCCCGCTTCGTCCGCGTTTTCCGGTTATGAACCAGCCGAAAGTGCAAACGGACGACCCGCCCCCTGAGGGCGCCAGCCCCGACCACAACCCAACCGGGCAAACGCCGCACGGCATTCCGAAGGGGATGGAGGACCACGAGGCGAAAGCCTTGCCCAACGACGACCGCAAAGCGGCTGAGACGACGCCCCGGGCCACCGATAAGTCCTGAAGCCATTCAAGGCACCGGCCTGCTCCGCAGGAGCGTCAGCTCGTGCTTGTTGTGGAACAGATGCAGCAACTGGCTGTTCGGCAAGGCGGCAAACTCGTCCGCCAGCGCGTAGTGGGCTTCGCCTTGGAACTTGACCGTGCACACGATCCTTTGAGCGGCGTCGGCAGCGATCCAGCGCCTAAGCAGCTCCAGCAGCCGTGAGGGGTAGGCGACCACGTCGCAGACCAGCCAGTCCACCGGTTCCGGAGCCAAGGTGAAGGCGCTTTCGACGACCGGCTCCACTCCAGGCATCGCAGCGATGCGTGGATCAACGGGCGCCTTGTCCACGGCCCGGACCGAGGCGCCCAGGCTGGCCAGCACCCATGTCCAGCCGCCCGGCGATGCTCCGAGGTCGAGGCACCTCTCACCCGGGCGCGGGTGTGAGCCGAGCCGGGTGAGCGCTTCCCACAATTTGAGGTAGGCGCGGTTGGGCGGGCCGACACGGTCCTCTTCGAAGCGGCACTCACCCGAAGGGAACGGACTGGTCTTGGTTGGACTGGCGAGCAGGCAGTCGCGGGTCAGCAGGGTCCATGCGCCGAGGTGCGATGTGGGCGCAGGCTCAGGAAAACGGAGCGGCCGGGCGCGGACAGGGGGCAGGTGGCCTTCGATCAGCGCCATGCGGCGGTGATGCAGGGCGGGGTAGGCAGACCAGTTGCGTTGCTGAGCCCGCAGACGGTCGCCCGCATCCTTGACGGAGGTGATCGCGTGCATCCGCGGCGTGGTCCAGACATCAAGCGCCCAAGCGCTGGCATAGGGTGGATCGGGCGACAGGGCCAGGCGTCCGTGCCAGGCGCTGACCGTCACCCCGGCCCGCGCAAGTTCCGCTGAAAGCGGCTGTTCCAGCCCCTCGGCCGCTAGATAGGCGCTGCCGATCAGCAAGGGGCGGTCAACGGCGGCGAAGCGCGGACAGGCCCAGCAGCGCCCAGCCGAGCATCAGCAAGCTGCCGCCCACCGGCGCCAGCACGCCCAGATGCGGGCCGCCGAAAGCGCCCGCATAGACCGTGCCGCAGAACAGCAGCGCGCCAAGCGCGAACGCCGCGCCCGCCGCATGCGTCAGCCCGCCGCCGCGCGCGCCCCAAAGGCCGCAGCCCAGCAGCGCGAGCGCGTGCCAGCCCTGCATCTGCACGGCGCTGGCAATGGCGCGGGCCTCGCCGGCCTCCATCGGCAGGTGCGCCGCCCCGGCCGCGGCCGCCACCGCCAGCAGCCCGGCCAGCCCGCCCAACGCGACCCAGCCGCGATACGTGTCCGTGTTCATGGACGCCATTTACCCGCAGCCGGCCAGTTCCGCCATCGCGCGGTCCAGTGTAGCTTGTGATGCATGCCCCGCGGAGACCTGTTTCCCGAAATCGGACCGTTCGAGACCGGCTACATGCCGCTGTCCGGCGGGCACGTGATGTATTGGGAGCAGGTGGGCGCGGCGCACGGCCAGCCGGTGCTGTTCCTGCACGGCGGACCCGGCGCCGGGGCAGGCGCGGTGCACCGCCGCTTCTTCGACCCGCACTTCTGGCGCGTGGTGATCTTCGACCAGCGCGGCGCCGGGCGCTCCCGCCCCTTGGGCAGCCTGGCATACAACACCACGCCCGACCTCGTGGCCGACATCGAGACGCTACGCCGCCATCTCGGCATCGAGCGCTGGCTGCTGTTCGGCGGCTCCTGGGGGTCCACCCTGGCCCTTGCCTACGCGCAGTCCTACCCGGACCGGGTGCACGGCCTGGTGCTGCGCGGCGTGTTCCTGGGCCGGCCGGCCGAGGTCGAGTGGTTCCTGCACGGCCTGGGCGCGGTGTTCCCGGACGCGCACGCGGCGTTCGTGGGCCACCTGACGCCCGCAGAGCGGCATGACGTGCTCGGCGCCTACCTTCGGCGGCTGGTCCATCCGGACCCCGCCGTGCACATCGCCGCCGCCCGCGCCTGGTCGGTCTACGAGGGGTCCTGCAGCACCCTGCTGCCCAGTCCCGACACGGTGGCGTCCTTCGCGCAGGACCGCACGGCGCTGGGCCTCGCGCGGATCGAGGCGCACTACTTCGCCCATGACCTGTTCCTGCCGGAAGGCGGGCTGCTCGGCGGCATGCACCGGATCGGCCATCTGCCGGCCGAGATCGTCCAGGGCCGCTACGACATGATCTGCCCGGCGCGCACCGCGTTCGAACTTGCGGCGTCCTGGCCCGCCGCTCGGTTGACCGTCATCCCTGACGCCGGGCACTCGGCGCTGGAACCGGGCGTGCGCCGGGCTTTGGTGTCCGCCGTGGAGCGGTTCCGCACCGTCCGCTGATTCCCGCAACCATTTGTCTGACCACCAGCCGTTCGTTTCGAAGTCGGTTGACGACCATCCCGAAACCCGGTATCACGAAAAAGTGAATCCCAGGGCGCCTGGGCAAAGTTCCTGGGTAGGCAGGGAGGGGCGGATTGGCAACGTTGACGGTGGGTGCGAACCAGCAGTTCCAGCACATCGCGGATGCGGTCGCGGCCGCGCGGGACGGCGACACGGTCGTCGTCCAGGCCGGGACGTACGTGAACGATTTCACCACTGTCACCCATAGGATCACGCTGCAGGGCGTGGGCGGGATGGTGAAGATGGTCGCCACCGTGCCGCCGACGAACGGCAAAGCCATCCTGACGACAGACGCGGACGTGACGGTGGACCACTTCGAGTTCTCCGGCGCCAAGGTGGCCGACAAGAACGGCGCAGGCATCCGCTACGAGGCGGGGAATCTCACGATCACCAACTCGTATTTCCATGACAACGAGAACGGGCTGCTGGGCGCTGCCGACGCCCAGGGCACGATCACCATCAAGAACTCGGAGTTCGGGCACAACGGCAACGGCAACGGCCTCACCCACAACATCTACGTCGGCGCGGTGAAGCAGCTCACGATCCAGGACAGCTACATCCACGACGCCGTCGTCGGCCACGAGGTCAAGAGCCGGGCGCTGAACACGACCATCACCGGGTCGCGCATCCAGAACAACGCCGGCAACGCGAGCTACGAGATCGACCTGCCGCAGGGCGGCAACGCGCTGATCCAGGGCAACGTGATCCAGCAGGGGGCGAACACCTCCAACCCCGTGATCATCGCGTTCGGGGAGGAAGGCAACCTCAACCCGAATTCCGCCCTGTCCGTGCGCGGCAACACGGTCGTGAACGATAAAACGGGCGGCGTCGCCGTGTGGAACGCCACCAGCACCCCGGCGGTGATGGACGGCAACCAGACCTATGGCCTGGGCAGCACGGCCAAGACGCTCGGCACGGTGGCGCAGACCGGGACGACGGCGCTGGCCGCCCGTCCGGCGTTGAGCCTGGCCTCGCCGGTCGGCAGCAGCGTGTTCAATATCGGGATCAACCTGTCCGAGGACTCCTGGCAAGGCGACGCGCAGGCGATCATCAGCATCGACGGGAAGCAGGTCGGCGGGGCGCAGGCCATCACCGCGTCGCATGCCTTGGGCCAGGAGCAGACGATTTCTTTCCTGGTTCCTCTCTCAGCCGGGCCGCACACCGCGTCGGTAGCCTTCGTGAACGACGCCTGGGGCGGGACCGCTGCGACGGACCGCAACCTGTACATCGACTCGATGGACGTGGACACGCAGCACGTCGTCCTGGGCGCGGCGCTCTACGCCAACGGGGTGCAAACCTTTGCCATCCCGACCGCCGCGGGAACTGCGCTCAGCCTCGGGGCCCCATCGAACGCGCCGCCCATCCTGCCGACGCACTGACCAAGTCGTCCCCCCGACAGCGTGGCGCCGCCGGGGATGGTCAGGCGGCCAGGGCCGCGGTGACGCGCCGGGCGAAGGCGGCTGGGTCGGACGGCATTTCCCCATCCTGCACCCGCGCCAGGTCGAGCAAGGTGTGCGCCGTGTCGGTTAGGTCTGCCCCGGCCTCAAGCTGCTTCGACAGGCTGTGGATCAGCGGATGGCGCGGGTTCACCTCCAGCGCCGGCGGCAGCCCCATGCCCGCCTGCCCGTGCCGCCGCATCAGCCGCTGCATCTGCAAGTCCGGGCCGAACCCCGCCGCCGCCAGCACCACCGCGCTGTCAACCAGCCGGTCGGTCGCGCGTACCTCGCCCACGGCGTTGCCTAGCGCCGCCTTCAACGCGGGCAGCAGCTTTTCCATGTCGGCGGCCTCGCCCTCCGGCTCCGCCGTGACCGGCAGCTTTGACAGGTCGATGCCGCCCTGGGTCACGCTGCGGATCGGCTTGCCGTCCCACTCGGCCAGCCGTTCCGGCCAGAAGGTATCGACGGGATCGGTCAGCAGCAGCACCTCGACGCCGCGGGCCTTGAACCCTTCCAGTTGCGGCGACCGGGCGAGCGCGTCGGCGTCGTCGCCAGTCAGGATGTAGATCGCGTCCTGCTCCGGCTTCATGCGCTCGACGTAGCCGTCCAGCCCGGTCCAGCCGTCCTGGGCAGACGAACGGAAGCGCATCAGCCCGGCAAGCTCCGTGCGATGCTCGGCGTCTTCCCAGACGCCCTCTTTCAAGACGGCGCCGAAATTCTCCCACAGCTTGGCGAAGTCGTCCGCGTCCTTGGCGCGCGTCTTCAGCTCGCCCAGCACGCGGTTGGTCACCGCTTTGCGGATGCGCGCCAGCACAGGAGTCGCCTGCAGCATCTCGCGGCTGACGTTCAGCGGCAGGTCCTCGGTATCGACCACGCCCTGCACGAAGCGCAGCCAGGGCGGCAGCAGTCCGGCCTCATCGGTGATGAACATGCGGCGGACATGCAGGCGCACGCGGCTTTCGCGCACGCCCTCCACCGCCTCGAACGGCCGGGCGCCGGGCACGAACAGCAGCGCCGAGTACTCGAGCGCGCCCTCCGCCCGCCAGTGCAGGGTAGCCCAGGGTTCGTCGTATTGCCCGAGATGCCGGTAGAATTCCTTGTACTGCTCGGGCGTCACCTCGGCCTTCGGCTTGCGCCACAGCGCGGTGCCGGCGTTGGCGGGCCGGTCCTCGCCCTCGGTCGCGACCGTGATCGGCACCGTGATGTGGTCCGCCCACTTGCGCACGATGGTCTCAAGCCGGATCGGCTCCAGGAACTCCTCCGCGTCGGGCTTGATGTGCAGCAAGACGCTCGTGCCTGGTTCGGCGCGTGAAGCCGGGGCCAGCGTGAAGGCGCCCGCGCCGTCCGACGCCCAGGTCCATGCTTCCTCCGACCCGGCGCGGCGGCTCGTGACCTCCACGCGGTCGGCCACCATGAACGCCGAATAGAAGCCGACGCCGAACTGGCCGATGAGGCTCACCTTCTCCTCTGGCTTGGCAGCGGCCGCCGCGTCGCCGAAGCGGCGGGTGCCGGACCGGGCGATAGTGCCGAGGTTCGCCGCCAACTCCCCCTTGTCCATGCCGATGCCCTGATCGGCAATCAGGATGGTGCGCGCGGCCTTGTCCGGCACGATGCGGACGCTGGCGTCAGGCGGCAGCGCCAAGGCGGGCGCGGTCAGCGCCTCGAACCGGCGGCGGTCCGTGGCGTCGGCGGCGTTGGCGACCAGCTCGCGCAGGAAGATCTCGCGGTCGGAGTAGAGCGCATGCACCACGAGGTCGAGCAAGCGGCCGACTTCCGCGCTGAATTCGTGGGTTTCGGCTTGCATGTCGTCCATTGCGATCTCTCCCAAGCTGCCGTGCTGCCCCAGGCTGCCGTGCTCACGTTATCGTGCCGCGGCCATATGCCGCACGATGCCGGGCTTTTCAATAGGTTGGCGACCCCTGGGATTGATGGGCCCGTCAGGTGCCCTGGGTATCCGCCCCGCTGCCCCGGCCGGACACGCCGGCGCGGCTGGGCGCGTCGGCACCCGGCTCCACGGTGCGGGCCTCCGCGGCCAGCTCGGCATCATCCTGTGGCCCTGGGACGGCGGCAGCGGCCGGGTTGTCCCGATGCTCCTCCAGCACGGCGATCACCGCCTGCGGGTCGGCCCGCTCGGCGGCGGCGAACAGCCGCTCGGCCTCGTCCTCGTCGCCCGCGGCTTGGGCGCGCAGGGCTTGTTCCGCCAGCTGCCGCGCCGCCGCGTGCTTGCCGCCGGCGCCGTCGGTTTGATCGAGGTCGTCGCTCATGGAAAATCCCCTCTGGCGAAAATTGCGCCGCCCCGGCCCGGTGCAGCCGTGCAGGGGCGTTGCCCTGCCGCGCCTTGGAACACAAAACCCCGTCGCCGGCAAAGCGCGGGCAGGCCGGGGAAAGCGGCACGAAGCCTGCAACCAGCCAGGCGATGCGCTTGACCTTCGCAGCGTCAAGGCATTTGCCGTTAAGAGAGAATGAACTTATTCCGGCTATGTCCGTTATGGGCAATGGAGACAGCACGCATGCCAAACACGGTTGAAATCCGCAAATTGGACCCGCATGACCCATTGCCGGAGGGGCGAGCGGGCCGCGTGATCGTCCTGCGCCGCTTTGACGAGGACGACCCTCGCAAGATCGTGACTGAAATCACTCTGACGGGATCACCGGGGCATTCCGAGGTGGCGCAGCCCGCGCGCGCCGACGGCACGGCAATGTCGCTGGACGAGGCGGTGTCCGCCGCCCGGAGGGTGGCGAAGTCCGAGGGGATCGGTCAAGTGTTCGTGCTGGACCGCACGGCCGGCAAGCTGGAGCACGATGTCGTCGAGCATGCGGGCGACCACAGCTTTCCCGGCAAGATGCTCGAGGACACGGACCCTGAGGACGGCGAGAGTGGCCCGGACATGCGCGCCTAGCCGTCAGGAGCCGGCCGCGGCCATGCCCAAATTCGGCCATACGGCGCAGTCATATGGCTCGACTTCTTCTCGCAACGGCATTAAGGCGCGTGGCCCCGGCAGAAGTCGAGGTAGCTTTCTTACTGTCACAAAGCGGACATGACTGCCTTTTCATGCTGCCTCCGCCGCTTATGTCCTCCCCTCTACCACAAGGCCCCCATTCCGGGCGCGGCCCTCAACAAGAAGAGAAATCCTGATGCCTGATACCGGGCTAGACGTGTCCACGACAGGACGGCGTGTTGGCGTGCTTGTCGTGGGCCTCGGCGGCGCCGTCGCCACCACGGCGGCAGCGGGCATCGAGATGC
This sequence comes from uncultured Acetobacteraceae bacterium, assembly GCA_964251035.1. Taxonomy (GTDB): domain Bacteria; phylum Pseudomonadota; class Alphaproteobacteria; order Acetobacterales; family Acetobacteraceae; genus CAHJXG01. Next base: position 16,144 of record CAXUJE010000024.1, read on the forward strand.
TGCGCGCCGGCTCGAACGACATGGCGGGCCTGCCGCTGGCCGGCGTGGGCGCTTCCGGGATTGCGGCCTACCGCAACCTGCACTTCGCAGGCTGGGATCTGCACGGCGAGAACCTGGAGAACGCAGTGCGGGAGCATCGGGTGCTTGACGGCGAGCAGGCCGGGCTGGTGGCGTCGGCGCTGCGCGGGATGACGCCCTGGCCCGCCGTGGGCAGCGTCGATTTCTGCAAGAACGTGGACGGCGGCAACAAGGTCGCGGCCAAGTCGCACCGCGAAGCCGGGGACCGGCTACGCGCCGATATCCGCCGCGACCGGGAGACGTCGGGCATCGAGAACTTGGTCGTGGTGAACCTGGCGTCGGTCGAACGGTGGCCCGACAAGTCGGCCGGCGCGCTGCACACGCCGGAGGGCTTCGAGAAGGGCCTCGACAGCAGCGACCCAGCCATCAGCCCGGCCATGCTGTATGCCTACGCCTCGATCACCGAGGGCGTGCCGTACGGCAACTTCACGCCGAGCCTCGCCGCGGACATCCCGGCCCTGACCACCCTGGCCGAGCGCCGCAACGTCCCTGTCGCGGGCAAGGACGGCAAGACGGGCCAAACCTTCATCAAGACCGTGCTCGCCCCGGCGTTCCGCAGCCGCAGCCTGTACGTGGAAGGCTGGTTCAGCACCAACATCCTTGGCAACCGCGACGGCCTGGCGCTGGACAATCCCGACAGCTTGAAAAGCAAGCTGAACACCAAAGGGTCGGTACTCGACGACATCCTCGGCTATCCCGTCGAGGACCATATCGTCGATATCCGCTACTACAAGCCGCGCGGTGACAACAAAGAAGCTTGGGACAACATCGACCTCGTCGGCTTCCTCGGGCAGAAGATGCAGATCAAGGTCAATTTCCTTTGCCGCGACAGCATCCTCGCGGCGCCCTTGGTCATCGAGATCGCCCGGGTGCTTGACCTGGCCCGGCAGCGCGGCCGTGGCGGCATCCAGGAGCAGCTTGGCCTGTTCTTCAAGGCGCCCATGACCCCGGCCGGCAAGCGGGAGGAGCACAGCTTCCCGGTGCAGGAACGCGCGCTTCTCGACTGGCTGGCCGCCTAACATGGGACCTGTGGACTAGCGGCGTGCTGGATGACGTGAGCGGCCAGGCGTCCAGCCTGGCCGACTTCGTGCCGCTTGCGGTGGAGCTGGGCGACCTCAAGCGCATCCGGGATGCGTCCAGCCCTGACGGCGTGGCTTCCCGGCTGTTCCGTGGGGCTTGGGGCGCACTGCTCGCAGGCCAGGCTCCGCTGGATGTCGCGTTGCTGGCCACCGCCGACGCGGTCGCGGCGGTCCGGCTCGGCGGCATCGACCGCCCTGTCTTGCTCGCTGCCGGGCTGACCGAGGCCGAGGCGGTCAAGGTGCTGGCGCGCTCCTTCGACGAGGTGTCGGTCCCGATCGACCCGGCGCTGGCAGCGCGGCTCCGAAGCCGGCTCGGCCAGCCGCTTCGGCTTGGGGCCGCGCCGGAGTTTGCCGAAGCCTTGATCCGCCAGCCCCGTGCCGGCGCGACCTGTCCGGGCAAGCCGCGCATCGTCCTGGAGCCGCCCGAGGGCCATGGCGACCATTGCATGGTCGTGGCGGTGCTGGCAGTCGTCCTGTCGCCGCGCTATGGAGCCGACCCGGCAGCGGCGTTCCTGGCCGGCATGGCGCACCACCTGCACAACGCGCGCCTGCCTGACAGCGGGTTTGCCGGGGAGATGCTGTTGGGCGACCACCTCGGCCCGGTGATGCGGCGGCTGTTTGAGCGTGAACTCGCGACCCTGCCCGCGCCGCTGTCGGAGGCGACCACCGCTGCGCTGGCCGCCATCCCGGACGCCTCGACGCCAGTGGGCCAGGCGTTCCATGCGGCCGACGTGATCGACCGCGTGCTGCAGATGCGGCACTATGACCAGGTGGCCCGTTTCACGGTGGATCAGGCGCTGGACGACATGGACCTGGTGCATGCTGGCCCGACCCAGAGCTTCCATCAGGCGGTGCTGCGGGACGCCGGGCTGCCGTGACGCGCTGGCCGGACGGCGCGTTGTCCAGCCCGGTGTCCGGCCGGGCGCTGGCCGCGGACACGCCGCATTCACTGGCCTCCGGCCCGGAACGCTGGCCGGTCGTCTCGGACATCCCGTTCCTGCGCGCCGACCGTCGCAGTCTGGCTGACGCGGCGCTCGCGGCGCTGGACGCAAGCGACGCACAGCGGGCACTGGTGCTTCTGTTAGGCGACCAGGATAACTGGGCGCGCACACCCCCTCCCTCGGAAGATAACCGGGCCGCGCTGGCGAGCCGGCCGGAGGATTTCACCTTCCGCGCGGCAATGGACACTTTGGCGTTCGGAGCCGTTGGCACCTACTTCGCCCACCGCTGGTCGGACCCGACGTTCCTGTCCGGCTTGGCGCTGGCCGAAGCCCATTGGAACAGCCCATCCTGCGTGTTCGAGCTGGCCTGCGGCGCTGGGCACTACCTACGTGAGTTCGCCCGCTTCGCCCCCCTCGTCGCCGGCGCGGACATCGTGTTTGCCAAGCTGTGGCTGGCCCGGCGCTACCTGGCCCCGACCGCGAGGCTGGTGTGCTTCGACGCGGCGGCGCCCTGGCCGCTGGCCGGAGGGTCCGCTGGGCTGGTGTTCTGCCACGACGCCTTCTACTTCCTGCCGGACAAGCCGCACGTGGCGGCCGAGATGCTGCGGGTGGCCGGCCCGGATGGGCGCGTGCTGGTCGGGCACGCGCACAACGCCTTGGTGGACAACCTGTCCGCCGGCGACCCGCTTCCGCCTACTGGCTACGCCGCGCTGTTTGGGACGCCGATGCTGTATGATGACCGGGAGCTGACCCAGGCGTTGATCGAGGCTCGGGCGCCGGTGCCGGGCGACGCGGGCACGGTCGCCGACGCTCCGGCCGTGGCATGGGCGACCGGCTCCGTTGCGCCGCGCGCCCTCTCGGGCGGATTGACCATGCCGCCGCCCGGGACGGCGCTGCGCCGCAACCCGCTTTACGCCGGGCCGGAAATCCGGTGGCCATCGGAGCGTTACGAGCGCGAGTATGGGCCGCTGGCGACCTACCCGTTGCGGTCCGACGCGCCGGAGCGGGCGGTGGCCGGGGCGGACGCCGCAACTGACCGCTTTGCCCGCCGCCGGGTGCTCCTGGACCTGCCGCAGCAATGGTGACGCTGAATTGGGGCATCGCCGGCTGCGGCTGGGTGGCACGCGACTATGCCGGCCCGGCGATCCAGGCGTCGCGCAACGGGCGGCTGGCCGCCTTGTTCGACCCCTCCGCCGCGTCGCTGCAGCAGGCGTCCAAGCTGTTCGGCGCGCCGGCCCATGCGAGCCTTGATGCCTTCCTCGCAACGCCCGGCCTCGGCGCCGTTTACGTCGCGGCGCCCAACCACGCGCACCGCACGCTGGTCGAGGCCGCTGCCAAAGCCGGCCTGCCGGTGCTGTGCGAAAAGCCGATGGCGACCACGCTGGCGGACGCCGAGGCCATGGTCGCCGCGTGCAGCCGCGCCGGCGTGCTGTATGCCACCGCGTTCGACCAGCGGTTCCACGCGGCGCACCGCACGCTGGCAACCCTGGTCGCGGAGGGCCGGCTCGGCACGGTCACGGCCATCCGCATCGTCTATGCCTGCTGGCTGCCGGCCGATTGGGCGGCGGGCGGGGCAGGGGACAACTGGCGCATCGACCCGGCGCGTGCGGGCGGCGGGGCGCTGATGGACCTGGCGCCGCACGGCCTCGACCTGTCGTCCTTTCTGCTGAACGAGGATTTGGTGGACGTGGCCGCGATCGGCCAGGCCCGCGTGCACCGCTACACCGTGGAGGACGGGGCCTTGCTGATGGCGCGGTCGCGCTCCGGGGTGATGGTGCAGATGCACGTCGCCTACAACTGCCCGGAAACCCTGCCGCGACGCCGGCTTGAGGTCGTGGGCACGGCGGGACAGGCAGTCGCGGCCGACACCATGGGACAGACCGCCGGCGGCACGCTGGAGTGGATCGACGCGGCGACTGGCGTGGCGCAGCCCGTTCCGGTTTCCGGCGCCGAGCGCTCCCCGTTCCTCAACCAGGTCGAAAGCTTTGCCGACGCCGTGCTGGGCGTGCAGCCCTTCGCATTCAGCGCGGAGCGCGACCTGGGCATCATGGCCTTGGTGCTGCGGGCGCAGGTGATGGCCCAGCCGCCGCCTCCTACCCCATAACACTGCACAAGCATGGCGTTGACCCGCCCTACCCAGATCGAGCGATGACAGACCATTTCCTGCCGCCCACGCTGCCCGACGCCGCAGCCGCCTACGTCGCATCCATGCCCGAAGGGCGGGTGGAGCTGTTTTCCCTGTCGCCGCTCGACCGCACCGGCGTGTCCTGCTGGAACGCGATCTTCCTGAACCGGGACGGCACGCGCTGGCATGGGGTGGCGCCGCACGGCGTCGGCTACGGCGTGGACGACGACGGCGCCATCATCGGCACGACGGGAGAGCTGGCGGAGGCGGTGCATTCCGCGACCGAAATCCACCGCATGGAACGCAAGCGCGCCAGCTTCCACGCCTTGCGGGCCGAGGTCGGCGCACGGCATGTCGCCGACCCCCTGACGTTATGCCTGCCGGCTGGCAGCCCGGTCGGTGGCGACACCACCCTGGAATGGGTGCCGGGCCGCCGCTGGCCCGGCGGCGAGACGGTGTGGCTGCCCATCGACATCGCCGCCTGCTCGGTGGGCGACCTGTCGCCGGGCTACGTGCCGTTCACGACGCCGATCACCAACGGGCTGGGCGCCGGGCCGACGCTCGACTTCGCCATCGGGCATGGGCTGTGCGAGCTGCTGCAGCGGGACGGCAACGGGACCGGGTTCCGCGCGATGGACCGCGGCATCGCGCTTGACCTTGGCGACGGGCCAGCCGACCCGCGCACCCGGGCCTTGCTCGACCGGCTGCGCGAGCTGGGCATCGACGTGATCCCGAAGTTTGCCACGACCGAGTTCGGCACCGCCAACGTGTATTGCGTGGGTGCGGAGCGGGACGGAGTGGGGGCGCCCTACCCGATCATGGTGACGGCGGCGGGGGAGGCGGCCTCGCTCGACCGCGAGCACGCGCTGCGCAAGGCGGTGTTCGAGTTTGCGGCCGCCCGGATGCGCAAGGTGTTCAGCCACGCGCCGCTGTCCGACATCGCTGGCGTGGCGCCGCCGGGCTACCTGGAGCGGTTCCGCGCCTACCACACCCTGGGCGGCGAGGAGAGCCGCAGCCTGCGCGCTATGGTGGAGTGGCTGGGTTTGGACCAGAGGTCGCTTAAAGCCCTGCTGGCCGACACCGTGCTGTCCCGGCGCAGCGTGCAGCGGTTCGACACGCTGCCGACCTGGGACGGCCCGCTGTCCGGCACCGGGTTGGTTGAGGAGCTGGCCCGGCGCTTCGCCTCCGCCGGCATGGAAATCCTTTACCTCGACTACTCGCCGCCGCACGCGCCTGGCGTGCATGTGGTGAAGGCCGTGGTGCCGGGGCTGGAGGTCGAGACCATGAGCTACCACCGCATCGGCGAGCGCGGGGTGCGCAAGCTGATGGAGCGCGGCAGCCCGCTGGTTGGCCTCGGTGCGGCGCCGGCCGGAGCCGCCCCGGTGCGCCTGCCCCCCGGCGCTGCGGAGCGTCTGGGCGGCGATCCCTGGCTGGACATCGCGGCGGTGGACCGCATTGTCGGCGGCCTGTATCCGCTGTATCGGGAACCCGAGGTGCATAGCGCGCCCATCGCGATGGAACGGCCGTGACGCTGCGTTTTGCCTACAACACCAACGGCGCCGCCAACCACCGGCTCGACGACGCGTTGGCGCTGATTGCGGATGCGGGCTATGACGGCGTGGCGCTGACGCTCGACATCCATCACCTTGACCCATTCGCCGAGAACTTTGCCGCGGAGCTTCGGCGGGTGGCCGGGCGGTTGCGGCAACTGGGCCTGGGCTGCGTCGTCGAGACCGGGGCGCGCTTCCTGCTGGACCCGCGGGCGAAGCACGAGCCGACGCTGCTCACCGCCGACCCGGACGGCCGGGCACGCCGGGTCGATTTCCTGTTCCGCGCGCTGGAGGTCGCCGCCGAGACGGGCGCCGACGCCATGTCGTTCTGGGCTGGCGTGCCGAAGCCAGAGGTCAAGCCCGGTGACGCCTGGGACTGGCTGCGCCGCGGCGCTGAGCAGGTGGCGCGCCGGGCCGAGGCCCTGGGCACCGTCGCGGCGCTGGAGCCGGAGCCTGGCATGCTGATCGAGACCGTCGATGACTGGGCCGCGCTGGACATCCCCGGGCTGCGGCTGGCGCTCGACACCGGGCACTGCGTCGTCACCGGCGAGCGCGACCCGGCCGCAGCGGTCGCGGAGTTCGCGCCGCGTCTCGGCACCGTCACGGTCGAGGACATGAAGCGCGGCGTCCACGTCCACCTGCCGTTCGGGGAAGGCGACATGGACGTGCCCGGCGTGCTGCGCGCCCTGCAGGCGGTCGGCTTCGAGAAGCTGGTCTGCGTCGAGATGTCGCGGGAAAGCCACCGCGCCGATACGATCATCCCGGCCTCGCTGGCCTATCTGAAAGCCGCCGCATGAGGATCTGCTTCGTCAGCCGGCGATTCTTCCCGGCGATCTCCGGCATGAGCGTCTATGCGTTGAACCTGCTGCGCGAGCTGGTCGCGGCCGGGCATGACGTGACGATGATCAGCCAGTACCGCGGCGATGCGTTCGGCCGCAAAGTCTATGGCGGCGGCCCGCCGCCCGCTGTGCCCGGCGTGCGCGTCATCGGCCTGGAACAGCTCGGCGAGCAGGACGGCGGCGACTTCGAGCGCGATGTCGCCGCCATGGTGGAAACCGTGGCGGCCGAGCACGCGCGCCAGCCGTTCGACGTGCTGCACGCCCAGTACGGCTATCCCTGCGGCTGGGCGGTGCTGGAAGCGTCGCGCCAGCTCGGCGTGCCCAACGTGGTGTCGATCCAGGGCGGCGACGGGCATTGGGTCGGCAGTTGCTGCGAAACGCACCGGCTGGCGATGACCCGGGTGCTTGACCACGCCAACGCCGTGCTGATCGGCTGCGACTCCTTTGCGGACGAGGTGGTGCAGCGCCTCGGCACCGACCGGAACCGCTTCACGGTCGTGCCCGGCGCCGTCGACATCGAGCGGTTCCACCCGGACCCGGCTCGCACGGAGGCCGATCCGCCCGTCATGCTGTACCACGGGCGGGTCGATGCGCGGAAAGGCGTGCTGGACCTGCTGGATGCCGCGCGCCAGTTGCGGGACACTGGGGACCGGTTCCGGCTGCTGATCTCCGGCATCGGGCCGACCTTCGAGGAAACCGCCGCCGCCATCCCAGGGCTAGGCTTGCGGGGCTTAGTGGAGATGACTGGGTACGTCGAATACGCCGACGTGCCCGAGGTGTACCGCCGCGCCGATATCTTCGTGTCCCCCACCTATGCCGAGGGGTTCAGCAACACGATCCTGGAAGCGATGGCGACCCGGCTCGCCGTCGTGTCCTGCCGGTCTGTCGGCGTGGTCGATTGCATCCGCGACGGCGAGAATGGCCTGCTGACCGAACCCGGCGACCGGAACGGGCTGGCGGAGGCGCTGCGGCGCGTGCTGCGCGACGGCGAGTTCCGCCGGGGCTTGGCGGATGCGGCGCTGTGGGAGTGCCGCGCGGTGTATTCGTGGTCCAAAGTCGGCCGCCAGATCATGGACGTCTACGCGGAGGTTGCAGGGCGGAAGCCGGACCTGGACTGGTCGCCGCAACTGCCCGTCACTCCCTGCCGCTTCCGTGCCGAGCCGCACCTTTTGTAGATGCCGACCGCGCTGTTCTTGTCCCCGCATCTCGACGACGCCGCGTTCTCCTGTGGCGGGCTGATGGCGCAACTGGCCGACGCCGGCTGGCGCAGCGCCATGGCCACGGCCTTCACCGCGACCGTGCTGCCGGCGGCGGGGTTCGCCCTGGCCTGCCAGCTCGACAAAGGCCTCGGGCCGGAGGTCGATTACATGGCGTTGCGGCGGGAGGAAGACCGGGCGGCGGCGACCATCCTGGGGGTGGCCGACCTGCGTTGGCTCGACCTGCCGGAAGCGCCGCACCGGGGCTATGAATCCGCCGCGGCCTTGTTCGGCGCGATCCATACGGACGACGCTGTGTGGCGTCCGCTCGCGGAGAGGATCGCGGCGTTGATGGAGGAGGTGCAGCCGGACCTGGTGCTGGCGCCGCAGGGCCTCGGCAGCCATGTGGACCATCGTCAGATGATCCGGGCCGTGCAGCAGGCGGCACCGCGGCATCTTGCCTTCTACCGGGACACGCCCTACGCACTTCGCGAGACAAATGCGGTTTCGGATCATATTGAGCCAGGGTTGCGCGAGTGCGCGCCGGGGATCGCGGCCGGGCTGGAGCGCAAGATCGCGGCGTCCTGCGCCTATGGCAGCCAGATCGGCTTCCAGTTCGGCGGACCCGCCCGGCTTGCGGCGGCTCTGCGGGAGTTCGCCGTGCGTGAGGGCCAGGGCCGTCCGGCGGAACGCTTCCTGACGGCGTCGGCCGCTGCCTTGGATCTGCTGTCGGGCAGCCATTAGGCGGCCATATTGTAGGGGTAAGATCATTGCCGTCTCACCTCGTCTCAGGGTACAGGCCGCACCGGCAATGAAGATGCAACCGCTCCGTGACTCGCTCGTGATGGACCAGGCGGCCGCAAGCCTGTGCCGGGTCAGCACGCTCCGCTCCGCGCCGGGCTGGCTGCGGCGGGCGGCCTTCATCGGTCCCGTCGTGGGGTCCACGGCGCTGGCCACCGCGCTGGCCGTTTGGCTGACGGCGGGCGTCGCCGATCCGCTGCGCTGGCCGCTGCTCGCGTTGCTGGCGGTCAACGTCCTGTACGCGGCGCTGACTGGCTGGCCGGCGGTGCTGGGCTTCCTGGCCCGCCTGTCCGGCCGCACGCTGCAGGTTGCCGCGACACCGTCCGGACAGAGCCGCACGGCGCTGGTCATGCCTATCCATCAGGAAGACCCGCGTACAGTGTTCGCCGCGATGGAGGTGATGTCTCAGGCGACCGCTGCCACGGGGATGCAGAACATCGACCTGTTCGTGCTGTCCGACACGCATGATCCCGCCATCGCTGCGGAGGAGATGCAGGCGTTTGCGGCGCTCCGTGCCCGCGTGCCCGCGCTGCATTACCGGCGCCGCACCAACAATGCCGGCCGGAAGGTGGGCAACCTTCTGGAGTTCTGCGCCACTTGGGGCGGCAGCTACGATTACATGGTCGTGCTCGACGCGGACAGCCTGATGGGGGCCGGCACGATTGCCACCCTGATCGGCTTGATGGACGCGAATCCCGAGGTCGGCATCGTGCAAAGCGTGCCCTATCCCGTGGGGCGGGAAACGCTGTTCGCCCGGGTGCAGCAGTTCGCGGCGCGGCTTTACACGCCGATGCTGATCGAGGGCCTGACGTTCTGGCAGCAGGGCGATGCGAACTACTGGGGCCACAACGCCATCGTGCGGATCGCGCCCTTCGTCGCGCATTGCGGCCTGCCCGTCCTGCCGGGGCGGGAGCCGTTCGGCGGCGAGATCCTATGCCACGACGTGGTGGAAGCCGGGCTGATGCGCGGCGCCGGGTGGGACGTGTGGGTGCTGCCGCAAGTGACGGAAAGCTACGAGGCGCTTCCGGCCAACCTCCTCGATTTCGCCAGCCGGGAGCGCCGCTGGTGCCAGGGCAACCTGCAGCATGCGCGGCTGCTGGACCACCCGAGGCTGCGGCCGGTCGGTCGGTTCCACTTGGGCTACGGCGTGCTGCACTACATCTCCGGCCCGCTGGCGGTGCTGTTCCTGGCGCTGGCGACGCTGGACGCGGCGATGGGCGGCGGGTTTACGTCTGCGGTGCTGCTCGGCAGCGGGGCCGCGCACGGCGCCCTGGCCGTGCTGACGCTCGCGCTGCTGTATGCCGGCAAGCTGCTGAGCTTGGGGACGGCGCTGTTCGACGACCGGGAAGCGCGGTCCTACGGTGGCCGCGCCCGCCTGCTTGCCAGCGCGGCGCTGGAGCAGGTGGCGGCGCTCGGGATTTCGGCCACGCTGATCGTCTTCTACACCCGCTACGTCGCCGCCTTGCTGCTCGGCCAGACGGTCCGTTGGGACCCGCAGCCGCGCGACAACCGCGGCGTGTCCTGGGCAGAGGGCTGGCTGCGGCTGCGGGGCACGCTGGTGGTGGGCTTGGGCTGGCTCCTGCTGCTGCAGACAGACGCGGCGATGCTGGCGTGGTGCGCGCCGCTGGTGTTCGGGCTGGTCATGGCGCTGCCCATGGCGATCTGGTCCAGCCGGACGGCGCTGGGCGGGCTGGCGCGCCGGTGGGGCTTGTTCCTGACGCCGGAGGAGTTGGCGCCGCCGGTGATCCTGCGCGCGTTCCAGCGGGCGATGGCCGGGCCGCTCGTGGCCGAGCGCTCCCGCGCCGCCCTGACCGGGCTGCACCTGGCGTCCAGCGGCGCGGATGGGGATTGACCCGGTGCGCCGGGCCGTTGCCGCCCTGCTGTTCCTCTGCGCGGCCATAGGGCCTGCCCAGGCCCAGGCTGACCTGTCCGCCGCCGACCGCGCGTCGATCCAGGGCGTGGTCACCCGGCAGATCGACGCTTTCCGGCATGACGACGCGGAGGCCGCCTCCGGCTTCGCCTCCCCCGGCATCCAGGATCAGTTCGGCACGCCGGGCCGCTTCCTCGACATGGTGCGCCGCGCCTACCCCGCCGTGCACCGGCCCCGCGCAGTGGAGTTCACGGGGCTGCGACTCGGCGAAGGCGCCGTCGTGCAGGAGGTCGAGCTGGTGGGTCCGGACGGCGCCCCCGAACTGGCGCTCTATACCATGGAGCGAGACTCCGCCGGGGCATGGCGCATCGCCGGCTGCACCTTGGTGCCGAGCGCGCGCGTCGGCACTTGAGTTGCGGCCTTGAGTTTGGTCCGTTAGTGTATCGACGGGATCAAGGAGCATCATCATGGCCACATCACGCGCCCGACTGTCATGCGCTCGACTGGCCGTCCTGGCAGGGACGTTCGCCATTCTTGCCGGGAGCGCCCAGGCCCGGGTGCTCGAAGTCGGGGAGGGCAAGGCCTACAAGTGGCCTTCCCTCGCCGCCACCGCCGCCCGGGATGGCGACACCGTCAAGATCTACCCCGGCGAGTATTTCGACTGCGCGACGTGGGAAGCCAACAAGCTGGTGGTGGAAGGCGTGGGCGATGCCGACAAGGTCGTCATCACCGACAAGTCCTGCGGCGGCAAGGCGCTGTTCATCACCGCGGGCGCCGACGTGACCATCCGCAACCTGACGCTGACCCGCGCCCGCGTGCCGGATGCGAACGGCGCAGGCATCCGCGGGGAGGGCGAGAAGCTGCTGGTCGAAGGCGTGCGGTTCATCAACGACCAGAACGGCATCCTGACGGGTTACGAAGGCTCGACGGTCATCGTGCGCGACAGCGTGTTCGAGCGGAACGGCACCTGCGAGAAGGCCTGCTCGCACGCCATCTACGTCGGCAATTCCAAGCTGCTGCGCGTCGAGGGGTCGCATTTCAGCGACACGCGGCAGGGCCACCACATCAAGTCCCGCGCGCTGCGGACCGAGATCATCGGCAACACGATCACCGACGGCCCCAACGGCACGGCCAGCTACCTGATCGACATCCCCAACGGCGGCTCCGCCGTCATACGCGACAACACCATGGAGAAGGGGCCGCAGGCGGAGAACCGCAGCACGGCCATCGAGATCGGCGCGGAGGGCGTGACCCAGCCGACGCGGGAAATCCTGGTCGAGAACAACACCTTCAAGAACGACGGCGGCTACGACACCTTTTTCGTCTCCAACTTCACCGCGACCGACGCGACCCTGCGGGGCAACCACATCTCCGGCCGGGTCAAGCCGCTGCACGGCGATGGCGAAGTGACCGCGGCGAACTGAGCGCGATGCGCCCAGTCTTGATCACTCCGGTCCTGCTCGCGCCGGTCCTGCTCACGGCCGCGTTCCTGGCCACGGCGCCCGCGGCGGCGCGGGACCTGGCCGCCGGGCCAGGCCAGGAGTTCGAGCAGCCATCAGGCGCCATCGCCGCCGCGGCCGACGGCGACACCGTGCTGATCGAGCCGGGCACCTACTACGACTGCGCCACCCTGACCGCGAACGGCGTCACCGTGGCCGGGCGCACGCCCGGCGTCGTGCTGTCCGACAAGACCTGCGGCGCCAAGGCGATCCTGGTGATCCAGGGCGACGACACCGTGGTGCGCGACGTGACCCTGGCGCGGGCGCGGGTGCCGGACGGCAACGGCGCCGGCGTGCGGCTGGAAGGGCAGTCGCTGCTGCTGGAGCGCGTGCAGTTCGTGAACAACGAGGTCGGCGTCCTTGCCGGCGTCGGCGGACCTGGGAGGGTCCGGGTCGTGCAATGCCGGTTCGAGGGCGGCGGCGTCGCGGGCAAGCGGCCCTCGGTGGCGCTGCTGGCCGGGCCGGTCGCGGTGCTCCAGGTGCAGCAATCGGTGTTCACCGGGGTCAAGGGCAGCCAGGTCGGCTCGACCGCCTTGCAGACCGAGCTGACCGGCAACCGGATCGAGACCTCCCGGCTGGCCGTCTCGGCGGCGGCCGGCAACCTGCTGCTGGAGGACAATGTCCTGGAGCTTGCGCCCGGCAACGACGGGCGGCAGGCGGCGGTGGTGGCGAGCGGCGACACCCGCGTCGTCATGCGGCGCAACCGCCTAGCCAACGACACCGGCCGCCCGGCGGCGCTGCTGCTGGACTGGTCGAGCGAGACGCCGAAGCTGGAGGACAACGTCGTCGTGCCCGGCGACGAGCAGGTGCGGAGCGACGGCGTGTGGCGCCACCGCGTGGGAGCGGTGCTGCACGAGGCGAAGGCTGGCGTGAGCAGCCTGCTGGGCATGGCGAAGCGGCAGGTCCTGGGCCGTTGACGCCCCGCCTCGCGGCGGCGCTGCTTGTCCTGGCGGCCCTGGCAAGTCCCGCAGCCGCCGAGTCCAGCCGCTGGGACGATTACCAGCTCATCATGTGGCAGGACAAAGGGGTGGCCGGCATGGCCGGGCTGGCCCGCCTGGGCTTCAGCGGCGTGAAGCTGCGCGGCACCGGCGGCCGGATCGACCCGGCCGATGCCGCGGTGCGGCGCGAGGCGGGCCTGCCCTGGTTCGTCGAGAACATCGCCACCGACTTCTACGCGCCGTATCATCGTTACACTGAAGGCAAGCCCGCGACCTGGCTGTTCGACGCCGCGCGTGCCCGCCGCCAGCAAGCGCCGGAGGACCGCAGCGTCTTCGTGCGCGCGCCGGCCCTGTCGGACCCGGCCTGGCTCGATGCGATCGAGGCGCGGCTGGCCGACGTAGTCCGCCGCCAGGCGCCCGACCGCCCGCTGTTCTACAACCTAGGCGACGAGACCGGGATCGGCGACCTGTCGGCCAACTGGGATTTCGACGTCTCGCCGGCCTCGCTCGGCGCCATGCGCGCCTGGCTGCGGACGCAGTACCCGGACCTCGATGCTCTGAACCGGCAGTGGGGCAGCCGCTTCGAGTCATGGGATCAGGTCGTGCCGGACCTCACGGACGACGCAATGCGCCGGACCGACGACAACTTCTCCGCCTGGGCCGACTTCAAGGCGTGGATGGACGTGGCGTTCGCCGCCGCCGGCCGCGCGGGAACGGACGCCGTGCATCGTGCAGACCCCACCGCGCTCTCGGCGCTCGAAGGCGCGCAGGTGCCCGGCTGGGGCGGCTACGACTATGGCCGGCTGGCCGAAGCGGTGGACGTGATGGAGATCTACGACTCCGGCAACGCGCTGGAGGTCGCCCACGGCCTGAACCCGGCGCTCATCCCGCTCCATACGGTGTTCGAGACCGGGTTGCGCCCCGACCACGCGGCCTGGCGCGACCTGCTGCGCGGCGGGCGCGGCCTGATCGTCTGGGACGAGCTGAACGACACAATTCGGCCGGACGGCGAGCCGGGTCCGCGTGGCCGGGCGCTGGCGGCGCTCGTGGCCGGCCTGCGCGTCGTCGCCCCGGCGCTGATCGCCAGCCATCCGGCCGCCGGCCCCGTCGCCCTGCTGTACTCCCAGGCGAGCTTCCGCACCCGCTGGATGCTGGACCAGCGGCCCCGCGGTGCCGCCTGGTCCGACCGCGATGCGGAGCGCGAGCTGGACGACAACGCCTGGCGCGCGGCGCGGCGCCAGATGGTGGACCGCCTGACCCAGATCGGCATCCAGCCGCGCTGGCTGTCGTCCGAAACGCTTGAGGGCGGCGCGTTGCGGGACGGGGCG